>CAMTIM010000021.1 GCA_947072565.1 uncultured Peptostreptococcaceae bacterium | reverse complement strand
GTAATGTCTGTTTGGAGTTTCATACTCAACGTGAGCTGTTGATATTGTGATTCCTCTTTCTCTTTCTTCTGGAGCTTTATCTATATTAGCGAAGTCTACTGCTTCTCCTAATTGATATCTGTCGAATAACGTTTTAGTTATTGCAGCAGTTAATGTAGTTTTACCGTGGTCAACGTGTCCTATAGTTCCTATATTAACGTGTGGTTTATTTCTTTCAAATTTAGCTTTAGCCATTTTGAAATACCTCCTATATATATTTATGTAAGACGAGGAATACCTCGCCTTACTTATTTTATTTTTTTATATTTATTATTTACCTTCAGCTATTTTCTTAGCAACTGAAGCTGGAACTTGTGCATAATGATCAAATATCATAGTGTAAGTTGCACGACCTTGAGTAGATGATCTTAACTCAGTAGAGTATCCAAACATTTCTGAAAGTGGAACGAATGCATTTATAACTTGTGCACCAGATCTAGCTTCCATACCTTGTATTAAACCTCTCTTAGAGTTTAATCCACCCATAACGTCTCCCATGTAATCTTCAGGAGTAACAACTTCAACTTTGAAGTAAGGCTCAAGTAATATAGAGTTACCTTTTCTTAAAGCTTCTTTCATAGCCATAGATCCAGCCATTTTGAATGCCATTTCTGATGAATCGACATCATGATAAGAACCATCATATAATTCAACAGCAACGTCAACAACTGGGAATCCAGCAACTACACCAGCAGCCATAGCTCCTTGTATACCTGCATCAGTTGGTCCAACATATTCCTTAGGTACAGATCCACCAACAGTTTTGTTTGTGAATGTATATCCAAGACCTGGATCTTGAGGGTTAACTCTGATCTTAACGTGACCATATTGTCCTCTACCACCTGATTGCTTAGAATACTTGTACTCAATATCTACTGGTTGAGTTATAGTTTCTCTATAAGCAACTTGTGGAGCTCCAACGTTAGCTTCAACTTTAAATTCTCTTAATAATCTATCAACTATTATCTCTAAGTGTAATTCACCCATACCTGATATTATAGTTTGTCCTGTTTCTTCGTCAGTTCTAACTCTGAAAGTTGGATCTTCTTCAACTAACTTTTGAAGAGCTACACCCATCTTTTCTTGAGCAGCTTTTGACTTAGGCTCTATAGCAACAGATATAACTGGCTCAGGGAATTCCATAGTCTCAAGTATTATTGGATTAGCTGGATCACATAAAGTATCTCCAGTTGTAGTTTCTTTTAATCCAACAGCAGCAGCTATATCTCCTGCATATACTTCAGTTATTTCTTCTCTAGTATTAGCATGCATTTGTAGTATACGTCCTAATCTCTCTCTCTTGTTTTTAGTAGAGTTTAAGATATAAGATCCACTAGATATTACTCCAGAGTAAACTCTGAAGAATGCTAACTTCCCAACGAATGGGTCAGTCATTATCTTGAATGCTAAAGCTGAGAATGGCTCTTCATCAGATGAATGTCTTTCTGCTTCTTCTCCATCTTCTAAAACACCTTTTATAGCAGCTATATCAGTTGGAGCTGGTAAGTATTCAACAACACCATCTAATAATAACTGAACACCTTTGTTCTTGTAAGCAGATCCACAGAATACTGGGTTGATTTCGCAAGCTATAGTAGCTTTTCTTAATGCAACTTTTATTTCTTCTGTAGTGAACTCTTCACCTTCAAGATATTTCATCATTAATTCTTCATCAGTTTCGGCAACAGCTTCTACAAGCTTTTCTCTCCACTCTGCAGCTAATTCTTTCATATCTTCTGGTATTTCAGTTCTTACTATTTCTACTCCTAAGTCATCCTTGTAAACGTGAGCACACATTTCTACAAGGTCAACTTCACCTTCTAACCAGTCTTCTTTACCTATTGGTAATTGAACTGGAACTGCATTAGCAGCTAATCTATCTTTCATCATTTGTACAACATTGTAGAAATCTGCACCCATGATATCCATCTTGTTTACGAAAGCCATTCTAGGCACTCCGTAGTTATCAGCTTGTCTCCATACGTTCTCAGATTGAGGTTCAACCCCACCTTTAGCACAGAATACAGCAACTGCACCATCAAGAACTCTTAAAGATCTTTCAACTTCAACAGTGAAGTCTACGTGACCTGGAGTATCTATTACATTTATTCTATGGTCTTTCCAAGTAGCAGTAGTAGCAGCAGAAGTAATTGTTATACCTCTCTCCTTCTCTTGCTCCATCCAGTCCATTTGAGAAGCTCCTTCATGAGTTTCTCCGATTTTATGAGTTTGCCCTGTATAGAATAGGATTCTTTCTGTAGTAGTAGTTTTTCCTGCATCTATATGAGCCATGATTCCTATATTCCTAGTTCTTTCTAAAGGAAACTTTCTAGCCATGGTTCTCCTCCTTACGATATCCTTTTAAAGGTATCTGTATCTTGCTATTAGAATCTATAATGAGCAAATGCTTTATTAGCTTCTGCCATTTTATGAGTATCTTCTTTTTTCTTAACTGAAGCTCCTGTGTTGTTAGCAGCATCCATTATCTCTTTAGATAACTTCTCAACCATACCTTTTTCTCCACGAGCTCTAGTGTAGTTTACTAACCATCTTAAACCTAAAGTTTGTCTTCTTTCAGGTCTAACCTCTATAGGTACTTGGTAGTTAGCTCCACCAACTCTTCTAGCTTTAACTTCTAAAACTGGCATTATGTTTTCCATAGCTCTATTGAATACTTCAATAGCCTCTTCACCAGTTTTTTCAGCTATTATAGCGAAAGCATCATATACTATTGCTTGAGACTTCCCTTTTTTTCCATCCATCATTAAATTGTTTATTAGCTTAGTAACTACTTTACTTCCATACATTGGATCAGCTAATACTTCTCTTTTTGGAACATTACCTTTTCTTGGCATTTTGCTTCCCTCCTTAATTATTAAATCTTAAATCATAGGTACTCGACATAACTAAAATGCCGTGATGCCATAAATATCTATATATTTAAAGCACCGCACGTATAATCAATTGTTAGTTTTTACTATTTTTTTGCAGCTTTAGGTCTCTTAGCACCGTATTTAGATCTTGATTGCATTCTCTTATCAACACCTGCAGTATCTAATGTACCTCTAAGTATGTGGTATCTAACCCCTGGAAGGTCTTTTACTCTTCCTCCTCTTATAAGAACAACACTATGCTCTTGTAAGTTGTGGCCTTCACCTGGTATATAAGCAGAAACTTCTATTCCGTTTGTTAATCTAACTCTTGCAACTTTTCTTAAAGCTGAGTTAGGTTTCTTAGGAGTAACTGTTTTTACTGAAGTACAAACTCCTCTTTTTTGTGGAGCACTTGCATCAGTAGACTTCTTGTGTAAAGAATCATATCCCTTTTGTAATGCTGGAGCAGTAGATTTTTTCTCTATTGCTTGTCTTTTTTTACGAACTAATTGG
Source organism: uncultured Peptostreptococcaceae bacterium (assembly GCA_947072565.1). Taxonomy (GTDB): domain Bacteria; phylum Bacillota; class Clostridia; order Peptostreptococcales; family Peptostreptococcaceae; genus Romboutsia_D. The sequence continues at coordinate 11,642 of CAMTIM010000021.1, read as the reverse complement.
TTAATCGTTGGCATGACATGCACCTCCTTTTTTAAAATTTTCGATCTTTATGACCGCCAACTACATCAATATGAAATCATATTGAGTATTTATAGTAACTTCCGTTACTTTACAATTAAATGTCTATTAACACACATTTTATGTGGTTTTAGCTCTTTGCAGTTTGGTGCTACTATTATTATTTATTAAAAGTTCAATCGAAAGTAATTAAGAACTTATACAAGCTCTTAATCGACTTTCAATTGCACACTTTTACATTTTATCACCAGACATAATCTATGTCAAGATTTCTTTATAAGTATAAAGGCTTAACTTTCGATTCTAGTCTTCTATTCTTTCAACAGCTATGTTTTTATATCTCTTCATACCAGTTCCTGCTGGTATTAACTTACCTATTATAACATTCTCTTTCAGACCTATTAAATGGTCTTCTTTTCCTTTTATAGCAGCTTCTGTTAATACTCTTGTAGTTTCCTGGAATGATGCAGCTGATAAGAATGATTCTGTAGCAAGAGATGCCTTAGTTATACCAAGTAAAGTTCTCTTAGCAACAGCTGGTCTTAATCCTTGAGCTATAGCTTCTTCGTTACATTTATTGAATGTTAATACATCTTCATATCCACCTGGTAATAAATCTGTATCTCCTGGATCTTCAACCTTAACTTTAGAAAGCATTTGTCTTACAATTACTTCTATATGCTTATCGTTAACGTCAACACCTTGCATTCTATAAACTCTTTGTACTTCTTTAACTATATACTCTTGAACTCCACCTATACCCTGTACTCTTACTATATCATGAGGGTTTATAGAACCTTGAGTTAAAGCTTCACCAGCTACAACCATTTGTCCTTGTTTAACTCTCAATCTTGATCCGTAAGGTATTGCGTATATTTCTGTTTCTCCTGTTTGTGGTACTATAGCTATTTCCTTCTTCTTACCAGTTTCGTCTATTTCAACTCTACCAGCAACTTCAGTAATTAACGCTAAACCTTTTGGTTTTCTGGCTTCGAATAATTCCTCAACCCTTGGAAGACCTTGAGTTATATCTCCACCGGCAACCCCACCTGTATGGAATGTACGCATTGTAAGCTGTGTACCTGGCTCACCGATTGATTGAGCAGCTATTATACCTACAGCTTCACCTATGTTTACTTCCTTACCTGTAGCAAGGTTTCTACCGTAACACTTAGAACAAACTCCGTGGTTTGTTTTACAGTTAAGAACTGTTCTTATTTGAACTGTTTCTATTCCTGATGCTACTATTTTTTCAGCTTCATCTTCTTGAATCATAGAATCAGCTTCTACTATAACTTCTCCAGTAGTTGGATGTACTATAGCATCTATAGTGTATCTTCCTACCATTCTATCGTATAGTACTTCTATTACTTCATTTCCATCTTTTATTGCAAAGATTTCTGTTGTATCCGTAGTTCCACAGTCTACATCTCTTACTATAACATCTTGACTGACATCAACAAGTCTTCTTGTTAAGTAACCTGAATCGGCTGTACGTAGTGCAGTATCGGCAAGACCTTTTCTAGCACCATGTGAAGATGTAAAGTATTCCATTACTGATAAACCTTCACGGAAGTTAGATTTAACTGGAACTTCAACTGTTTTACCAGATGCATTGGCCATAAGTCCACGCATACCAGCTAACTGTCTTATCTGGTTTTTCGATCCTCTGGCTCCTGAATGAGCCATTATATATATATTATTTAATCTGTCTAAACCTTCCATAAGAGCATCTGTAACTTTTTCAGTTGTTTCTGTCCAAGTTTCTATAACTCTTTCATATCTCTCTTCGTTAGATATTAGACCTCTTCTATATGCTTTTTCATATTTATCAACTTTTTCTTCAGCTAAAGTTACATAACCTTTTTTAGCTTCTGGAATTGTCATATCTGCAACGGCAACTGTTAATCCACCTCTTGTAGAATACTTAAATCCTAGTGATTTTATATAATCAAGTAATACAGCAGTATCTGTATTTCCATGTTTTCTGAAACATTTGTCTATTATTACACCTAAAGATTTTTTATCAACTAAATAGTCAACCTCTAATCCAAACGGATCTTTTTCTCTATCAACAAATCCTAAGTTTTGAGGTATTTGTTCGTTGAATATAAATCTACCAACTGTACTTTCAACAATTGATCTTCTACCATCTTCAAGCACTATTCTCATCTTTACTAATGAGTGTAACTCAACTGCATTATTTTGATAAGCAAGTAATAGTTCATTGAAGTCTTTAAATGTTGTACCTGTTCCTCTTTCTCCACCTTGAGCTTCTATTGTTAAGTAGTAACATCCTAAAACCATATCCTGAGAAGGAGTAGTTATTGGAGTACCATCTTTAGGTGCAAGTATATTGTTAATAGATAACATTAAGAATCTTGCTTCCGCTTGGGCTTCAACTGATAAAGGAACGTGAACTGCCATTTGGTCACCATCAAAGTCAGCATTGTATGCTGTACATACAAGTGGATGTAACTTTATAGCTTTTCCTTCAACTAATATTGGTTCAAATGCTTGTATCCCTAATCTATGAAGAGTAGGTGCACGGTTAAGAAGTACTGGATGACTTTTTATAACGTCTTCTAGAACATCCCAAACCTCTGGTTTAACTTTTTCTACTATAGACTTTGCACTTTTTATATTATGTGCATGCCCTTCTTTAACTAGTTTATCCATAACAAATGGTTTGAATAATTCAAGTGCCATTTTCTTTGGAAGACCACATTGATAGAATTTAAGTTCTGGTCCAACGACTATAACTGAACGTCCTGAGTAGTCAACACGCTTACCAAGTAAGTTTTGACGGAAACGTCCTTGCTTTCCTTTTAACATATCTGATAATGACTTAAGTGGTCTATTACCAGGTCCTGTTACAGGTCTACCTCTTCTACCATTGTCAATTAAAGCATCTACAGCTTCTTGAAGCATTCTCTTTTCATTTCTTACTATTATGTCCGGTGCTCCAAGCTCTAATAATCTCTTTAATCTGTTATTTCTATTTATAACTCTTCTATATAAATCATTTAAATCAGAAGTTGCAAATCTTCCTCCATCAAGTTGTACCATAGGTCTTAAATCTGGAGGTATAACTGGTATAGCTTCTACTATCATCCACTCTGGTTTATTCCCAGACTTTTTGAATGCTTCTACCACTTCTAATCTTCTTATAGTTCTAACTCTTTTTTGTCCAGTGCTATCTTTTAAGTCCGCTCTTAAATCTTTGCTTTCTTGCTCTAAATCAATATTTTGTAATAATTGTTTTACAGCTTCAGCACCCATACCTATAGTGAAAGTATTGTATCCATACTTTTCAACAGCAGTTCTATATTCTTTTTCTGTTAATAGTTGCTTTGTATTTAATCCAGTTTCTCCTGAATCAACTACAACATATGATGCAAAGTATAATATTTTTTCTAAAGATCTAGGAGACATATCAAGTAAAAGACCCATTCTACTTGGTATACCTTTGAAGTACCAGATATGAGACATAGGAGCTGCTAGCTCTATATGTCCCATTCTTTCTCTTCTTACCTTAGCTTTTGTTACTTCTACCCCACATCTATCACAAACTACACCTTTGTATCTTACTCTTCTGTATTTACCACAGTGACACTCCCAGTCTTTTTGAGGTCCAAATATTCTTTCACAGAAAAGACCATCTTTCTCTGGTTTAAGTGTACGGTAGTTTATAGTTTCAGGCTTTTTTACTTCTCCTCTAGACCATTGTCTTATTTTTTCTGGAGAAGCCAATGCTATCTTTATCGACTCGAAATTGTTTAATTCAAACAAGGAGTTCTCTCCCTTCTATTTGATATTTACATTAATAAAATTTATGCATCAAAGTCTTCAGTATCATCAAAGTCTATTTCTTCTTCATAGACTATGTCTTCTTCGAAATCTATGCTTTCTACTACTTCAGCTTCATCTATTGCTATTGCTTCTACTTCTACTTCTACTTTTTCGAAATCATCTTCGATTTCTTCTATTATATGATTTTCTTCCATCTCTTGGATATTATCTATAATGTCTAACTCAAATTCACCAGTAGAGTCATCTACATCTAAAGATTCTCTAACTTCTATTTCCTGGTCTTCTTCTGTTAATACCTTTACATCTAAGCATAAACTTTGAAGTTCTTTTATAAGAACCTTAAATGATTCTGGTATTCCTGGTTCAGGGATATTTTCTCCCTTAACTATTGCTTCGTATGCTCTAACACGTCCTACAACGTCATCAGACTTAACAGTAAGTATCTCTTGAAGTATATGAGCAGCTCCGTATGCTTCTAGAGCCCAAACCTCCATCTCTCCAAATCTTTGTCCACCAAATTGTGCTTTACCACCTAGTGGCTGTTGAGTAACTAATGAGTATGGTCCTGTACTTCTTGCATGTAACTTATCATCAACTAAGTGATGTAGTTTCAGCATGTACATGTATCCTACTGTTATTCTATTGTCAAAAGTATCACCTGTTCTACCATCGTATAAAGTTACTTTTCCATCGTCTGGATATCCAGCTTTTGTTAAAGCACTTCTTATGTCTGCTTCTTTAGCTCCATCGAATACTGAAGTAGCAACATGCCATCCTAAAGTATTAGCTGCAAGTCCTAAATGAACTTCTAACACCTGTCCGATGTTCATACGAGATGGTATACCTTGAGGGTTAAGAACTATATCAAGAGGAGTTCCGTCTTCCATAAATGGCATATCTTCTTCAGGTAATATTCTAGAGATGACCCCTTTATTACCATGACGCCCAGCCATTTTATCTCCAACTTTTATCTTTCTCTTTTTAGCTATATAGCATCTAACTAATTCATTAACACCTGGAGATAAATCGTCTCCATTTTCTCTAGTGAATATCTTTACGTCAACTATTATACCAGATTCTCCATGAGGAACCTTAAGTGAAGTATCTCTAACTTCTCTAGCTTTTTCTCCAAATATAGCACGAAGTAATCTTTCTTCAGCAGTAAGCTCAGTTTCTCCTTTTGGAGTTACCTTACCAACTAATATATCTCCTGAATCTACTTCAGCACCTATTCTTATTATACCTCTGTCATCTAAGTTCTTTGTAGCACTTTCTCCAACATTTGGTATATCTCTAGTTATTTCTTCTGGTCCTAATTTAGTATCTCTAGCTTCTGATTCGTATTCTTCAATATGAATTGTTGATAATCTATCTTCTTTAACTAATCTTTCGTTAATTAAGATGGCATCCTCGTAGTTGTAACCTTCCCATGTCATGAATGCTATAAAGCAGTTTCTTCCTAATGCTACTTCACCTAAGTCTGTAGCTGGTCCATCTGCTATTACGTCACCCTTTTCTATGCGATCTCCTCTTTCTATTATAGGAGTTTGGTTTATACAAGTACCTGAGTTAGAACGTTTAAATTTAAGTAATTTATATCTATCTCTATTTCCATCTTCTCTTTTTATTACCATTTCATCAGCTGTTACTCTTTCAGCTATACCTGAATTCTTAGCAACTACAACTGCTCCTGAATCTTTAGCAGCTCTGTACTCAACCCCTGTACCTATAATAGGAGCTTCTCTTCTCACTAAAGGTACTGCTTGACGTTGCATGTTTGATCCCATCAGCGCACGGTTGGCATCATCATTTTCTAAGAATGGTATCATAGCTGTTGCTATAGAAACAACTTGTTTTGGAGAGATATCCATAAAATCAACTTTGTTAACTGAAACTAATTCTACTGCACCGTTCTTAGTTCTACACACAACTCTGTTGTTTACAAAAGTTCCATCTTCTTCTAATGGCTCATTCGCTTGGGCTCTTATGAATAAATCTTCTTCGTCTGCTGTTAAGTACTGTATCTTGTTAGTAACTCTTCCAGCTTCTTTGTCCACTTGTCTGTAAGGTGATTCTATGAAACCAAACTCATTTATTTTAGCATAAGTACTTAATGAGTTTATAAGACCGATGTTTGGTCCCTCTGGAGTTTCTATAGGACACATTCTACCATAGTGAGAATGATGTACGTCACGCACTTCGAATCCAGCTCTTTCTCTTGAAAGTCCACCTGGTCCTAATGCTGATAATCTTCTCTTATGAGTTAATTCAGATAATGGGTTTGTTTGGTCCATGAACTGAGATAACTGAGAGCTTCCAAAGAATTCTTTTATAGCTGCAGAAACAGGTCTTATGTTAACTAACGCTTGTGGCGTTATAGCTTCCATATCCTGAACTGTCATTCTTTCTTTTATAACTCTTTCCATTCTTGAAAGACCTATTCTCACTTGGTTTTGTAATAACTCACCAACTGATCTTATTCTTCTATTTCCTAAATGGTCTATATCATCTATATTTCCTATTTTATGGAATATATTGAATTCATAACTTATAGAAGCGATTATATCATCTAATAATATATGCTTTGGTATAAGTTCTTTTATTCTAGATTTTATAGCTTCTTTTATTTCTTCTTCGTCACTATACTCGTCTATTATTTCTTTTAAAGTTGGATAATGAACTTTTTCTTTTATATTTAATCCGTCTATATCAAAGCTAATATGAGATTTGATATCTACAAAATTATTCCCTATAACTTTAACAGTTTTTTCATCACCCATTAATAAAGTAACTACATTAATACCTGAGTTTTGTATATCTTTAGCTATTTCATAACTTATTTTGTCACCAGCTTTAACGAATACTTCACCAGTTTCTTGGTTAACTATATCTTCAGCTGATACTCTATTCATTATTCTGTAACATAGAGCAAGTTTTTTGTTAAACTTATATCTACCTACTTTAGCTAAATCATATCTCTTTGGATCAAAGAATAAAGCATTTAATAATGATGATGCACTTTCTACTGTAGGAGGTTCACCTGGTCTTAATTTCTTGTAGATCTCAATTAAACCTTCTTCAACTGTAGTAGTGTTGTCTTTTTCTAAAGTTGCAGCTAATCTCTCATCTTCACCTAGAAGATCAATTATTTCTGCATCCGTTCCTATTCCTAAAGCTCTTAATAAAACCGTAACTGGTTGTTTTCTAGTTCTGTCAACTCTTACAGATATAATATCATTAGAATCAGTTTCGTACTCTAACCACGCACCTCTGTTAGGAATAACAGTAGATGATATTAATCTCTTACCTGTTTTATCTCTTTCTTGGGCATAATAAACGCCTGGAGATCTAACTAATTGACTTACTATAACTCTCTCAGCACCATTAATTACAAAAGTTCCTCTTTCTGTCATTAATGGGAAGTCTCCCATGAAAACTTCTTGCTCTTTGATTTCCCCAGTTTCCTTATTTATAAGTCTTACTTTAACTTTTAGAGGTGCACAATATGTAGCATCTCTATCTTTACATTCTTCTATATCGTATTTAGGTTTATCGTCTAAAGAGTAATCAACAAATTCTAATATAAGATTACCTGTATAATCTTCTATTGGTGAAATGTCTTCAAATACTTCCTTTAAACCTTCTTCAATAAACCACTTATATGAATCTACTTGTAGTTCTATAAGATTTGGTACATCAGCTATTTCCTTTATCTTAGAAAAGCTCATTCTAGTTCTTTTACCTATCGTGACAGGATGTGGCATTCACTTTTCACCTCTCAATAATTAAAAATAAAACCATAGTTTATTCTAACGCATCTAACAATTTTATCATAATGTCAAGTATTTTTCAATATGTAACTTGCATCTAATCTTTTTATTTAATTTCAAATGCAAAATGTGCATTATTTATTATGCACAAAATACCAATTTAAAATTCTTTTTTTTACACATATTTTCTTATTACATAAAAAAAGAAGTCAAAAGACTCCATCTATTCAAGTTTATATATCTTTAAACATATAGTTTAACATCTTATATCGCATAAAATATATAACTTAATTTTATAAAAATCATTTAGAATAAAAAAGATGTCCCTTGGGACATCTTTTTAAAGAAAACTACTTAACTTCTACTGAAGCACCTGCAGCTTCTAATTTTTCTTTCATTTGCTCAGCTTCTTCTTTAGAAGCTCCTTCTTTAACAGCTTTAGGAGCGTTATCAACTACTTCTTTAGCTTCTTTTAATCCTAATCCAGTTATTTCTCTAACAGCTTTTATAACTCCAACTTTTGAAGATCCAGCACTAGTTAATATAACATCAAACTCAGTCTTTTCTTCAGCAGCAGCACCTGCAGCACCAGCAACCATTACTGGAGCTGAAGCAGATACACCGAATTTTTCTTCAGCAGCTTTAACTAATTCGTTTAATTCTAAAACTTTCATGTTTTCTATAGCTTCTAATATTTGTTCTATTGTCATTTTAAGCACCTCCGCATTTTTTTTCGTTTTAATAATATTAATGTAAAATTATATAATAATTTTCACTAAATTGACAATTAAGCTTCTTGTCCTTCAGCTTTCTTAGCTATTGCATCTACTAAGTATGCAAAGTTTGATACTGGAGCTTTTAAGCTTCCAAGTAATTTAGCAAGAAGAACTTCTCTTGATGGTATGTTAGCGAACTCAACTATTTGAGTTTCGTTGTAGAATTCTCCTTCTACTACACCCATTTTTAATTGCATTTTTGGATGAGAATCCATAAATTCTTTTAATATTCTAGCTGGTGCAACAGGATCTTCGTATCCGAATGCTATCGCATTAGTTCCAACTAATAACTCGTCATTGAATTGTTCTATACCAACCTCTTTAGCAGCTCTTCTTACTAAAGTGTTTTTGTATACCTTATATTCAACACCAGCGTCTCTCATTTTCTTTCTTAGTTCAGTTACTTCTTCAACTGTTAATCCCTTATAGTCAACTATAACAGCAGCACAAGATTTTTGTAACTTCTCAACTATTTCAGTAACAACGTGTGATTTAACTTCTATAGCTTGTCTCATCTAATTGTGCACCTCCTTCACCTAATAGGTTTAGTATTCGCCGCAATCTCATTTAAAAAAGCTTCTGAGTCAAAATAAGACAACAAAAGCTTTAGTAATTTCAATTTATCTAAAACCTCGGTAGGAATTTTAAGCTTTACAGCACCTACTGTCTACGGCAAATCTATTCTTTTTTATATCAACAAATGTTATATTAACATTTATGATTATCTATGTCAACAGTTTTATTATTCTGCTATTCTAGCTGGGTTTATTTTAACACCAGGTCCCATAGTAGATGTTACTGCAACACTCTTTAAGTATTGTCCTTTAGCAGCAGATGGCTTAGCTTTTATTACAGCGTCCATTAATGCAGCAAAGTTTTCAGTTAATTTTTCTCCACCGAAAGATACTTTTCCTACTGTAACGTGAATTATATTAGTTTTATCTAATCTATATTCAACTTTACCAGCTTTTATTTCGTCTATAGCTTTAGCTACATCGAAAGTAACAGTTCCTGATTTAGGGTTTGGCATTAAACCTTTAGGTCCTAATACTCTACCTAATCTACCTACTACACCCATCATATCTGGAGTAGCAACTATTACATCAAATTCAAACCAGTTTTCACCTTGTATTTTTTGAACTAAATCTTCAGCTCCTACAAAGTCAGCTCCAGCAGCTTCTGCTTCTTTAGCTTTTTCACCTTTAGCAAAAACTAAAACTCTTTTAGTTTTACCAGTTCCGTGAGGTAATACTACCGCACCTCTTACTTGTTGGTCAGCATGTCTTGAGTCAACACCTAACTTTATGTGTGCTTCTACAGTTTCATCAAACTTTGCAGTAGCAACGTCTACAACTAATGATAATGCTTCTGTAGCATCATATAACTTAGTTCTGTCTATTTTACTTAACGCTTGAGCGTATTTTTTTCCTACTTTAGCCATTTTAAATATCCTCCTTGTGGTTTTATTCGGTTTATTAAACCTCCCACTTCTATAAAGAAGTGTCTAATTATTTTAATTAGTCTTCTACAACGATACCCATACTTCTTGCAGTACCAGCTATCATACTCATAGCAGTTTCTACTGATGCAGCATTTAAGTCTGGCATCTTTAATTCAGCGATTTCTCTTATTTTAGCAGAAGATAAAGTTGCAACCTTCTTCTTGTTTGGTTCTCCAGAAGCTGAATCTAAACCAGCAGCTTTCTTTAATAATACTGCAGCCGGTGGAGTTTTTGTTATGAATGAGAATGATCTGTCTTGATATACAGTTATAACAACTGGTATTATCATTCCAGCTTGATCTGCAGTCTTAGCATTGAATTCTTTTGTGAATCCCATTATGTTAACACCGTGTTGTCCTAATGCTGGTCCAACTGGTGGAGCTGGAGTAGCTTTCCCTGCAGGTATTTGTAATTTTATTTGACCTATAACTTTTTTAGCCATTTGCGGACCTCCTTATTTTGTTTCTATAATTAATATAGCAATTAAATTTTTTGTATGCTATCGAACTCTACAACAAATAGAGTTTTCTTACCGAATGCATCTATACAAACTTTTGTTTCTTTTGTTTCAAGGTTGATTTCTTCAACTGTACCTATTTGTCCACTAAATGGACCATTAGCAACTTCTACAGTATCCCCTATTTCTAGATCGATATCGTTACTTGCTATTTTAGGTTCAGTTAATTCTATACCCATAGTTATAACTTCGTCTTCACTTAACGCTACTGGCTTAGACCCAGGTCCAACAAATCCAGTAACTCCCTTAGTATTTCTTACGACATACCAAGATTCATCAGTTATTACCATTTTAACTATGACATAACCAGGAAACACCTTACGTTGTCTAGTTTTTTCTTTTCCTGTTTTAGTAGTTTCAACCACATCTTCAGTTGGTACAACCACTTGAGTGATGTGATCTTCCATACCTCTTGTTTTGACAGCTTTTTCTATGGTAGCTTTAACTTTATTCTCATGTCCTGAATAAGTATGTACAACATACCATCTTGCTTCTTGTAATTCCGACATATTATTTTCTCCTTTTTGTCTATTTTAGTATCAGCCCTAGTGCACCAGATAATACACTATCTAAAACCCACACTAATATAGTAGATGAAATAACTACAGTTAAAACCACCCCTGTATTTTTAAGTAATTCTTGTTTTGTTGGCCACGAAACTCTTTTTAATTCTTGCTTAGTCTCTTTTGTATATGAAATTAAACTGAATCTTTTTTTAGTTTTTATGCCTTGATTTACTTGGGCAGCCACTCACACTCACATCCTTATAAAAAACTATTTTGTTTCTTTATGCGCAGTATGCTTCTTACAAAATCTACAGTATTTTTGTAATTCTATTCTGTCTGGGTTATTCTTCTTGTTCTTAGTAGTATTGTAGTTTCTTTGCTTACATTCTGTACATGCTAAAGTTACTTTAACTCTCATCTGCTACACCTCCAACTTTGTTAATACAATAATATATATTATTAAGATAATACCTCAATTAGTATCATTAAGGTACTATTACCTTCCTGAGTATTACCTTGTATAAGTTATCACAAAATAATAGTCGTGTCAATGTTTTTGTAGTTTTCAAGTTAAAAAAAGAGGAGTATAATCCCCCTCTTTTATCTATTGATTAATCGTATATAAGAGATTACTCAACTATAGAAGCAACAACACCTGATGCTACTGTTCTTCCACCTTCTCTTATTGCGAATCTTAATCCTTCTTCAACACATATTGAGTTTATTAACTCAACTGCCATA
>CAMTIM010000020.1 GCA_947072565.1 uncultured Peptostreptococcaceae bacterium | reverse complement strand
TTTATTTTTATATTCTTCTATCTCATCTATATTATATAATAAATCATTTAGTTGAATATTAATTGAATTTGGTATGTTTTTTTCTTCATATTCTTCTTTAGTTCTTATATCTAATAATAATATATCTTCCTTAACTATTTTTCTTAAAGTTTCATTGTTTATATTTATATAATTCATTTATTTCACCTCTATATGTTTTTTAAGTTTATACCCTAAATAACATATATAAAATCATATTTAAAAATTTGTTAATTTATTATTGTTTCATTTCTTTTGATTTTTTTATCATTTTAAATTGTCTTCTTATGAAGAATACTTCCATAGTTATCGCAGCACAACTGATTAACCTTGTAAACATATCCGTAGTAGTTACTGCATAATTAAAGAAATACATAATTAAAATTAAGTCTATTACTATCATGATTATCTCTATATTTTTTGTCATACTTCCTCCTATTACTTTATAATGTATAATTATAACATAAATTGTGTTTTATTTTGTTTGTAAAATTATAATAAATCTAATAAAAAAAAGTGAAAGCTTTAGGAATTAGTCTCCCAAACTTTCACTTTTTTATAATAGTAATTATTTATAAATTATTCTACTGTTATTGCATCCACTGGACATCCTTCACATGCTTCAACTGCTAATTCTTCTAGTTCTTTGCTTATTTGAGAATCTATAGCTATTGCTAGTCCATCTTCATCTATTTCAAATATTTTTGGGCATATTCCTGTGCATGCTCCACAACCTATACAAACGTCTTTATCCACAAATGCTTTCATTTTTAAATCCTCCTGATTTTTCTATTTATTAAACTACTTTTGTAGTATATTCTATATTTATCCAGAAAGAGTACATATGAAACATTTTTTTAATAATTATTATTATTTATTTTTTTATAAATCTCCTGATTTAATTTCTCTAGGCCAAGATAATAATGATTTTTTAGAAATTTGTAGTTCTTTTACATGAGGGAAATATAAATCACAGAAATAATTATGATAATTAGCACTCCAAACATATTTATCCCATACTCTTATATCCTCTTTATAAAGAAATAACAATTCTTCTATTTTATTTTTATGTCTAAATAAAAGTTCATGTTGAATTCTTTCGAATTCATATTCATTATTACATTGTATATAATATTTAAATATTGTATTTAAATAATTTAAAAACCATTGCCCATCACTATCAATTAATACTTTTGTAGTTTGCGGTGCTACATCATAATAATTTATATGTTTTTGAAGAGTAGTTATTGTATTTTGATCCATTATAATCCTAGGATAACAAGCTATCTCACTTTCAATATGATGAGCTTCAAGTAAAGCAGATCCAAATACTATATCTTCATTTATGTAAAAATCACCTATACTGATTCCACCTCTTACAAATAATCCTTCTAGTGCTAAATTAAATTGATATTCTGATACATTATCTAGAATTTCCTCTAATTCTTGTTCGGCATCTCCTTTTATAGGGTATGCAACTACCATATTATCTGTAAATATTTTTATTTTCCCATGACTATATTTATTTGGCATTATACATTTTTTATTTTTATTTATAAGGTAGTTAATCTCCCTTAGTAATCTATTGCCATCTCCAATTTTACATGACTGTGATATCATTTGTGAAAATCCTAATATGTCTATAGCGCATACTATTGAGTTAACTAACATTGGTTTTTCAGAGTCATATTTTTGTACATTCATATAAACACATCCTTTAATTATGTTTTTAGTTTATCCTTATCTAATAGTATACTACAAGTTATTGTTATATAAAATCATAATCTATTTCTTCATTAATTCATCAATTTCTTCTCTAGTTGGCATAGATGGTGCTGTTCCTGTTTCTAGGTTTTCATCCTTAAATATATACTTAGTGTCTAGCCCTTCATTTTTAAAAGTACTAAGAGCCATATCTCCAAACTCATCACTTCCTACTTTTGATATAAAAGTAATATCAGCATTAGCTCTTTTAGCTGCAATTGCTTGATTTGATCCTTTCCCCCCTGGACCCATCTTAAATGATAATCCTTTTACTGTTTCTCCTGGCATTGGTAAGTGTGGTGTTCTTGCCATCAAATCTACTATGAAGCTTCCCATTACTGTAATTTTCTTTTTCCTATATTAAAATAATATCAAAAAAAATACAGCAAGAATTTTCTCACTGTATTTTTCATATCTTTAAATTTTCTTAGAATTCTGCGTTCTTTGGAGTTCTTGGGAATGGTATTACGTCTCTAATGTTTGACATTCCTGTCATATACATTATGATTCTTTCAAATCCTAAACCAAATCCTGAGTGAGTAGCTGTTCCGAACTTTCTAAGTTCTAAGTACCACCAGTAATCTTCTTTGTTTAATCCCATTTCTGCTATTCTTTCTAATAATTTATCTTCTCTTTCTTCTCTTTGAGAACCTCCAACGATTTCTCCAACTCCTGGAACTAATAAGTCCATAGCTCTAACAGTTTTTCCATCTTCGTTCATTCTCATATAAAATGCTTTTATATCTTTTGGATAATCAGTAACAAATACTGGAGCTTTAAATATTTCTTCTGTTAAATATCTTTCATGCTCTGTTTGAAGATCGTCTCCCCATTTAACTGGATATTCAAACTTGTGTCCACTTTCTATTAACATTTCAACTGCTTTAGTATATGGAAGTCTTGTGAATTCAGAACTTACTACATTGTTTAATCTTTCTAATAATCCTTTATCTACGAAACTATTAAAGAATTCCATTTCTTCTGGAGCATTTTCCATTACGTAGTTTATAACGTATTTTATCATATCTTCAGCTAATTCCATGTTGTCTTCTAAGTCAGCAAAACATATTTCTGGCTCTATCATCCAAAACTCTGATGCATGTCTTTGTGTGAATGAATTTTCAGCTCTGAAAGTTGGTCCAAATGTATAAACATTTCTAAATGCAAGAGCCATTATTTCTGCGTTTAATTGTCCACTAACTGTTAAGTTAGCTTCTTTTCCAAAGAAATCTTTAGAGTAATCTATTTTTCCTTCTTCATTTTTAGGAATATCTGCTAAATCCATAGTAGTTATTCTAAACATTTCTCCAGCACCTTCACAGTCACTTCCTGTTATGATTGGAGAATGAGCATATACGAAGTTTCTTTCTTGGAAGAACTTGTGTATAGCAAATGCTGCTAAACTTCTTACTCTAAATACTGCTGAGAAAGTATTACTTCTTGGTCTTAAGTGAGCTATTGTTCTTAAGTATTCTAGAGTATGTCTTTTCTTTTGTAGTGGGTATGAACTATCTGATTCACCCTCTACTACTATATTAGTTGCATGTATTTCAACAGGTTGCTTAGCACCTTCTGTAGAAACTAATTCACCTTCTACTATTATTGATGAACTTATTGGAAGCTTTGTTATTTCCTTGAAGTTTTCTAAGTTTTCTTCACTTAATACTATTTGCATATTTTTAAAGAAACTTCCATCATTTAATTCTACGAACCCAAAGTTTTTAGATGCTCTAGATGTTCTTATCCATCCAGCAACCGCTACCTTTTTTCCTATGTATTCTTCTTTACTTCTATATAATTCTTTTACTGTTATAAATTGTTTTTGCATTTTTATTCCTCCCTATTTATTTTATATATTATTTATTTCAATTAAAAAAAGCCCTTCATCCCTGTGAAAAGGGACGAAAGACTATTGCTATCGCGGTACCACCCTAGTTGCCAAAATTGGCCTCTTAGTTAAGCTTATTGCTTATAGTCTGTAACGGGACTTGCCGTCTAAGCCTACACTCTTAATAGATTTCGGTTAGAAACTCCAAGATGTTATTCAATATAAATTTCGTATTGAGCTTTCACCATCCTCAACTCGCTAAAACTACCTTTTATACCTACTATTCTCTTCACTGTCTTTATTTTTATATTATTTCGATTATTTAATAAAATTATACCAACTTATAAAATTTAAGTCAATAATTATTTATTTTTCCTTTTATATTATAGGTTTAAATATCTTATTTTGTTACTGATTTTGATTAATATTGTTTAATATTTTGAAATTTATTAATAATCCTAATTAGGAGGTGTTTTATTTTGAAATTCTTAATAGTGTTGCTTATAGTCTTATCATTTATAGCTCCATCTGTACAAGATGATAAATCAGTCTCTGAAGTTTTTAAAGATGGATTTTATAATTATATAACTTGCTTGGATGATTCTAAAAATTATTTAGTTAAAAATGTTCCATTTTTTTCTAAATTATCAAAAATATCTTATGAAAAATCTTACACCAAAGTTATGGAAAATAGATATTTTGTAAAACATTTAGTGTCATCAGGGGAGACTATAGATGATATTATAAAAAGCTATAACGCCAATATTGATGATATAGAAAGCTTTAGAGAAGTTGTTTATAAGGAAAATCCACAAGTTATATCTGATGAGTATCAAGTACAATCAGGAGAATATCTAACGGTTCCTAGTGAATAGAATTTTAATTATTATATTCACGCAAAGTAGACATTAAATTATGTTTTTAATGTCTATTTTACGTGAATACAAACTATTTAATCTATATTTGTAGGAAGTATAATTATAAATTTGCTCCCTTTTCCTTCTTCACTTTCTAAATGAATGCTACCATTATGTTTTTGTATTATCTGTTTAGTTATGGTTAGTCCTAGACCACTTCCACCTTTTAGAGCTTCTTTTTTCATATCTAAAACTTGATTAAATCTATCAAATATATTGTCTTTATAGTCCTTATCTATGCCTATACCATTATCACTAATACTAATTTCAACTTTATCATTTAAATCCTTTATATCTACTTTAATATAACCACCATTAGGCGTAAATTTACAAGCATTATCAACAATATTTAATATGCACCTTTCTATTTCAGTTTCATCATAATTTATAATTTTTTCTTCTACATCTGTATCAATTATAAGTTCAATATCTTTACTTTCGATATGTTCTCTAAGACTTAATGCAGCTTCTTCTACTATAAAAACTATATCATTTTCTTCTAATTTAATTACGTAACTATTATTTTCAAGCTTTGTACTATCTATTATATTATTTATAGTTCCTAAAAGTTTCTTACTATTTTTATTAATAATTCCAATATGATAATTTAAATTTTCTTTACTTATTCCATTTTGCATTTTATTTATTTTGTTTACTAGTTGTACTGTAGCATTTATTAGCGCAATAGGCGTTCTAAGTTCATAAGATAAATTTACAAAGCATTTATTTTTGTTTTGCTCTAAATCTATAATATTTTTTAATAAAACTTCATTTACTTCTCTTTCACTTTGTAATTCTTTTTTCCTTTTTTCAACTAAAATATTTAGTTTTTTAATTTTTTTAATATTGATATAAACTATAGATCCTATTATTAATATATATATAACTTTTGCTATACTACTTTCCCACACGGGTGGACTTATTTTAAATTTAACACTACTTTCATTATTTACCACTCCATTGTAACTATTAGACATAACTTTAAAAGTATAATTGCCTGGTTCTAAATTACTATAAGAAACTTTGGTATCATTGGTTATATCCCATTTCTCATTTTTATTTTCGCCTTCTAGTTTATATTTATAAACACTTGTTCCTTTATTTTTGTAAGAAGGTAAATAAAAATTTAACTCTATATTATTTTGATTATATTTTAAATTCATATTTTCTATATTCTTGTATTCTTTTCCATTTACTTTAAAATAATCAAAAATTATTTCTTTTTTTAAAGGAGTTATGTTTAATTCATTTGTGTTAAAAACATTTAACCCATTTTCTCCGCCTATTAAAAATTCACCTTTTTTATTTATATACTGTGCATGTTTACTAAATTCATTACTTTCTAATAAATCAAAATAATTTATATTATTAAAAGTTCCTTTTTTTGTATTTAAGATTGATATACCATTATCACTTTTAACCCATGGCTGATTATTTGCATCTATCAACACACTATCTATATCATTGTTAATTAGGCCTTGTTTTGAATCATATTTTGTAAATTTCCCACTAAATTTATCTATCTTATTTAGGCCATTTTTAGTTCCTATCCATAAATATCCATTTCCATCTTCATCTATACTACTTATTGAAGATGAACTAATACTATTTTTATTCTTGTTATCATGCTTATAGACTTTAACTTTATTTTTATTGGGATTTATTTTTACTAATCCTCCATAAGTAGAATAACCTATATAATAATTGCCCTTACTATCTTCAAACATTGATGCTACATTTTTATCATTGAGTATATTTTTATCTATAAAATCTGCTAAATTGATTATAGTTTTATCTTTGCTGTTTAAAATATTTATTCCCTTTTCACTTGAAATCCATAGATAACCTTCACTATCTAAAAATAAATTAGTACTATTGTTACTCAAAAGTCCACTTTCTTGTGTGTATATTTTTGTTTTATTAGTTTTAAGATTAACCTCAATTAGACCATCTACAGTCCCAATATATATTAATGATCCTTTACCTGTAATATAGTTAACACTTCTATCTGTTAACGTTATATCATTAAATTTATTTATATGATATGTACAATTATTTTTTTTATCTATTATATCTATATATTTTTTATTAGTAGCTACCCATATAAATCCATAGTCATCTTCATAAACACTTTTTATTTTATTGCTACTTATTGAATTATTATCTAAAATATCATGGCTATAATTATAAAATTTATCCTCAGGATGAAACAAACTTATTCCTGAATATGTACCAACCCATATTGATTTACTATAACCTTTTACAATAGTTAATATTTCATCATCTAATAAACTATTTTTATCATGAGACTTACTTTTGTATACTTTAAAATTATCACGTTTTTCATCGTATTTAGCTAATCCATTGTTTGTACCTATCCATAAAATACCACAATCATCTCTTAGTATAGATGTTATAAAATTGCTTGGTAAAGATTTTTCATTGGCATCTAATTTATATTTTTTTATATTGTTATCTTTATCAATTTTTATTAATCCAGAATTATAAGTAGCGCACCATATGTAACCATCTTTATCATAATAAATTTGATGAACTACATCTTTAATATCTAAATCTTTATAATTAAAAAAGCAATCTATTTTTTTATTATTTTTAGATATTTTATTTATACCGCTTTGTGTAGATGCCCAAATATTCCCTTTATCATCTTCTTGTAATGAGTATATATATTCTTCTTTATTATTTGATTCTCCATATAAAATATTTTTAAATTTTCTTTGTTTTTTATCATAACCTTTAATACCTTTAGAAGTAGCTAACAAAACATCACCATTTTTTGTAATTAACATATCATTAATATCAATTTCATTAAGGTTATCATGCAAATCAAGATCTTCATAAGTTGTTATAATTTCAGTTTCTATATTCATCTTACTTATTCCATAGTTTGTAAGTATCCATAAGTTAGAATCATTATCTTCTTTGATCTGCCTTATTGAATTGCTAGGTAAGCTATTTTTATTTTTTTCGTCATGTTTGTATATCTTAAAATCATATCCATTATATCTATTTAATCCATCATCAGTTCCAATCCATACATTATTTTTAATATCTGTTATTATAGAAGTTACAGTTCCTTGAGATAAACCATCTTCAACAGTCAAACTATCAAAATTAATTTTTTCATTAGCTAATACAACGTCACACTTAATTATTAACGCAATAATTATAACAAATATAGTACTTATTGATGTTTTCATCTCCTTCATTTGTATATACTCCTCAGCTTAGTATAGTTAATAAAAGCTATCAAATTAAATTGATAGCCTTTGTCTTTAATTTATAGGTAATCTTATTATGAATTTACTTCCTTTTCCTAATTCACTCTCAACATGTATAGTTCCATTATGCTTGTCTATAATTTGCTTAGTAATTGTAAGCCCCAATCCACTTCCACCTTTTAAAGCTTCTTTTTTCATATCTAAAACTTGACTAAATTTATTAAATATAGTTTCTAAATATTTTTCATCAATTCCTATTCCACTATCACTAATACTAATTTCAACTTTATCACCCAAGTCTTTTATATCCACCTTGATACAGCCTCCAACAGGTGTGAATTTTCTAGCATTTCCAATAAGGTTTATTATACATCTTTCAATTTCACGCTTATCACATTTTATAAATTTTTCTTCTATATCTGTATCTATTATAAATAATATATCTTTACTTTCCACATAATCTTTTAAGCTAAGTGATACTTCTTCAACTGTTGAAACTATCTCATTAGTTTCAACAGTTGAAGAATTATCATGTTGAAACTTGCTGCTATCAATTATATTATCAATTAAAGATAATAACTGACTACAATTTTTATTAATCACATTCATATGATATTCTACTTTATCCATGCCTAATTCTACATTTCGCTTGCTACTATCATCAGCTAACTGAATAGTTGCATTTATAACATTAAGAGGTGTTCTTAGTTCATGAGATAAGTTTACAAAATAATTACTTTTATTTTTTTCTAATTCAATAGATTTTTTTAAAAGTTCAGCATTATAATCTATCTCTTTTTTGAGCATATTAGTTTTTTTAGTAACTAATTTATCCAAAGCCTTAACTTTATTTTTATGTCTATATATTAATCCCAAAATTGCTAATGTATAAATAAATATAGCTATATTACTTTTATACAAAGGTGGTTTTATAGAAAATTCAGCTTTTATTTCATTGCTAGTTACTCCATCGTAATCTTTAGCTTTTAATTTAAAAGTGTAATTTCCAGGTTCTAAATTACTATATATAAGTTTTGTTTCATTCATACTGTTCCATTCTTTATTATAATTTGGACCGTCTAATTTATAATAGTATTTTACTTGATTAATATTTTTATAGCTTGGCAAGTAGAAATTTATATCTATGTCATTTTGTGTATGTTTAAAATTCATCTTATCTATAGTTTTATATTTTTTATCATTTATAGTAAATGATTCTATAATTAAATTTGATTTTGGTTTATTATATTTTATTTCATTAGGGTTAAATATATTTAATCCATTTATACCTCCAAAGAAAAATTCACCTTTATCATTTTTATAATAAGCATTTTGATTAAACTCATTACCTTGGAGCCCATCTAATATGCTAAGATTTTTAAGCTTATTATTTTTATTATCCAAATTTGAAATTCCATTATTGCTACTAAGCCATACATTATTTTTATTATCTATTAATACTCCATATATAGTCTCATTAGGTAACCCTGAACTAGAATTATATATAACAAATTTTTCACTTTTTTTATTAAATTTATTTAAACCTGTATTAGTACCAATCCATAAATTTTTATCATTATCTTCATTTATACTAAATATTGAATTACAACTTATACTATCTTTATTATTCTTATCGTGCATATAAGATTTATAGCTATTTTCACTAACATCTAACTTAACCAATCCACCATTTCCTATATACCCTATGTAAAAATCACCTTCACTATCTT
The DNA here is from genome assembly GCA_947072565.1 of uncultured Peptostreptococcaceae bacterium. Taxonomy (GTDB): domain Bacteria; phylum Bacillota; class Clostridia; order Peptostreptococcales; family Peptostreptococcaceae; genus Romboutsia_D. Next base: position 1,088 of record CAMTIM010000020.1, on the reverse strand, counting down.
CAAATATAGATCCTATAATTTTATTATCTACCTTATTGGGTATATATTTCTTTTTCATATCAAGTATTGTATTATTTTTAGTGTTTAATATATTTATTCCATCAATTGTGGCAATCCATAAATAACCCTTACTATCTAAAAGTAAAGTGGTAATAAAACTATTATATAACCCATCATCTTTTGTATATATCTTTAATGATTGCAATTTTTTATCAATTATTAAAAGACCTCTTTGTGTTGCTAAATAAATGGTATCTCCACTTCCCGTTATATAATTAACATTGTTATCATTAAAAAAAGATACTTCTTTTGGAGTAATATGTTTTATTATATCTTTATTTCTATTTATAATATCTACTCCTTTTTTATCTGTAGACACCCATAATAGCCCCTCGCTATCTTCATAAATACTTTGTATTGAATTTCCACTTATTGTATTATCATCTAATATATCGTGGCTATATGATTTTATATTATTATCATAGTTAAAAACACTAATACCAAAATATGTACCAATCCATATACGACCACTGTTATCTTCTAATATGCTTAATGTGTTATCATTTACTAAACTATGCTTATCGTAAGTTTTATTTCTATAGGTTTTAAAATTATCATTTGGTTCATCATATCTTGCTATCCCATCATCTGTACATAACCATAAATACCCATTTTTATCTTTTAAAATATCATTTATATAATTGCATTGTAATGCATTTTTATCATCATTGTTTTTTGTAAAGTTTTTTACATTATTGTTTTTAATATCAAGTTTAAAAAGTCCAGAACCAGTAGTTCCACCCCATATATATCCCTTTTTATCATAATAAATTTTACTAATCGGAGTGTTTACGTTTAATTGTTTTTCATTGCTAAATTCTTTAATAAATTTAAAATCTTTAGATACTTTAGTTAATCCATAGGTTGTAGATATCCATATATTGTCTTCACTGTCCTGTGTCATAGAGTATATGTGTTCATTTTTAATATTAATATTTTCTATTTTTTCAAACTCATCCTTTTTTTCATTGTAAACATTAATACCCTTAGTTGTTGAAACTATTATTTTATCTTTTGCTATTAAAATA
>CAMTIM010000019.1 GCA_947072565.1 uncultured Peptostreptococcaceae bacterium | reverse complement strand
ATCATATGGAGTTATATATATAATTTTTATAATATCATAACTACTACTTTCTCTAATAACTTGACTTTGTTTAAAAATCATATCTTTTTTTATTATTTTTTTGTCATCTAATTTTATACTTAAATTACCTTTAAATATTTCTTTGTCTAATTTTCCATCTATTTTTAATTGCCTATTTAATCCATTAATAGTTGAGTTTATTTGTATACTCTTCGAAACCTCTTGTTCCTTTGGAAATATTTCTAAAAACAATTCAAATCTTGTTGGGTAGGTAGTATCTCTTCTTGCTATATGCTTTAGCATAGTTTTCATACTATCTTGGCTTTGAAGTAATGATATTGCTTCTAACAATGATGTTTTTCCACTGTTGTTATTTCCTACTATTATATTTATATTTGATAAATCTTTTAGTTCTAAATTTTCTATTCCTTTAAAATGTTTTATGTTTAAGTAACTTAAATAATTCATATCACCACTTCTTTCATTTATTATATACTTAAGTATATAATTTAAAAGTAACTAATATAACTCTTCTTTTTCTAAGTTTAATCAGATAGAAGAGACAATACAAATATAAATGTTATTCTTATACAGTACTCTACAAAAGTATAAATTTTATAATTTAAACAAAGATAAAGACCATATTTATAGCGTCTCTAATATGGTCCTTGTTTAATTTTAATTACGCGTGTTTATTTTATTACTTAGATATAATTAATTCTAAGTCATATTCTCTTAATTTATTCACTATATTACTATCAGAAATTTCACTTGTAACTATACCTGTAAAATCTCCTATTTCTGAAAATTTATAATTCCCATCTCTGTTAAATTTATTAATTTCATTCAATATATAACAGCTTTTACTCGACTTTAATACAGTCATTTTAGTAATACCATCTTCTACTCCACATGTGGATACACTATTCTCATATACATCTATACCAACTACCCCTAAAAATGCGATATCAAATTTAAATCGATTTATTAAATCTATGGAAAATGATCCTATAAATCCATCGTTACATTTACTAAATGTACCTCCAATAAATATTAATTTTATATTACAATCAGTTGCAAATATTTGCATAATCTCTATCATATTTGTAACTACAGTTATAGATAAATTCTTTTTTAAAATCACCTTTGCTAGTTCAATGTTTATAGTTGATATTCCTAAAAAAACTGTATAATTATCTTTTATAAGTGGCTCTGCATTTTCAGCTATTTTTTTCTTTTCTTCTAAATCTACACTTTTTCTATAATCTATATGTACATTATGAACATTTTGTCTAATTAGAACAGCTCCTCCATATGTACGTTTTAATAAACCTCTTTTTTCAAGAGAAGTTAAATCTTTTCGTATGCAATCTTCCGTTACATTAAATTCCTCACTTAAAGTCTTAACTCTTACTTTGCCGTATTGATTTATTTTTAAAATTATTCTTTCATGCCTTTCTTCAACAAACATAACACCCTCCTTATATTGCAATTGGCCTTTATTCATATTACATAAAGTAAATTATTATTATTATTAGATATTATCATATAATTAATCAACTGTAACAGTATTATTATTTATTATTGTTTTAATTCGATTTTATATTTATTTTTATTGTTTTTTATTGATTATTATTGATTTTATTCCTAATTAATAATATAATAATGTTAAAATACATAAGGCAGCGTTATAAGGCAATGCTTAGCGTTATGTTTTATATATTTTAAAATTACTAAAATTTAACTTTAAAAATAAAAAAAGGCCGGTTTATAAACCGGTCTTTTTTATCCTTAAAGTATATTAAGCTACATTATGTGACTTAACTTTTTCAATTACAGTTTTCGAAAAAGCTATTGATAAAATACCACATATAAACATTAAACCAGGATAGTAAAGGTATGGTAATATTTCAACCGGAGATATTCCGGCTACTCCTGCTGCTGTTAAAAGTTGTGCCCCATAAGGTATTACACCTTGCCAACAAGATGAAAATATATCTAATATACTAGCTGTTTTTCTTGGGTCTATGTCATATTTTGTAGCTATATCTTTTGCTAAAGGTCCAGCTGCCACTATTGCTACTGTATTATTAGCTGTACATAAATCTATAACACTAACTAATGCTGCTATTCCAAATTCTGCTCCCTTTTTACTATTTATCTTACTAGTTATAAAATAAAGTACATAATCTATGCCTCCATTAAACTTTATAAGCCCTACAACGCCTCCAACAACTATAGATAGAAGGCTTAATTCATACATCCCTCCGATTCCAACAGATACAGCTTCTATAAATCCTAATAAATCAAATGATTTTGTTGAAATTCCTATTATTCCTGCAAATAAAACACCACTTCCAAGTAATGCAAATACATTTACTCCACATAGAGCACCTACTAAAACTAATATATATGGCAAAACTTTTATTAGTTCATACTCATAGCTCTGATTAGGTATTGCTTTATATCCTGACGTTATTACTACTAATAATATTACAGTTATTATAGCTGCTGGTAAAACTATTAAAAAGTTAACTTTAAACTTATCTTTCAACTCACATCCTTGAGTTCTTACAGCTGCTATTGTTGTATCTGATATCATAGATAAATTATCTCCAAACATTGCACCACCTACAACTGCACCTATTACTAATGATACTGGAATACCAGTCTTTTGTGCAATCCCAAGCCCTATAGGAGCAAGTGCTGCAATTGTACCAACTGACGTTCCCATAGAAACTGATATAAAACATGCTATAATAAACAAACCTGGTACTAAAAGATTCGATGGAAGTATTGATAGACTTAAGTTTACTGTTGAGTCTACTCCTCCCATTGTTTTAGCTACATTTGAAAAAGCTCCTGCTAATAAAAATATTATAACCATTAAGATAATATTAGTATCTCCTGCACCTTTACAAAATACATTCATCTTTTCTTCTAAATTTACTTTTCTATTAAATAATAATGCCACACCTCCTGCTATTAAAAACGCTACTATTGATGGCATTTTATAAAAATCCCCAGTTATAATTCCACTGCCTACAAACAATACTAAAAATACACCTAATGGCAATAAAGCAAATGGATTTCCTTTTTTGATTTCATTTTTCATTTTTATATCTCCTTTTCATAATCATATTTTTGATTTATGTTATTTTTGATAAATTTCAATTTTATTTCTAAGTTTCTTAATTATATTTATAAAGAATCTAGCCCGCGCGTAGCTAAACTGCTTTATTAAACATAAAAAAACTCTCGACCCTAAGAACTTAATCCTAGGAACGAGAGTTGACACTTCGTGTTACCATCCTAATTTGTTTGTACTTCGCAATACAAACCTCATCAAGTACGCCAAAATTTTGGTTATACTTTATCACTGTAACGGGTGAACCCGTTGTAGCCTAAATCTAAAAGATCTCGGTACACCGCTCCAAGGCCATTTTCATTTTAATATCCTTTGCTCTCTCTCACCAATAAGAACTCTCTGTATAAGTATTTTTAAAATTACTTTCCTTTTCATCGCATTTATTTTTGATTTATTTATATAATACAGTGCTCAATCTTCTTTGTCAATTATTTTTTTAAAAATAATATATTTCTAATATATAACTACTCTATTATACTCTATTTTGCAGCTTTACTTATCATGATCTAAATAGTATTATAGTACTATAAAAAATTTAAAATAGGTGATAAATATGAATTATTATGATTATACAAAGTTACAAGAATTGCAAAATTGGAAATCTAAAATGAGAAAAAAACCTTCTATTATTAATAAAGCCTCAAAAGCAACTCAAAATAAATTCAACAATATGTTACCAGATAATTATCATAATATACTTACTTCTGCTATTAAAAATATGACAAAAATAGTTTTATTTGGATCTAAATATATTACTAAACAACCTATGTATAACCTTTCTTTAGAGTCAAGAGATCTTTTAGCTTTAGAAAAAATAAAAAACTATAAAAATACTGCTATGATTGAAGGTGCTGGTACAGGTGCTGGCGGTCTACTTATTGGTTTTACTGATTTACCTCTTTTACTTAGTATAAAAATAAAGCTTCTTTATGAGCTTGCTAGTATTTACGGCTTTGATATTAATGATTATCGAGAAAGAATCTATATATTAAATATATTTCAACTTGCTTTCTCAAGTCAGGAACATGCTAATAAGGTATTTAATAAAATGGAAATTTGGGATAGTTATAAAAATACTTTATCCAATGATATAAATGATTTTGATTGGAAAGAATTTCAACAAGAATATAGAGACTACATTGATTTAGCTAAATTACTTCAATTAGTTCCAGGTATCGGTGCTTTTGTAGGTGCTTATGTTAATAATAAGTTAGTTGATAAGCTTGGTGAATATGCTATGTACTGTTACCAAATGAGAATTTTAGATGACAATGAAATTAATATTAAAGATAAAAATAATGATACAGGGTTTTTTAACAAATATAAAAATTTTGTATTTACTAAAAATAAATAGCTATATATTTAACTAGGATTAAATAATCCTAGTTTTTTATTGTATAAAAAACAGTTGTAATATTCATATTATCTGTTATATTATATATATAACAAAAATTAATTTTATGTTTGGAGGTGTTTTATATGATTTTAAATTTGGACTTTAATAGTGATATACCTATATATACACAAATCAGAGAAGAAATTATTAAATCTATTGCAAATGGTGATTTGAAAATCAATGAATCTTTGCCTTCTGTTCGAAATATGGCACAAGAAATTGGTGTTAATCTTCATACTGTTAATAAGTCTTATAATTTACTTAAAGATGAAGGTTATATAAACATTGATAGAAGAAAAGGTGGGATTGTAAATAATTTGCCATTACCTAATAACAAATTGTCAGATGATAAAATAAAGTCTATGTTAGACATTTTAGTAGCACAAAGTTACCTTACTGGTATGTCTCGTGAAGATTTTATAGACTACAGTAATAAATTATTTAATAAATACGAGGTGAAAGATTATGAATAATACAGTTGCTTTACTTATCAATTTACCAATTTTATTTTTAGTTTATTTGATGATTTATTTCACTCAAAATTTAAGTGGTGAAAGACATTTTTATGGGATTAGTTTAAATAATAATTATTTTAATAAATATGAATTTAAAGTTTTAGATAAGCGCTTTAAGCTTTTGATTACACTTGGATTTATAGTTTTTGCTCTAATTACTTTAGTTTTAATTTATATATTTAATTCTTATATAGTTGCATCTATTTTACCTATACTAGGGTTTTGTCTATATCAATTTTATATATATGTATATATTCACAACAATGTAAAAGCTTTAAAAAATGAATTAGCCTTAAACATTTCTGATTTGAATATAGAAAAAACTAATGTTGTATTTGATACAGAATTTATGAATGAAAAAAATAGAATTATAAAGAAATTTTCTATTTGGTTTATGATTCCTACTATAGTAGTAGTTTTAATTGGTGCTTATGTTATAAGCCAATATAATTCTATCCCAGATATTATTCCTACTCATTGGGGAATTAGTGGTAAAGCAGATGCTTTTAATGATAAGACTTTCATAAGCATTTTATCTCAAGTTCTTATGATGGTCGGACTAGGGTGTATTATATATATATCTTCCGTTGGTTCACTAAAAAGTAGAGCTAAACTTTCTGTTGATGATATTAACAAAAGTAAAAAATCTCATTTACATTATTTAAATATGCTTGGATTTACTTTTTTAATTTTAATAGTAGGGTGCCAGGTAATGTTTATACATATATTAATTTCTATGTACAATGCTAGTGATGTAAACCCAATAATTCTATGGCCCTGTACTATTGTTATTATATTAGCTGCTATTTATCAAACTTATTTATATTATAAATCTCCTAGCAAAAGTAAAGATGCAGTTTATTCTGTGGATGATGAAGATTGTGTATGGATTTTCGGTTGTATCTATAATAATAATAATGACCCCTCATTGTTTGTTGAAAAAAGATTTGGAGTTGGTTGGACGGTTAATATTGGTACTACTGCTGGCAAGTTACTATTTATATTACCGTTTGCAATTCTTTTAATCATTTTTATGTTTATATAAAAACTTTAAAATGCGAAGTATCTCTAAATATGATTCTTTATTTACAGATATATTTCGCATTTTAAATCACATCGTATATAATTTTCATCTCAAAAATATCTACAAACATAAATTATAAAATATAATGTTTTTTACTAATGAAATTTATGTTTTATATTATGCAGATTTCCGTATACCGTTAGCTTATCATTATCTCTAAAAATATAGTCTGGCATAGGAAAATTTATAAGTTCATGACCTCGGTCTATACTAAGTACTTTAATTTCTATATTCAATAAATTACTATCCCTTATACTACTTCCTATTAAGTCACAGTTTTCACTTAAATATACTTCACATATACAATAC
>CAMTIM010000018.1 GCA_947072565.1 uncultured Peptostreptococcaceae bacterium | reverse complement strand
GTTATCAAGTTCTACAACTTTATCTGCAATTTTATTTATAAAATATCTATCATGAGATACAAAGAGTACAGTTCCTTTAAAATCTAAAATAGCCTTTTCTAAAACTTCTATAGAACTTATATCTAAATGATTTGTAGGTTCATCTAATATTAATAAATTAACTTTATTATAAAGCATTTTGCTAACAGTTAATCTTGTCTTTTCTCCACCTGATAAAGATCCTACTTTCTTAAATACACTTTCTTTAGTAAACATAAATTTCGCTAAATACTGTCTTATATTTGCATCTGATATTTCACAATTTTCTCTAAACCAATCTATAACACTAATTTTATCATCTTCAAATTCAATATTTTGAGGTAAATATCCTAAGCTTTTATTACTTGCAATCTTCAAATAACCACTATCAATGGTTTGTTTTCCAATTATTATATCTATTAATGTAGATTTTCCAGATCCATTTTTACCTATAAGTGCTAATTTTTCTCCATATCTTAAATTAAAGTTAGCATTTTTAAAAAGTTTTTTATCTAAAACACTCTTACTTACATCTTTCATTATTACTATATCGCTACACCCTCTATCACAATTGTTTATATCTAAATTAATTTGTTTTGACTTAGTAGCTGATATATCTATTTTCTCTATTTTATCTAATCTTTTTTGCATACTATTTGCTCTTTTTATAAATTTTTCATTTTCTCCATTTCTTGAAAATACCTTTAATCTTTTTATAGATTCTTCCATTTTATTTATTTCTTTTTGCTGTTCATTATATTCGTGTAATAGCAGCTTTAAATCTTCTTCTTTTTCATTTATATACTTTGAAAAATTACCATAATAAGTTTTACTATTTAAATTTTCAATTTCTATAATTTTATTAACTGTTCTATCTAAAAAATATCTATCATGCGATATTATGATTACACTACCTTTATATTCTTTTAAATAGCCTTCTAACCAATCTATTGATTTCATATCTAAATGATTACTTGGCTCATCTAATAACAATATATTTGGATTTTCTATAAGTATTTTGGCTAACATTACAGTTGTTTTTTCCCCACCACTTAAACAGTTAAATTCCTTTTCTCTCATTTCGTTTTTAATATTTAAGCCTTCGCATACTTTATTTATTCTAGTATCCTTTTCATATCCACCTAAAATTTCATATTTTTCTTGTAATGATGCATACTGACTTAATGTTTTATCTAGAGTTTGATTATCATACATACTATTTTCTAATTTTTTTAATGATTCCTCTATTTTTACTAAATCTTTAAATGCACTGTTTAATACATTTATTACTGTACAATTATTAAATGAATTTATTTGTTTCAAGTATCCTATTTTACTACCCTTTCTTATTAATAAATCCCCATCATCATAATTTTCTTCATTAGTTATAATATTAAAAATAGTACTTTTTCCACATCCATTTCTTCCAACTATAGCTACTTTTTCTCCCTTTTCAACTGAAAAACTTATATCATTTAATATTAAATTTGCTCCAAAATATTTTTTTATATTTTTTAACTCTAGCTCTATCATCAACTATTCCTCCTTTTATTTTACGTAAAAAAAGCCTGAGCAAAATATATGCTCAGACTTTTTAAAAATCTGAATAAGAAACCTTATCCAGATAAAATTTTAATAAACTTTATATTTGGTTAAAGTATTATACTTGCTTTATAAATTCAAATATTTAATTTTAGACGCACTTATCCAATTAACAGCTTTTTTTGCTGAAATATTAAAAGATATTTGTCTAATCTTTATCATTTGATTTATAAAACAAATTTTCATTTCTTTAACCCTCCTCTATATTTTAAATTATTTACTTCTATTTTAGATAGTATTTCAATTTTACTAATAATTCAATCATTTTTTATTTACCTGCTACTGATATTTCTTTAATTATAAGTGATGGCGAACCTACATTGCTCATAGGGAATTTTAAATCATCTCCTACAACTTCAATTTCTTTTAATAAATCAAAATAGTTTCCAGCTACAGTTATCTGTTCTATAGGGAAAGTTTTAACCCCATCTTTAATATAAAAACCTTTAGCAGCTAATGAGAAATCTCCACTTATAGGATTAGCTCCTGAGTGCAGTCCTGCAAGGTCAGTTATTATTATTCCTTCTCCTACAGTTTTTAACAACTCATCAAATGAACTTTCACCTTTTTGTATATATAAATTACTTGGACTTACCCCTACTTGTGATGCATATGATGCTTTAAATCCATTACCTGTTGTCTTAGTATTTGCTTTATGAGCTGTTTTTAGATTGTGAAGTAAAGTAGTTAATTTTCCATTTGATACTATCTCTTTTTTTAAAGTTGCTACTCCTTCATCATCAAAAGGAGTAGATGCTAAGCCATCATCTAGTAATGGGTTATCAACTATTGTAACTACTGGCGAAGCTATTAGTTCTCCCTCTTTATCTTTTAATAATGATAGCCCCTTTTGAGCCGAATCTGCACTAAATATATCACAGAATGTATCAAGTAGTGATACCATAGCTTCATTGTATATTATAGTCTTGTATTTACCTGATGGTATGCTTTTTCCGTTTAGTTTAGATAATGCTTCTTCAACACCTTGTTTTGCAATAACTTTTGGGTTTACCTCATCTAAGCTCTTTGCAATAACATATCCCACTCCATCTTGTTTTTGACCATCATCTTCTACTACAGGTACTACATATGACATTAACAGGTTATTTTTATTAGTAAGCTCTAATCCTTTAGTATTATAAATTCCATAACTAGAATAACTATATGATATTTTACATCCACTAATGTTCACTACTTTTTTACAATATGCTTTTGTCTCTTTTTCTAAATCTAGTACAAGATTTATCATTTTACTTGTGTCTAAATTTTCAAGTTCATCATAGTATGAACTTACTTCATCGTAGTGTTTATCACCTTCATATATAAATTGAATATCATTATTTTCAATATTTAATGCACTTTCTTTAGCATTCTTAATTAACATATTCAAAGCTTCAAAATCCATAATTTCTGTGTATGAGTATCCCATTTTACCATTTATTTTTCCCCTAAATGATAATCCAAAAGATTTTTCAAGGTTATATTTTTCAACTTCACCTTCATAAACACCAATACTTAAACTTTCACCTTGACTATAATATATTTCACATTCTTCAAACCCACACTCTAGACCTTTTTTTAATAACATTTTTTTAAAAGAATTAAATTCCATATTCTACTCCTCCGATCTTCCACCAACAGTGATTTCTTTTACTCTAATCATAGGCTGACCTACATTCGTTGGTATACTACCTGATGATGATCCACACATTCCTTGAGCTTGCTTTAAGTTATTTCCAACCATATCTATGTTCATAAGTATATCGCTACCTTTACCAATCAAACTAGCGCCTCTTACAGGTTCAACTATCTCACCATTTTTTACTAAATATCCTTCAGATACTGCAAAATTGAACTCTCCAGTCACAGGGTTTACAGACCCTCCGCCCATTTTTTTTGCATATAATCCATTATCTATTGATTTTATAATATCTTCTGGCTTATCATCTCCTGCTGCAATATATGTATTTGTCATTCTTGAAGTCGGAGCAAATTTATAGCTTTGTCTACGAGAGCTTCCTGTAGCTTTCATACCCATTCTTCTTCCATTTAATTTATCTATCATATATGATTTTAAAATTCCATTTTCTATTAAAACATTTTTTTGAGTTAAACTTCCTTCATCATCAATATTTGCTGAACCCCAATGATTAACTAAAGTTCCATCATCTATTGCAGTAACCTTAGTTGATGCAATTTGCTTTCCTAGCTTATCTGCAAATACAGAATTACCTTTAGCCACAGCTGTAGCTTCTAATGAGTGACCACAAGCTTCATGGAATATTACTCCACCAAAACCATTATCAATTGCAACCATCATATTTCCAGCTGGACAATTTTTAGCATTTAACATAGTATGAGCTACTCTAGCTGCTTCTTTACCATAATATTCAGGGTCTAGTTCTTCAAATATCTCAAATCCTTTGCATCCTCCTGGTCCTTCAAATCCAGTTTGATTTTCACTTCCCTTTGATGCTACTGCACTTATTCCTAGTCTTGTTCTTATCCTTCTATCTTCTACATATAATCCTTCGGTATTAGCTATTAATACATTTTGATCTTTATCCATATAAGATACGCTAACTTGTGATATGTCTTCACTATATCCTTTTGCACTTTTATATGCTGTCTTCATAATACCAATTCTTTTATCATATCCTACTTCGCTTGGATAAAGTTTTATAGGGTTTATGTCTGTAATTATCTTAGTATCATTTAAAACAACACTTAGATTCTCTTTTAAGTTGCCTAAAGCTAATGCTGCCTTATATGCAGTATCTAATAATGAGTTTAAACTATTATCATTTGTATATGCATATACGCTTTTTAAATCTTTGAATATTCTTATCCCTACACCATAATTTCTGCCACCAAGTGCATTTTCTATTTTTTCATCTATTAATCCTATTGAATTAGTTATAGTATCCTCTTCAAATATTTCTGCAAAATCCCCACCGCTAATTAAGCATTTTTCTAATACTTTTGATGCTATTTCTTTTGAAATCATATATTGCCTCCCATCTACTTTCTTAAAAATTCATCTTATATATTATTATAATGTACATTTATCCAAATATACTAATTTTTTCATAAATAATACATAAAAAACCTTTAAAAGATATACTTTATCTGATTTTATAAAAATAGGATGAGCACAATTAAAATAATTAGCTCATCCTGTTTTTTAATTAATCTATATTTTTTTACTAAAGTCTTTTACTTTGTCTGTTACTATATCAATATTTTCATTTATCTCACTAAAGCTTCCATTTTTATTTTCAAGTTTTATTCTATGGCCTGTAAATACTGCTAAAATCAAACCTAAAACTACTACTGGTAATCCTACAATAGCAGCTACTATAGCTACTGTACTAGGTACTTTTAAAGCTGTCTTACCATCTTTATATATTTCTATGCTTATGTTATTTAATTTATCCACTATATCTTTACATTTACTAAAAAATGTTGTATTTACCATCTTTATATCTGATCTTAATTTTTTTTGATCTTCTAAATAAAGTATAGATGCTATTATATCTCCATCAAACTTTTCTAAAGTTTCCTTTGCCTCTTTGTACCCTACATTTGCTCTATTTCTCACATTATCTATTTGTTCAATTGTTATTTCTCTCATTTCTTACTACCTCCTTGATTTATTTTATACTTGTATTGTATTCAATAAATCTTAGGTTACAATTAGAGTAACATTAAAATTAGATTAAAAAGTCAATTCACACGAAATAATTGTTCCTTCATTTAATTTGCTATATACTTTAATCTTTCCATTATGTTTTTCTATTATATATTTTGCAATGGACAGCCCAAGACCAGTACCTCCACTGTTTTTATTTCTTGATTTATCACATCTATAAAATCTATTAAACATCTTTGGTAAATCATCTTTACTTATTCCTATTCCGTCATCTTCTACCACTATATATACTCCATTATTTTTTAGAAACGTATTTATTTTAATATTTCCATTTTCAGGGGTATATTTTATACTATTATCTACAAAAATCCTTATAGCTTCTTTTATAAGACTCTTATCACCATTTATAGTTATTTTTTCATTATTCTTACTTATTATGGTGTGGGTATCATCTATCATTGTACTTTCTTTTACTATCTCATCTATTAGTTTATCTAATTCAAAATCTTCTTTTTCTATAACCTGAGTATTTTTATCTCCCCTAGATAAAAAAAGTAAACTTTCTATTAATTTTTTCATACTTTCAGATTCCTCTTTTATAGCATCAATAGATTCTTCTAGTACTTCTTTGTCATTTTTTCCCCATCTGCTAATAAGATTTGCATATCCTTGAATAACAGCGATAGGTGTCCTAAGTTCATGAGATGCATCTGATACGAATTGGTTTTGAACTTCCACTGATTTTTCTATATTTTCTAACATTAAATTAAAAGTTTTTGCTAAATCTTTCAACTCATTTTTACTTCCTGATATATCTAGCCTTTTATTTAAATTATTAACCGAAATTTCTTCTACTTCTTTTCTCATTATATCAACTTGAGCCATTGCCTTTTTAGAAATCCTCATACTAACAAATATAAGAATCATACATTGAAGTACTTGAAACATCGATATTACAACTATTACTGTTAAATGAGCATTTGGAGTTAAATCTACTTTTATTTCTTTTAATAAAAAATATATAGCTGTAGTACTTAATGCAGAAGTTATTATAAGAGCAAATACATAGTTTAAAGTTATTTTTGCTTTTATTGAAAATCTTACCTTTTCTTCTATCGAATTTATATATTTTTTTATTTTATTCATCTTTTATCGTATACCCCACTCCTCTTACAGTGTGTATAAGATTTACCTTATACTTACTATCTATCTTGCTTCTTATGTATCTTATATACACATCTACTACATTGGTATCTCCTATATAATCATATCCCCAAATATTTCTAACTATCATATCCCTAGTCAACACGATACCTTTGTTATCCATTAAATATTTTAGCAAGTCAAATTCCTTTTTTGTAAGTTCTATTACTTCATCATTATAAGTAACCTTATGTTTTTTATCGTCAATGCAAAGATTTCCAACTTTTGTAATACTAAAATCTTCTTCTATTTTGTTAATGTCTCCTTTTCTTTTAAATGAAACTCTAATTCTCGCTAATAGTTCTTCTATAGCAAATGGCTTTGTCATATAGTCATCAGCTCCAATATCTAGTCCCATCACCTTATCTGTAACATCACTCTTTGCGGTTAGCATTATAACTAATACATCTTTAACTTGTCTTATTCTCCTTAAAACTTCCATGCCATTTAGAGATGGTAACATAACATCTAGTAGTATTAGATCATAATTATTTTCCAATGCGCTATTAAGTCCTTCTCTTCCATCATGACGTACATCAACTTCATATCCCTCGTATTTTAATTCTAATTCTACAAATCTACCCAGTTTTACTTCATCTTCTATTATTAAAATTTTTCTCTTACTCATAAAATTCCCCTATCAATTAGTTATTTTTAGTAACTATCAAATTGCTTAATTGTTGTATTTAACAATTTTAACTCTTACAATTAATTATATTTATATTGTTGTGTTTTTCAATATCTATAGTTTAATATTATGCAAATAAGTTCAATAGTTCTTCATCTGATAGATTTTTTAACGAAACTCCATCAGATAAATTGCCATCTATTATATCATCTATTAATTCTTTCTTTCGTTGTTGTAACTTTACTATTTTTTCTTCAATAGTACCTTTTGATATAAGTTTTATCACTTCTACTACTTCCCTTTGACCATATCTATGAGCTCTGTCGCTTGCCTGATTTTCAACAGCTGGATTCCACCAAGGGTCAAAATGAATTACAGTATTAGCCGAAGTTAAGTTAAGGCCTGTTCCTCCTGCCTTTAATGAAATCAAAAATACTTTTTTATCCTTACCTTGATTGAATTCATCCACTAAGTTTATCCTGTCTAATGCCTTAGTTTGTCCATCTAAATATAAGTACTCTATATTGTTTTGAGATAGTTTTTTACCTATATTTTGAAGTACCGTAGTGAACTGTGAAAACACTAATATTTTATTATTTATCTTAACATAGTCCTTTATTATATCTAAACAAGCTTCTATTTTTGCACTTTTGCCTTTATAGTCAGATACTATGATACTTGGATCTAAGCAAAGTTGTCTTAACTTTGTTAAATAAGCAAACACAGTTATTTTATTTTCTATATCTCTTTTCTCTTCTAACTTTCGTTTTATATCTTCTACATAGACACTATAAATTTTTCTTTGTTCTTTGTTCAACTCTACTAAAAACTCTTTTTCTATTTTATCAGGTAATTCTTTTATAACTTGTTTTTTAGTACGTCTTAATATAAATGGTTTTATCATTCTTTTTAAATTTTCTAACTGATTTTCGTCTCTAATAAATATTGCATTAAACTTAGTTACATTGTATAAATATCCTGGCATTATAAAATCAAATATAGACCAAAGTTCTAATAGGTTATTTTCTAATGGTGTTCCTGTAAGAGCAAACTTAGTTTTAGCTTTTATAGCTTTTACTGCATCTGTACTTACAGCAGTTGGATTTTTAATGTTTTGAGCTTCATCTATAATACAATAATCAAAGTTTATTAATTCATATTTTTCTAAATCATTTTTTAAAGATCCATAAGTAGTTAAGATAACATCATAATTTTCTATATTATTTATTACCTTTTCTCTTTCTTTTTTTATCCCATGAGATATTCCTATATTCATACTTGGCGCAAATTTTTCAAACTCATTTTTCCAGTTATGTACAAGCGATGTAGGAGTTATTACTAAAGCTTTTTTGCCTTTTTTAGATAGTAAAAATGATATAGCTTGCAATGTCTTACCCAATCCCATTTCATCTGCTAATATTCCTCCAAAGCCGCAATATTCTATAGTTTCAAACCAATTTAACCCATCTAATTGATAATCTCTAAGATTTGCATTTAAGTCTTTTGGAATTTCATAATTTATATTATCTAGATTTTTAAATTTATCTACAATAGCTTTAGTTTTTTCTACACCTTCTATATAAGGTAGTTTCTTTTCTATAAGTAAATTTTCAATATATAATGCCTTATTTGAATTTATTTTCATATTATTTAAGTCATTAGTGAATCCTAAACTTTGCATTAATTTAAATGTTTCTTTAGTTTCTTTTTCTTCTAAATTTATAAAGCTTCCATTTCCAAGCTTATAAAATCTTTTATTAGCTTTAAATGCATTTATTATATTGTTATATTCTTTTTTATCTACACCTTCAATTTCAAAATTAAAATCTAAATAATGATTTACTTCTTCACCTAATCCAACTTTTATAGAACTATGTGTATATATTCTCTTTGACTTTAATTTATCAGAATAATAAATTTCACCTATATTTTTTAGCCTATTTATCTCAAAACTTAAAAAATCATATAACTGACTGTCATTACCTTTAAATATATATTTACTCTTTTCTTTTTCAAAATAATAAGTGTATAGCCTATATATCGCTTCTTCTTCTTTTTGTATGTCTTTAATTATAAATTTACATTCATCTTCACCTTCATACTCAAAAACCACATCACAAGTTACTTTTTCTTCTTCTAGGTCAAAATAATACTTTACTATCAATTTTTCACAAATATTTAACTCTATTTTCTTATCTATTCTAACTTCATTAGATATGTTTTTTAACTTTGGAATTACATTAGTGAGAACTTCACTTACCTCATTATTTGTAAATCTTATTTCTTTAAGCTTATCTAGTACCGTATACAGTTTTTTATAGTATATTCCACTTTCAAAACTTAACAAATATATATCACCTCTATAAAACAATACATCTCCCCTTTGAGATATAGGAACAGGTAGATGCTCTTCACTTTTTAACAAAATTTCATTATTTCCCATTTCTAAATCTATATTTATAGGTAAAACGCCTTTTATTATTTTTGGATTATAGTACAAATTTTTATATTTAAATTCAAAATCTTTGTACTGCAATAATTCCATTAGTCTTCTTACTAAAGGTCCATTTATAAACATAGATGTCTGCTCCCTTGTTGATGAATTATAAGAAAGCCCCATTCCATATTCTTCTATCATCTCAACTATTTTTTCATCATCATAAGAAAAATAATTATTTGATACATTATACACAAAGTCTATTCCATACACTTTATCTCTTGAAGTTGTTCTTGAGTACGCAAACTCTCTTAGATTTTTTAATGTATACATTTTATCTATTCCTATTTTAAAATCAGCTTTTATGCTATTTTCTCCTACAAGTTCCACATTTACTTCTAGTTTCACTTCTTCCTTTGGCTTACTTTTAAAATAGTTTAAAAAGTCTTTATTTGTAAAATTCATTCTCTCACCTGTTTTCATTATGCTAAATTTAATTATATTATTTTTAAATTATGTTCGTCAATTACAACTCTATATTTCTATAAAAACTTAGAGTTTTGGTATAAATCACCTGCTAATTCTTCTAAAAGTAATTTATCAATAACTCTATATCCAAACTTATCCTTTTCAATTACTTTCTTTTGACATAACCCATTGAAAGTTCTTAGTAAATGTCTATAGCTGCTACCCAAAAGTTCTGCTAAATTCACTAAATTATCAACAAAATCTATATATGCTTTACAATTCTCAGGATTTACTACTTCTGATGCTTCATTTATATAACTAGCTAATCTATTTTCTAATGGATAAAGCAAATTTACAGAACTATTAGTACTTATTGTAGAAAGCTTTTCTGCTAAGCTTTCACATATAAATTTTAAAAATTTACTATCTTTTATTAATTCATTTCGTACCTTTTCTATTGATATGCCTAAGCAATAACAATCACTTAAAGCTTGAATTGTACTTGATGCTGGTTGTTTTTTTACAACCTCTATATCGCCTATAACTTGTAGAGGTTTATAAAAACTTAAAAGTAAATTTTTTCCATTTGGTAAGGTTTTAAACACTTTAGCTTTTCCTTCTATAAGAAATGTAAAATACGACATATCTTCACCTTCTGTACATAGATACTCGTTTCTTTCGAATTTAAAAACTTTTATATGTTTTTTTACATCTTCACTAAAAAAATCGCTCATTTTTAGTTCATTATAATAATTTTCTATAAGGCATAAATTTTCTATTATTTTCAATATTCATTTTCCTTTCATTGAATACTTTATTAGATTTTTTTATTATTTAATTTCTATTTTATATATACATGTGACATATGTCATTCTTTTTATTGTTTATTTATGATAACTTATTAAATATGAATATAAATTAGGGGGTTAGTGATGAATTATCTTATCTCAGTTTTTACAGGTGTACTACTATCTTTAATGTTGTCTCTAAATGGTACTATTGGCGAAATCGCAGGAAATTATGCTTCTACTGTGATAATACATGTTATAGGTCTTGTAGGGATTATAATTGTGCTTATTGCAACAAAATCAAAATTCAAAAATATTAAAGATGTACCTCTTTATATGTACTTGGGTGGACTTTTGGGTGTTTTAACAGTTATATTTAGTAATGCTAGTTTTTCTAAATTAGGTGTTTCACTAACAGTATCAATTTGTTTGCTTGGACAGTTAGTTACATCTATAATAATCGATCATTTTGGATACTTTAACTTACCCGTAAATAAATTTAACAAGAAAAAAACAATCGGTCTTGGTATCATTATACTAGGTATATGTATAATGACTATTAAATAAGGAGGGCATTATGATTTATATAATTATCGCGATTTTATCAGGGGTTACTATAGTAACTTCAAGGTCTATCAATTGTGTTTTAGCATATAAAATAGGAATGTATCAAAGTACATTTTTTAATTATGTATTTGGGCTTATTGGTTCATTTTTACTATTACTAATAAGTGGCAACACCTTACAGCTTTTTAATTCACAGTCCTATAGTGCAATATGGTTTGCTTATACTGGAGGTCTTTTAGGAGTTGTAGTTGTTACATTATCATCTTTTTTATCTTCTAAGGTTTCATCTTTTTACTTAACACTTTTATTATTTATTGGTCAGCTTTTCACTGGGGTTTTGATAGATTATATATCTAATGGATATATCTCTATTTATCAAATAATTGGTGGTATTTTAGTTATTATTGGTCTTGGTTATAACCTTTTTATAGATAACTCTTTTAAGTAAAAAATCTATTATATTGAATATATGTTTCACTTTATTTAATATAGAGGAAATTTAATAATTATGTCTAATATATTACTTAAGTCTAATCTGTTAAGGAGATTGTTATGAAAAAATACGAAGTTTTAAAAGAAATTTACAATCCTTGTGCTGGTAAATTCGCCTTTGATACTAGCTTTCCTGATGAAGTTGAAAGTGACAATTTAGAAGAAACTCTTAAAAGCTTCCTTTCTGTAGATTTTCCAGAATACAAAAAGGAAGTTTTTAGTGATGGCACAGTTATTTATATATTAAATTTACCTCTTATGGAGAGGTATAGCTTTTCAGAAATTTAGTTTATATCTTTTTAACTTATCTATTTTGCTTAATTTTAAATTATGAGACTAAATTCTCTTTATATAAGCATCTATACATATTCTAAGTAATCGTTTAAAATATATATAAATAAATAAAAAGGAGATAGCTTATATGAATTTTATAAACAAAGAGAATCATACTTTTACATTTTCAAATTCAAACAAATCTGTTCAAACTGTGAAATCTGGTGATACTATAGTATTTGAAACTTATGACTGTAACTGCAACCAAATCACATGTGATAGTGATGATTTAGAATTACTAGACTTTGATAGAGTAAATCCTGCTACTGGTCCTGTGTACATAGAAAACGCTAAACCTAACCAAGTTTTAAAAGTAAATATAAATTCTATAGATTTACAAGGAAATGCTGTTGCAATGACTGGTCCTGGTTTTGGTGTGCTTGGTGATAGGATAGAAAAAATGACTTCTAATGTTTTAAAGATAGAAAATGATAAAGCTATATTTAAAAATATGGAACTCCCTTTAAATAAAATGATAGGTGTAATAGGAGTTGCTCCATCAGGTGATGCTATAAAATGTGGTACACCTGGAAGCCATGGTGGGAATATGGATTGTAAAATAATAGCTGAGGGTGTTAGCATATATCTACCTATATTTACTGAAGGTGCTCTACTTTCAATGGGTGATGTACATGCAGTTATGGGCGATGGTGAAATAGGTATTTCTGGCGCAGAGATAGGTGCTAAAATCGAAGTTAGTGTTGAGTTAATTGATGACTTAACTTTAGAAAATCCAATAATCGAAACTGATGATGCTTACTATACTATAGCTTCTGCTTTAACATTAGATGAAGCTTATCAAGTCGCTGTTGAAAATATGTTTGATATACTACTACCTAAGTGTAATTTATATAAAAATGATCTTGTAATGTTTTTAAGTTTAACGGCTGATATTGAAGTTTGTCAAGTAGTTGACCCTCTTAAAACTATAAGATTTAAAATCGGAAAAGATGCTTTAAATAAACTAAGCATTGATAAGTTGATATAGTTTTTTAACTTAATAAAAAAAGAAGAATGCTTTATTTGCATTCTTCTTTTTTTTATTCTTTTGTAAGTTTGTTATTATACTTTGAATCATAGTATAGCTTTTTGGTTTTATATAGCCAAATAAATACACTTATCATTAAAATGCCTTTTAGTATAGTAGTTAAAGTTATGCTCCACCATACACCATTTAACCCCATTAAACTCGGATTTGAAATTAAATAGGCTAGTGGAACTCTTAAACCTGTTAATATTATACTTATAATTGATGGGATGTACGTTCTTCCAAGACCTTTAAAAGCACCTGCTGTTATAATTTCAATACACATAAAGAATTGAGAATATCCCAATATCTTAAGATATGTAGTTCCTTCAAATATAGCACTTGGTTCCGATATAAATACAGAGAATATATATTTACCTCCAAATACTAATATTAGTGTAGTAACCATCCCTAAAATCATAGCTATAATTATACCAATCTTACACCCTTTTGTTACTCTATCATATTTTTTAGCTCCGTAATTCTGACCAACAAAACTTCCAAGCGATACTGCTAATCCTTCTGTAGTCATCCATGAAATAGATTCAATTTGAGAACCTACCTTTTGTACCGCCACTGCCATAGGTCCAAAAGATGCTACAACTACTCCAAGTAACATTGAAAATATTGTAAACATCCCACTTTGTATTGCTACTGGTATTCCTAGCTTATACAAAATTTTATAGTATTTTATCTCTATACTTTTAAATAGCTTAACTTTAAAGTACTCATGTTTACTCTTTGAAATAGTATATAAAAATAAAGAAAATACTATAATTTGTGCAAAAACTGTAGCTATAGCTGCTCCCGCTACTCCAAGCTTTGGAAATCCACCTAATCCAAGTATTAATATCGGATCTAATATAATATTAGCAATTAATCCTACTGTGTTGATTTTAAAAGGTGTTTTACTATTTCCCATTCCATTAAATATTGCTGTAAATACTGGATTAATAAAATAAAATACCATTCCTAAAGCTATTATATATAAGTAAGTTCTCGACATGTTTATAACCGATTCATCACCTAAATTAAAAAATGCTATAAGGTTTTTATTAAAAACAATTAAAAATATAGTGTACAAAATAGATAATATAATATTTATTTCTATTGCTGCTTTTATATACGACTTTGTTTTATCTATACTGTTTTCACCAATACTTTGAGCTACTTTTATTTCTCCACCGATCTTTGAAATCATAACAAATGCCATCGCAAGCCAAGGGAAAAAACCAGCTGTTCCCACTGCTGCTACTGAACTACTTCCAGCTTTTCCTACCCATATCATATCTACCATATTGTAAGCCATTTGTATAAACGAAGTTCCCATTATAGGTAGTGATAATTTTATTAATTTTTCTGTAATTCGACCTTGCGTTAAATCAACTCTATCTTCCATATAAAATCCTCCATACATTGATATTAAAATATATAAACTAAAAAAACTAGAGTAAATTTTTATTTCACTCTAGTTTTTTTACTAATTAATTTTATCAAGTTTTTTGTTGTATCTAAATATATAAAATGATGCTCCAAATATCACAAAGTATCCTATTACACTAAATATATCAGGAAATGCTCTAAATAATATTATACTTATTATAGCTGAGAAAATTATATTAGAATAATCAAATATAGAAATTTCTTTAGCTGGTGCATACTTGTATGCCCAAGTTATACCAAATTGGCCTACTGTAGCAAATACTCCTGCTAACATTAAATAAACAAATTGAAGTATACTCATAGGCTCATATGAAATTATCATAAACGGTAATATTACAACTAGGGAAAATAGAGAAAAATAAAATACTATCGTAGCACCTTTTTCTTTTCCACCTAGTACTCTTAAACAAGTATACGCAGCCGCTGCACAAAAAGCTCCACTTACACCAACTAATGATGGAATTACATCTAAGTTAAAAGTTGGCTTTATTATAAACAAAGACCCAGCAAATGCTACTAATACAGCTAACATTTGATTAGTTTTAATTTTTTCTTTCAAAAACAGTGCTGAAAATATTATAACTATAAAAGGACTTAATTTATTTAACATATTTGCATCTGATAAAACTAGCTTATCTATAGCATAATAATTAAATATTATTCCTAAAGTTCCAAATGCGGCTCTTAATGTTAATATGCCTCTATTTTCTTTTTTTCCAAAGAAACTTTCTTTAGTGTTTAAAATCATAGCAAAAGCCACTATACAAGAAACTAAGTTTCTAAAAAATGTTTTTTGAAAAGTTGGCAAATCACCCGATAGCTTTACAAATGCTGACATCATTGCAAATCCAAAAGCTGATATTATTATACATATTATTCCTTTTGTTGTTTCACTCATTCTATTTTTTATACTGTCCATCTTTTTCTCCTCTGTAGTTAATCTTAACATTACGATTTTATCATAGTATATTAATTTATTCAAAGTTTATTATGTAAACTTTGCTATAATATATTTAGTTATTACAACTATATGATCTATTAAAAAACTCCTCATTTTTAGATATATACTCATTTTTAGGATTAATTTCATATGCCTTTTTATGATGGTATATAGCTTTTTCTACATTATTTAACTTATAATAACACACAGTAAGTTGAAGGTGCGGTTTCCATGTCCAATCTTCTAAAGCTATAAATCCATAACAACCTTTAGGTATTTCTAAATTAAATATACTTTCATACCAACTTATCGCTTCTTCATATCGTTCTTCTTGTTTGAAAGAATCCGCTAGTCTACAAACAGCTTCACCCCTAGGAGGCGCATACTCAAAAGTTTTATATATACTTTTTCTAGATTGAGTATAATCACCTTTGCAAAAATAACAATCAGCTATTTTACATAAAGCATCTATTTTTTCTTCTACCCATGTATCCATATAGGTAAACGGCTCAAGTACTTTTATAGCATCATCATAAAGCCCATTATAATAAAGCTCTTTTCCGTAATAATAAATATCTCTTGTAGATAACTTATACCCTTCATTAAGCTTATTTCTATAAATCCTAAGATTCCTATCCCCTATATTATGTAATTTTTGATGTGTAATTGATATATCACTTTCATACACATTCCCACTTACCCCAAGATACTCATGTATAAATCCAACCCACTTAAAATTATTATTTCTTTTAACCACTCTATTTCTCCTATATTTTAATAACGGCTCTCCATTTTCATTTAATCCCCTATGGTCTGTCATTGAAACTGTATCTATATTAGTATTTAAACTTTCCTTTAGTTTTAAAAATTTATCTTGCTCTTCTTTAAACAATACTTCGTCTGCATCTATCCAGAATACATATTCTTTTGTAGCTTTGCTAAATGAAAAATTTCTAGCGGCTGCAAAATCCTCGCTCCATTTAAAGTCATATATTCTAACAAATCACTAGAACCATGAGTATCTGTTGCAACTATAGGTTTTTCTAAAATCATAGCTTCTATAATTGCTAGTGGTAATCCTTCTGTTACAGATGATGATACAAATATATCACTCATTTTTATCCATGAAAAAGGATTTTTTTGATAGTCAATAAACTTACAAGTATCCTCTAAATTTAATTCTTTTGCTAATTTTTTTAATTCTTTTTCTTTTGCACCACCACCTAAGATTATAAGCTCATTATCGATACCTTCATTTATTAGTTTTTTATGAACTTTAATTAGTCTGTCAAATCCTTTTTCCCATGCTAGTCTACCTATAGATAAGATAGTAAATTTATTTTTTTTATATTTTAAATCTTTTATTGATAAGTCTCTTATTTGATCTATATCAATTGGATTATATATTGTTTGTAATTTGTTGTCTAATTCATTTCCTACAAAATCTATAAACGATTGCTTTACTCCGTTAGACACACATATTATATTATCCATTCTGTTATACAAATCAGTTACATATTCTACTGTGTTTCCAGACACCATATAAGCAAAATTACCATGAAGCCAAGTTATTTTTTTTGCTTTAGGATTTCCAAATCTAGCAATTACCCATGTTGTAAATATACCTAAAAACCCTATTTCTATATCATATTTTTTTTCAATTTCTAAATTGAAGTTTCCATTTAAATAATCTTGACTTAATTGCTCTACCGTGTCATAAATGTATCTTACCTTCACATTTTCATTTATATTATATAAATAACTTTTTTCCTTAGCCAATACTATTAAATCTACATTATACTTTGAGTAATCAAGATTATCCAATATAGAAATCAACACTTTTTCTGCTCCTCCATCTAATAAAAGATACATTACAAATAAGATATTTTTCTTGTTATTAAATGATATATGTAAATTTTCATCTTCAATTATTGCTTTTTCAGCAAAGCTCATATCATATACATCCCCTTTAATATGGTTTAATATATATTGATTTTATTATACTTGTTTACATAATTGTTCCTAAAAATAGTTTTTTATTTATATATTCTAATACTCTATATTTAATTTATGATATAAATTATTTTAAGTTACTATATTTTTCATAAAAAATACGTTAATTCTTAAAAATGACTTAAACTGCATTTGCTTTTAACCTTTGTATAAATAATAAATGACCTGAGCTTTGAATCAAAGCTCAGGTCATTTATTATTTATTGTTTATTTTTTTTCATATACTCAATAGCTTTTAATGTACCCATCTTAGAATGATCAAATGTAAGACCACCTTGGAAGTAAACATTATATGGTGGCTTTATTGGAGCATCAGCACTTAATTCTATTGAAGAACCTTGTATAAATGCACCAGCTGCCATTATAACTTCATCATCATATCCTGGCATCGCCCAAGGAACTGGCTTAACGTATGAATCAACAGGAGCTGCTGCTTGTATTCCTTGACAAAATGCTATAACTTCTTCAGCACTGTTAAGTCTTACTATTTGTATTATATCACTTCTTAAATCATCATATTTTGGAAGAACTTCATATCCTAATTTTTCAAACATTCTAGCACAATAAATTGCACCCATTACAGCTTGACTTACTACATATGGAGCCATAAAGAACCCTTGAAGTACCGTTCTACTAGTTCCAAATGTAAGTCCACATTCTTTACCTATTCCAGGAGATGTTAATCTATATGATATTAATTCTACTAAATCTTTCTTACCTACTATATATCCACCAGTTAAAGCAAGACCTCCACCTGGGTTTTTTATAAGTGATCCTGCCATTATATCAGCACCAACATCAGTTGGTTCCATAGTTTCTAAAAACTCTCCATAACAATTATCAACCATTACTATAACTTCAGGTTTGATACTTCTTACAGTATCTATAATTTCTTTTATATCAGCTATCGTAAGTGATTTTCTCCAAGAGTATCCCTTTGATCTTTGTATCATTACAAGTTTTGTTCTATCGTTTATTTTAGTTTTTATTCCTTCTAAGTCTACATTTCCATCTTCTAAAAAATCTACTTGATCATATGTAACTCCAAATTCCTTTAAACATCCTTTTTCTTCTCTTATACCTATAACACCTTCTAATGTATCATATGGCTTACCTGTTACTGATAGTATTTCGTCTCCAGGTCTAGCAATTCCTTGTAAGCATAAAGTTAATGCATGAGTTCCATTAACTATTATAGGACGAACTATAGAATCCTCTGCATTAAATACATTTGCATATATTTCCTCTATTTTTTCACGACCAAGGTCATTATATCCATATCCAGTAGTCCAATTGAAGTGATTATCACTTAAATGAGCTTCTTGCATTGCTTTTAATACCTTGTATTGATTATATTCTCTTATTTGTTTTATTTCTTCAAATTTAGGTTTTATTTCTTTCATAACTTCTTCTGATAATTCAAATGTTTCGTCATCTAATCCATAGAAGTTTTTTAATAGATTTTTTGTTTCGTTTAACATATTCTTCACCTGTCTTTTATTTGATTTTAACAGTAGAATTTTATCATAATAGGTGAATTTATGCAAATATTGTTATAACCATCTTATCTTAAATGTAAATATCTGAAAACTCAATACTAGTACTCATTATATCTGACTGTGATTGGTCTAAGTTATAAAAATATACTTTTTCCCCATCTAAAATTTTTATTGGCAATTCTACTGTAAAAACAGAGCCTTTGTTTAATTTAGATTCAACATATACATCTCCATCATGAGATTTTACAAAAGACTTAACGAGCGATAAACCAATTCCACTACCTTCATTTTTTCTAATCATAGTATCTTCTATCTGAATAAATTTTTCAAATATTTTTTCTACGTTGTCCTCATGTATACCAATACCTGTGTCCTCAACAGTGAAAATTAACAAGTCCATTTTTTTATATACATTAACACAAATTTTACCGCCATTATTGGAAAATTTTATAGCATTTGATAATAAATTTAAAACGATTCGCTCAATCTTATTTGGATCTGCCCCCATTATTATTTCTTCTTCATCCGTATCAAATATAATCTCTAATTCTTTGCTTTGTGCATAAGGTATTATTGATAATACTATATTTTCTAATAAACTTATTATTTCTATATTTTTTAGTTTTAGATCCATAAAACCAGAATCCACTTTAGCTACATCTATTATATTATTTATAAGCCTAAGAAGCCTATTGCAATTTTGTTTTATTATTTTTATATTATTAGTACTTTTATTTACATCATTACTTTTATTTAAATTCAATTCTAATAATTGACTAGAAGACATTATAACAGCTACTGGCGTTCGTAATTCATGGCTTATATTTGAAATAAAATTACTTTGCGATTTATTAGCACTTTCAGCAATTTCCTTTGCTTTAAGTATCTCCTGTTCATATATTTTTCTTTTCTTCATATTCAAAACTAAACCGATTATTGTTATTAGTAAGCATATAGTCACTATTATCATAGGTATTATAAGCATTTTATTTTTTTCAAAATAAGATATAGGTTTGTTTTTTATATGTGAGTTTTTGGGTAACTTACTTTCCTTTATATTATATTTTTTTAATTGATTATAATCAAAAATATATTCATAAATTCTACTTGTATCCCAAAGTTTATTATTTGGAATATCTCCCGACATTATTTGTTTACTTATTTCTCCAGCTAACTTA
Organism: uncultured Peptostreptococcaceae bacterium; assembly: GCA_947072565.1. Classification (GTDB taxonomy): domain Bacteria; phylum Bacillota; class Clostridia; order Peptostreptococcales; family Peptostreptococcaceae; genus Romboutsia_D. Next base: position 18,598 of record CAMTIM010000018.1, on the reverse strand, counting down.
CCTAAATTAAAATTAGATACTACTGCCCCACCAATAAAATTATTTTCTAATAAATGGTCTAATGTATTATATATAGGTACTACTTTATTTTTTTTTAAAATTTCAATCGATTTAATCATCTTAGGAAAATCCTCTTGCTTACTTCTAGGAGAGTATATCGATAATATAACATCATCTTTATTTAATTTATTTATCTTATTTTCAAATTCTTCTAATGACATATCACCTAAAGATATATGTTTGAAATTTAAATTAGTATACTTAGATTTTAATGAATAAAATTCTTTTAAGTCTTCACAATCTTTAGATGATGAGTAAGTTAGTCCAACAATATTTTTGTTTTTGTGAAGCTTACTGATTAATTCAACACTCGTTTCTATTGGAACAGTTTCTATTATTCCATACACAGAATCAAGGGATACCGCTTCTATAGCACTTTTTTTATCGTTAACTCCTAAAAATACAATTGGTATATCTTTAAACAAATCATTCCTATATTTTTTACCGAACTCGAAAGCATAGTCATCTGCTAATATTATTACATCAAATTTTTTATCTTTATTAATTTTATATTTTAGTAAGTGATAAAAATTTTTTTCATTTTCTTCTCCGTTAAATTCTCCAAAATCCATATACTCTATTTGTATCTTTACACCTTTGCCTATCCCTTTAACCAAACCAGCTTTTTGCTTATCAAAAGATGAAAAGTTTGGACTATAAGAGCTTATAAACAAAACTCTTTTTTGTTCTTGTGCGTATGACCCACTTAACCCCCATAATAATAAAATACAAAATAAAAGCATTATTACTTTAATACTCTTGCTTATCTTGTATCTCTTGCTTTTTGTATTCAACTAAATCTCGCTCCCCCTAATATAATCTTTTTTAACTAATTATACCATGAAAACCTTTTAGTATACATTTTTTTACATTCTTATTTTTAAATATTTAAAATATTTGCATTTAAAACAAAACAAGCTAGAATAAATCCTAGCTTGTTTTGTTTATACTATATAATTTAAGTTTGTACTAAAATTTTTTTAGTTACTGATTTAGGTAACATATTCCATATATAAAGTGATAATGAAAAGTCTATCATACTATGTATTAAAGTTCCGACTCCAACTAATCCAAGTATTGATACAACAAATCCTTTATCATAGTATCCATCTGAAAGAGATGATCCAAAGTAAAATGGTATAACTATTAAAACTTCACTAACCGCATGAATTAAAGCTATAAAAAAAGAATACCAAATTGAACTTTTAAAATTATTTAGAACTCCTTTATTTCTCTTTAAGTAAAGTGAGCCTATGCTTACAAATACTACATGGCTTAATGCTCTTAATACTACTGTAATCGGAAATCCTCCCAAGAAAAATCCAACTGTAGTTCCAATTGCTACAAATAATGCTGTTCCTGGTGAAATAAACATAGCTATAAATATAGCTACATGACTTGCTAAAGTAAATGAGGCTGGCTCTAATATTATTTTTATCGGTGAAAATAGAGGTATTATAATTCCAATAGAGCACAATAATGCTGACAATATAATTGCTTGTGTATTTAGCTTTTTATTATTCATTTTATACCACCTTATATTAAACTGTAATTATAGGTGTCTTTACACCTATAATTACAGTTTAATATTTATTTACTAATTTGTCAATTATTGATTTAAAAAAGATACTTATATTAACGGATATTAAACATCCATTAATATAAGTATCCTTTTTCTCTTAAAATATTTACTATTTCTTCAAAGCTTTCTTCATGTCTACATCTTATAGTATGAAGGTGTATACCGTCTGTCAATTTAGATAGAGGATTTGTATCTTCTAATTTAAGCTTTTCCATAAAGTCCTTTACATCTCGTCTTGAAGATACATGTAAATCTCCTGTTATTTGCCCATATACACCATGTTCTACTATTACATTTACAACAGTTGCACCTTCATCTACTATTACATTTAGTTCATCCTCTATAAAATTTTTACTATGCTTACATGCTATCGTTTTAATTATATATCCTTCATTATTTTCTTTATTGTCTAATATATAACCTTTTGGTGTTGATATTATATTTAATCCTGATGCTCGAAGTAGTGCTATATCACCTACTATAAGTTGTCTACTAACATTAAGCTCATTAGCTAAATTCGTTCCACTTATTGCTTTAGTATCATTTTTCAAAATTTTTATAATTTCTTCTCTTCTCTCTAATCCATTCATCTCTTACCCTCACTTATTTATATTTATAATCTTAATTATAACCTAATAATAGATAAGTATAAATAATAAAAAAGCTCACAAGTTAATTTGTGAGCTTACTTTATTATTTATTATTATTGTAACTGTTATTGTTACTGTAATTATTGTTATTAGTAGTAGTTTTGCTATAACTATTTCCTGATTGTTGATTAGGATTTTGGAAACTTATATATTTTCCTGGAAGTATTGTAGATACTGCATGCTTGTATATCATGTTTTGTTGTTTATTATCACCTTCCAATAATATTATGTAACTATCAAACCCCTTAACAAATCCTTTTACTTGAACTCCATTCATTAAATATATAGTTACAGGAATTTTCTCTTTTCTTGCATTATTTAAAAATATGTCCTGTAAGTTTAATACTGAATTTTTCATTTGACAATCCTCCCGAGATCTTAATTAAATTTAAAAGATTAATATATTTCATCTGGCAATTTTATACTATTCCTCTATTCTATTTTATATAAGTTATAGTATTTTTTCAATAGTGTTAAAAATTTCTTTTTCTAATACTTCTTTATCACTGTATTCATCTAAATTAAACCACTTGGCACTATTATATCTTCTAAACCAAGTTAGTTGTCGTTTTGCATACCTTCTAGAATCTCTTTTTATTATTTCCACAGCCTCATCAAGCGAATATTCACCTTCAAGGTATTTGATTATTTCTTTATATCCAATGCCTTGCATAGATATCATATCTTTAGTGTATCCTAAACTTAATAATTTTTTAACTTCGTCTACTAAACCACCATCCATCATTATCTCTACTCTTTTATTTATCCTTTGATATAGGTGTTCTCTTTCTCTATTTAGTACAATTATAATAGGATTGTACTTTTCGTTAAATTTCAAGTCATTAGAAAAATCATTCATCTTTTCTCCACTAAGACAGACTTCTAGCGCTCTTATGACTCTCTTTGTATTGTTTTTGTGTATCCTATTTGCACTGTCTTCATCTAATGATTTTAACTTTTCGTGCATATAGTCTATACCATGTTCTTGTAGTTCTAATGTTAATTTTTCTCTTAGTTCATTATTAGCATCTGATTTAGCAAAATCCATATTGTATATTAGAGAGTTTAGATAAAGCCCCGTTCCACCAGTTACTAAAGCTGTTTTACCTTTTTCAGTTATTTTTTCTATATAGTTATTTGCTCTATCTTGAAACTCTGATACTGAAAAAGAATAATCTGGTTTAACTTCATCTATTAAATAATGAGGTACTCCGTTCATTTCATCGTTTGTTACTTTTGCACTCCCTATATCCATGTACTGATATATTTGCATAGAATCAGCAGAAATTATTTCTGCATTTAAAGATTTTGCTAATTTTATTGATAATTCAGTCTTACCAACAGCTGTTGGTCCTGTAAGTATTATAAGTGGTATTTTTTTCATATTTTTCTTCCTATTCTACATAATTCGTTTGAACATTTTTTCAATTTCATTCTTTGAAATTTCTACCATTATAGGTCTACCATGAGGGCATGTAAAAGGATTAATACATTTTTCTATTTGGTTAAATAAACTATTTATTTCTAAATTTTGTATTTTATCATTTGCTTTTATTGCTGCTCTACATGCCATAGATGCAAATTTTTCACCTTTTAACTCATAATTGCTATTAATATCGTCTATATTATCTATTATTTGTAGTATAAATTTTTCACTTTCAGGAACACCAAATATAGTTGGTACACATCTTATCATTATATGATTATTACCAAAAATTTCGATTTCAAAACCAAATTTTATAAATAGTTCTAAATTTTTCTCAATCTGTAACATGTCTACATTTGAAAGTTCTAACACTATAGGATCAAGTAGCATCTGCATACTTATTTCACTTTTATAGAATTTTTCCATATACTTTTCATATAACACTCTTTCATGTGCTGCATGTTGGTCTAGTAAATACATACTGCTTCCTTTAGATAAAATTATGTATGTATCAAATAATGTTCCAATTACACTATATTCTTTTAGTGAAAACTTACCTTCTTCTTTATTTTCTTGAAAAAATTCTTCTTGAATATGTTCGTTTTGTATGTTTTTTTCTATGTTTACTTGTAAATCTTTTACTTCTTCTTTAATAATATCATTTTTATTTAAATTTTTATCTGTATCTAGATCATAAATATTTTCATTATCTATTGTAGTTTTATAATTATTTAAATTCTGTAATTTGTTATCATTATTTAATATATCATTTACAGATAAAAAAGTATCTATAGGTTTTTGTGTATCTAGTTCTACAACTTCTATATTTTTATCTAAACTAGTCTTATAAGGTACATACTCTAACTTGTTATTTTTAATATCAATTTTTGTATTTACTGAATCTAGAGCATTTACATTTTGTATAGACTTATGTTGAATTTTTTTATTATCATAAACTTCATGTTTACCTATTAATTTAGAATTTAATAATTTTTGTTTTAAAAAGTCTCTAAGTTCTATATAAAGTTCTTGCTCGTTTTCAAATTTTATTTCAAGTTTTGTTGGATGTATATTAACATCAATACTAGCTGGATTTAATTCCATATTTAAAAAACATACACAATGCTTATTAATAGGGATGATTGCTTTATATGCTTCAGCTACAGCATCTAATATTACCTTACTTTTTACAAATCTTTTGTTTATATAGATGTGTTGTAAATTTTTATTCGATCTATATACATTGTTATTACCTATATATCCATTTATTTTGAAATTTTTACATTCATATTCTATTTCTATTAAATTCTCACATACATCTTTTCCATATATGCTTCTAATAACACTTATTAACTTGCTATCACCAGGAGTGTTTAGCATTGCTTTTCCATTGTTTACATACTTAAACTGTATATGAGGATTTCCTATTGCTAGCTTATTGATCAAATCACTAATGTTTATAGTCTCAGCGTGAGTTGATTTTAAAAATTTTTGTCTAACTGGTGTATTGTAAAATACATCTTTTATAATCATTGTAGTTCCATTGTTGGCGCCTATAGGTTGTTTGCTTACTACTTTGCCACCCTCTACAATAACTTTAGTTCCAACACATTCCTCTTTGGTCTTAGTAACCATCTCAAGCTTACATATAGAGGATATTGATGCTAATGCTTCACCCCTAAAACCTAGTGAATATAAATCATATAAATCATCAATTTTTTCTATTTTACTCGTAGCATGTCTTAAAAAAGACTTGTCAACTTCACTAGATGATATACCACTACCATTATCAATTATTTTAATTGATTTTTTTCCGCCGTCAATTATATCAATAATTATTTTGCTGCTATTAGCATCAATACAGTTTTCAACAAGTTCTTTAACTATTGAAGATGGTCTTTCAACAACTTCTCCTGCTGCTATTTTATTTATAGTTAAATCATCTAATATATTAATTCTATTCATATTATCTCCCTCCACAGAATATTTTGTTAACTATGGGGTGTTACAATTTTATATTCTAATTATTTTTCGCTTTTTTTTGTAAATTATAAAGAGCATTCATAGCATCAAGTGGAGTCATATTTAGTATGTCTAAATTTATAATTTCATCTACTAATTTATTCTCATCCATATTATCAAAAGATATTTGAGTTAATGCTACTTCTTTAACTATATTATCTTCTTTTTCATCTAGCTTTACATATTCTTTATATAACTTTTCATAATTTTCTTTTTCATTATTATAAGTTTTGATAAGTTCAGCATGATTGATTTTTAAGGCTTCATATTGATTTTTATATTTTTCATCTTTATAATCACTTTTATTTATTTCATCTTTGTTGTTTATTGCTATATTTTCATATACATGTTTTTTTTCTAAATCTTTTAGTATATTCCTTGATCTATTTATTACCTCATCTGGAAGCTTAGCTAGTTTTGCAACATATATACCATAACTTTTATCTGCTCCTTGAGGAATTATTTTTCTTAAAAATATTATATTTTCATTTTCTTCTTTAACTGCTATTGAGTAGTTTTTAACATCATTAAACTCTTGATCTAAATCAGTAAGTTCATGGTAGTGAGTTGCAAATAAAGTCTTGCATTTAATATTCTTTTGAATATATTCAACTATTGACCAAGCTAAACTTATACCATCATAAGTGCTTGTACCTCTTCCTATCTCATCAAGTATTACTAAACTTTTATCTGTTGCATTTTTAAGTATATGAGATACTTCGCTCATCTCAACCATAAAAGTAGATTGACCCTGACTTAAATCATCACTAGCTCCAACTCTTGTAAATATTCTATCAAGTATTGGTATATTTGCATACTCAGCCGGTACAAATGAACCAATATGTGCCATTAAAGATATTACTGCACTTTGTCTCATATAAGTTGACTTACCTGCCATATTAGGTCCTGTTATTATATTTATAATATTTTCCCCAACATTAAGATAAGTATCATTTGGAACAAAGTTTTCTTCTCCTACTAAGTTTTCAACAACTGGATGACGTCCATTTTTTATATCTAATTTATTTTTCTCATTTATAATAGGTTTTACATAATTGTTCATATATGCAACTGTTGCAAAAGATACAAATACATCTATGTTCGCTATTATTTTAGCAGTTTTTTGTATTCTATTTATGTTTTCATAAATTGTATTTCTTATATTTACAAATATTTCATATTCTAGATTTTTTATTTTTTCTTCAGCGTTAAGTATTTTATCTTCTATTTCTTTAAGCTCTGGAGTTATAAATCTTTCAGCATTACTTAAAGTTTGCTTTCTTATATAAGTTTCATCTATTTTAGCAGTATTTAAGTTTGCTTTTGTTATTTCTATATAATATCCAAAAACCTTATTGAAACTTATTTTTAAAGATTTAACACCTGTTTTTTCTTTTTCACGATTTTCTATTTCCTTAATCATGAATGCTCCATTTTTAGATATATCACGAAGGTCTTTAAGTTCATCATTAAAATCTGATTTTATTATATTACCATCTTTTATTGTTATTGAGGGTTCTTCTTTTATAGCTTCTTGTATTAAATTATAAATATCATCTAAATTATCCATCTCATCAATGTACTTATTTAATATAGTAGCACTAGATGAGTTTATAGTATCCTTTAGATTCGGAAGTTTTTCTATAGAATTTTTTAAATGTATCATTTCCTTTGGTGTTACTTTTTCAAAGGCAATTTTCCCACAAATTCTTTCTATATCGTATACATTTTTCAAAATTTCATTTAAATCTTCTCTAAGCATAAAATCATCTTTTATTTCTTCTATAACATTAAGTCTTTTTTCTATTCGTTTTTTATTAACTAATGGTTCCTCTACATATTTACGAAGTAATCTTCCTCCCATTGCAGTAGACGTTTTGTCTAATACGTGCAGTAGGGAACCCTTCTTTTTATTGCCTCTTATAGTTTGTGTTAATTCTAAATTGACTCTAGTAAACATGTCAAGTACCATGTATTCACTGCTATTATATATGTTTATGTTGTTAATATTTGAAGTTACTTGTTTTTGAGTGTTATATATATAATTTAAAAGTATCGATAAACTATTTTTAATAAGGTCATTTTCGTCAAAATTCAAGTTTTGTAAATAATCTTTTGAAAAATATTCTTCTAATATTTTTATATCTAAATAATTCTCACTAAAATTATCATTTATATATATATTGCTTAAAGTAGCTATATTGTTTAATTTTTCTATAAAGCTTAAATCATTTAATATTATTTCTGTAGGATGAACTTTTGCTATCTCTTCAATTACTTTATCTATTGATAAATTAGTTGCATTAACCTCACCCGTACTTATATCTACATAAGCTAAGCCTATTTTTTCTCCTTCTTTATATAAACTCATTAAGTAATTGTTTTTCTTATTTTCAAGTAAATTACCTTCAAGTACCGTACCTGGAGTTACAACTCTTATAACATCTCGCCTTACTATTCCTTTTGCCGTCTGTGGATCTTCCATTTGCTCGCCTATTGCGACCTTAAACCCACTTTCAACTAATTTAGATATATATGCATTTGCACTATGATATGGAACTCCACACATTGGAGCACGCTCATCAAGACCACATGATTTCCCTGTAAGAGCTATTTCAAGTGTTTTAGAAGCTATTAAAGCATCTTCAAAGAACATTTCATAAAAGTCTCCTAATCTGAAAAATAAGATACAATCTGGATATCTCTCTTTTACTTCAAAATACTGTTTCATCATTGGCGTTAGTTTATTTTTATCTATATTCATTAGTTTTGTCTCCTTTATTGCTAAGCCTATATTTAATTCTTTATTTATTATGTTTAGTCATATTTTTCATTAAAGTTTAATCATACATTTAGTTTTAATCTAATTAATTATTATATCATAACTGAAAACTATTATTAAGGCTATAACAAAATAAAAAGGCTTTATAAAAAGCTAAAAGGTCTAATTCGGATTGAACATCCAAATCAGACCTTAATTTTTTAATCTAAATATTTTTAGCCCTTCATTCCTATTATCATACCTAATATATAAGGAACTAACCATATAGCCCAAACAACTATACTAAATTTATGGAATATTTGCTTAGATTTTTTATCTTTCTTTACTAAGATAACTGTAGCCCATAATGCATGAAAAGCCATAAGTAACAATGCTATTAAACCAGTTATACCATGTAAATTAAAATCAAATCCACCACCTGATATCTTAGTCATTATAGTTGTACCTGTTGTATCGCATATAAATCCCATCCAAAACACTATGGCATGCCATTTTAAAAGTGTTCCTTCTTTTTTTTCTCCAAATACACCGATTGTATAAAACGTAAGTGCTAATGTCATAAATACTATCGCACTAATTAATAATGTAGACATAAAATCCTCCTGATAAAATTTATTATTGAATATCTAAAATCTTACTTTGAATCATCGCTTTGTATATAATATAAACTGTAAAAATATCCTTTTAATTCAATCAAATAATCAAAAGAACCTTTTTCTATAACTAATCCATCTTTCATAACGATAATTTCGTCATAGTTTATTAATATATTTTTTATAAGCTTGTGAGTAACAACTATTAAGGTTAAATCGTCTAAGCTAAGTAGTGAACTTTCTAAATTATATGCTGTTTCATTGTCTAGTGCTGAAGTTGACTCATCTAATATTAATATTTTAGTATCATTTATCAAGGCCCTAGCTATTGCAATTCGTTGCTTTTCTCCTCCTGATAATTTATTCCCATTTTCACCAACTAAAGAATTTATCCCTTGTGGTAATCTATCTATTAAATTTGAAATACCCGCTCTTTTGCACGTTTTTAAAACTTTTTCGTCGCTAATGTTTGAAAATAGCTTTATATTCTCTTTTATAGAATCATCAAACATAAATACATTTTGTTGTATCATTGACATATTTTTATACAAATCAGAACTATATATAGATTTTAAATTATTATCATCTATACTGATACTACCTTCATAATCATTATAATATCTCATAAGTAACTTTATTAAAGTACTTTTTCCACAACCACTTTCACCGACTATTGCATATTTTTTATTTTTCTCAAAAGTTAAATTTATTTTATCCAGTGCTTTTATATCACTAGTATACTCAAAGCTTAAATTCTCTACTTTAATAGCTTCATCAAAGTCAACTAAGTTAGTATCTTCTAAATCATCACTAGATACCTCTAATATATTTTCTATTTTATTTGCTATAAGAGATACTGATTTTATTTGATTAGTCAAAGATATACTAGTTTTTACAGGTCCTACTATATGTGTACTAAGTTGTATTATTATAATAGCAGTTCCTATAGATATGTCTTTATTATACATCAAATATCCACCCACAAGTAAAACTCCAAGATAAATAGTTACACTAAATGATAAAGAAAACCCTTTTACTACAGATTCTAATATAGAACACTTTCTTTTGCTACTTTCAACGTTATTTGATGAATTTTTAAATACAGAATTTATTTTATTACTTATATTAAATCCTTTTATAACTTCAAATCCTGAAAATAAGTCCTTAGTTACTGATGTTATTTCTTCTAAACTTTTAGAGTATTCATTTTTTTGAACTACTAATTTTTTAGAAAGAGCAGTAGGTATTACAAATCCTAATACTCCAAAGACTGTTATAAATAATACTATAGCTGGACTTATTGTAAATAATACTATCAGTGACAATGTAAAAGATATTAAAGATGATATTACCTGAAATATATTATTTAAAAAACTGTCTTCTATGAGTTTTATATCATTATATAGTATTGAGATGTATTTTCCACTATTATCTAATGAAAAATCTTTTATATCTTTATTTATTATTTTTGAAAATATATCTGTTCTTAAATAGTTCACAGTGTTTTTTATGTAATTTGACATAACTAATCCATCTAGATACTCCGTTAAAAACATTATAACAATAAGTGAGATACTTATTATTGTTATAGGTAAAAACTTTTCTGTCTGACCATTTGCAAATATGTCGACTATAAATCCCATTAAAAAATCAAAAGCTATACTTGCTAGAGTTACTAATGAAATAGTTATTATTCTACTTATAAATTGAAACTTATATTTTAGTACGTATTTCCATAGCATTTTCATCTGCTCACCCCCATATGTCTTTATACATAAAAATAAGGACTGTATATGCACATACAGTCCACGGTTAAATTATATAACAAATACTCATTTATTTTAAGTAGGCACTTTATAGTTAGTTAGTGAAATAAAGGTAACTATGCCCTAATTATTTTCTTCTATTTCCTTATCTACATCTTTACTAATAAATAATTTAATATAATTTATATCATCTAATATAACTCTATGATTAATATTAGCACTTTTAAAATTGAATTTTTTAAATATTATTTGTATAAAATATCCTAGACCTATAGCCGTTATAAGTGTTCCTATTCCAATACTTCCACCTAGAAAATAACCTACTATTAAAGCACCAATTTCCATAACACCTCTTATTAATTGAACAGGTTTATTAGTTCGTTTTTGTATGGCTATCATCATTCCATCTCTAGGTCCACTGCCTAGTCCACATCCGATATATAAAACCATTCCAAATGCCATAAGTAGCATTCCTATACATAGCATTATAATACCAACTATTAAGTTATCTGCTACTGGAATTATATTGCTAAATAATATAATATCTAAGAATATCCCTATCAGTATCATATTAAGAACAGTTCCCCATCCTACATTTTCTCCTAATATAACATCAATTACCACTACTACAAGACCAACTATAATTGTAGCACTTCCCATTGTAATCCCCATTTTATTTGATATACCTTGGTGAAGTACATCCCATGGAGATAAACCTAAGTTCGCATTTATCATAAATGCTATTGCTAATGAACAAAAAACAAACCCTATTATTAACCTTACAAATTTTAATATTACTTTTTTTATCACTATTTTCCCTCCGACATGTGTTGATTTTTATCCATTTTTATACATGTGTTATCATACTACAATATATGTAATAATAATAGTTTTAATTTTTATAAAACAATACGTACTAATAATTCCCTTCTTTTTCCCATCTATTATAGAACCTATGCCAAACTATTAAATATAAATACAAAATCACATTTATATTTATACTTTAAAAAATGCAGACTAAATTTAGCCTACATTCAAATAATTTTATACCTTATATATTCATATCTTTTTTATTGTATATAACATAACTTCTTATTGTAGCTATCACAATTATACCTACTCCAACTAATACAAGAGTAGCATCAAATCCATTTTTTAAAATCTCACCTGGAGCATAATAATCAAATGGAGATAAATACTTCATCCAATCAAAACTCTCTTTTAATTTTCCAATCATTCCTAAAAAATACGTTACAAAGAATATTCCAATAGCTACAGGTATTGATGCTTTATCAGATTTTATTATTGAGGATATTAATATGCCTATTGCCATAAATACATAGCCAAGAAGTGCAATTCCTATAAATACAGACTTAACATTTATAATTAAATCCATAACTTCAACATTATCAGGCTTTACCATAATAGATGTTACCATTGTAAATGAGCCTACTATTACAATATACACAAGAAATATAGATGCTATTGAACATAATTTTGTTGTAACTATCTTACTTCTTTTTATTGGCTTTGAGTATAAAAACTCAATAGTACCTTCGCTTTCTTCTCTTATAAGAGCATTGACACCTAATATAGCTCCATAAACAGCACTTGCCATAGCAATATATTGAATAGCATAACTTAAATAATCAAATATATTAGTAAAATCCATTGTGGTTTCAATATTAAATGCTTTTAATAGTTCACTTGGAAGTGCATCCATTTTACTTCCTACAAGCTCTTGCATTCCCATATTTTTCATACTTGGGAATAATGACATAAATAAAACTATCAATGCTCCACATATAACAGACCAAACAATAGCTGATTTTAATAATCTTTTAAACTCAAACTTAAATATATTCATTATTTTTCCTCCATATCATTTTCATAGTAATTTAGAAACGCATCTTCAAGATTTTCTTTTTCTATTAATAATTCATCAATCTTGTAGTTACTAATTTCTTTTATAAGAGAATCAACATCTTTTGAATATACAAACGTATATGAATTTTCTTCTTTAGTTAAAATTTCCCCACCTAAATTTAAAATAAGTTCTTCATTAATATCGCTACTTATCAAAGTAACCTTTAATGTAAGTTTATTTGCAGCCTTTTCTATTTCTATTATGTCTACAATTTCGCCTTCTTTTATTACAGCTACCCTATCACATAAATTTTGAACTTCAACTAAATTATGCGAAGATAAAAATACTGTATTTCCTTTTTCTTTTTCTTTAATTAATATATTAAAAAGTTTCTTTTGCATTAAGGGATCTAATCCATTTGTAGGTTCATCTAGTATTAAAAGTTTTGGATTATGAATCAAAGCTTGAGCTATAGATACTTTCTTTTTATTCCCTAAACTAAGTTCTCCCATTTTTTTATTCATATCTAATTCTAAGTCATTGCAAATATTTTCTACATCTTCTTTATTAACTTTAGAATAAAAGCTTTGTGAATATTTTATTATATCTTTTACTTTCACATTATCATAGTATCTAACTTCACTTGGTACATATCCTATATATTCTTTTATTTTATCACTATCTTTTACTATGTCCATTCCTAGTATTGTTCCATGTCCACTAGTTGGGTATATAAAGTTTAATATAGTTTTGATTGTAGTTGATTTACCTGCTCCATTTGGACCTATAAATCCAAATATCTCACCTTCATTTACCGATATATTAACATCTTGTATTCCTCTGTTTTTGCCATAATGTTTAGTTAATTTTTTTATTTCTATTACATTCATTTAAAGCACCCCCATGTATTAGCTACTTTATTTTTATATTATTAGTATATATATTATGTATTGCAAATTCAAATATTTTAAACTAAATTTAAAAAGGAACTATCTTTTATTTTAGATAGTTCCTAACTTTATAAAATCAGATTATTATATTATGCTAATCTGAATATCTTCTATTCTTCTGTTATTTATTTTTATTAGTTTAAACATCAATTTGCCTAAATTAAGTTGTATATCTTCATCTTCATTTGGAATTTGTCCTAGTTGGTTTATTATATAACCGTTTAGCGTATCATAATCGCCTTCTTCTATATCAGCATTAAATATTTCATTAAAGTCGCTTACTGTTAAAAAACCTTTGACAATAAAGTTATTGTCATCAATCTTTTTAATCTTATGATGTTTTAAATCACCGCTATTATTAGTTACACCTTTGATTTCATAGATTAAATCTTGCATACTTACAATACCTGAAAATCCACCATATTCATCTACTAGTATAAATAAATTGTCAACTTGTGAGTCTAGTGAATTAAATAATTCATTTACTTTTTTAGTTTCTGGAATAAAACATGGACTATGCAGTATTTTTCTTATATCTAAATTTTCAAATCCTACTTCTTTGGCTTCGAAAACTAAATCGGCTACATTTAAAACACCAATTATGTTGTCTTTATTCTTTTCGTATACAGGTATTTTAGAATGATTGGTATTTTTTAAATCTTCTAAAACACTATCTATACCTTCTTCTATATTTATGGTAAAAGTATCTGTTCTTGATGTCATTATTTCTCTAACCATTTTGTCATTAAGTTCGAATTTTGTATTTTCTATGGTTTGATCTTCTGATTGAGTAGATTCACTTTTTTTGTTACCTTTTAGTCTAGATAAAAAAGTGCTTGATGACTCTAGTATTCTCTTGAAGTTTGATTTTGAAATGTGCCTTTCGGGTTCTGGTTCTAATGTGTTCATATTTTTCTCCTTAAAAATAATTTTAAAGTAATTTTATCATATTATACTAAATAAAGCAATTCAATCTATGATAATCATTATATGATATTTACTCAAAAAAGATTACCAATGTATAGTTATATATTATTAGACTTTGAACAAATATAGTTTACTATTTTCATACATACACTGCCTAATGTAAATATTATACATACAATCCAAGCTATAGCATCTATAAATGGTATTAAAAATAATATTTTTATAACTAATACGCCACATATAACTTGTAAATATATATTTTTATTTTCAAGTAATCTTTGACCTAATGTAATACCTGTGACCATTGGGCATAGATATATTGACAATATATATATAAATAATATTACAAGCCCTATTGGTATTCCTATTACAGTTATACACAAAAATACTATAAGTACAGGTACTAGTATCAATATTCCAAATCCTACTAACATGTATTTCCATAAACATAAATCAAGATTTTTTTCTACCGAATAAAAATAATTTTTAAATATAACAAATAATAATAAAGCTACTATTATAGCTGTTACTATGCTCATAACTTCACTTACTATGTTAGATTTATGCTCTTGTTTAAAATTACCTTCTCTTGCTGTATTCTCATAATTTATATTTTTACTAGCCATATCGCCTTTTACTACGGCTTCATTAGGAGATTTAATATTTATATTTCCTAATATATTAGCATTCTCTGTTATAAGTATGTTTTCTCCACTTACTTCAAGGTTTCCTTTTACTTTTCCATCTATAACAATATCTTGAGCTGATACATATAAATCATTTGTATTTCCTTTAAAGTTAATACTCTGACTTGCTATATACGCTGCATTGCAATTGGTGTTTTCTCCAATAGTTATGTCTTGACCTGCAAGTGTTATATTTTTGGTGTTTTTAACATCAATATTTAAGCTTTGTCCTGCACCTCTAATGTTACCTAATATCTCGTCTGACTTGATGTTAATATCTTGACCACAGGATATTACATCTCCCCCTACAAGGCTATCAATATTTATGTCTTGAGCAAATGCATATACATCTCCATTTACATTTTCTGTTGTATTAACTAAGTCACTAAATAAAAATAAGTTTGATGAGCTTCTTTTTCCATCTGCAAATACAGTTATTGATAACATAATTACCATCAACATAGTAAATATACATATACGTGTTTTTTTCATTTTATCCCCTCCCTTCTTCCCTTTACACTTAAATACTATGCATTTGGATGTTAATAGTTGTTAATTCTGTATATTTTGTATGGGCATAAAAAAAAGCACCCCTAAGGGTGCTATATATTTTCAACTAACATAGTCCATATTCCTAATTCCTTAAATCCTATTTTATGGTATACCTTACCAGCTTTTGGGTTGTCATAAAATAAACATAAAGACTTATTTCTCTTTAATAAGTCGCTACATGATTTTGACAAGCATTTACTCATGTATCCTTTTTCTCTATATCCATCCCTAGTTGCTACCCCTACTACCATAGCAGACTTACTATTTTCTGCTACGATTTGTGATGTTGTTATTATTTCTTTTTTATCATTTTCTATATAATAAACTATTTTGCTATTATCTTTAATTCTATCTCTTATTGAATCAACACTGTCCTTTATAGAAAATTCATCTATTGTTAGTAATAAATCATATATCCTCTGTGCATCCTCTTCTTTTGCACATTTTATACTATTATCCCACGATAGAAGTTTTTTATTATCTCTTAATTCACAAAAATATGTAATTTTTTCATCATAACTATTTAGTACATCCTTAAATTTTTCTATGATGGTGTCTTTACCTGATATGATTTTATTTCCTTTATATGACTTTATAATTTCTTTAAATTGTGATACATCCTCGTCTAAATTTTCTATATACGGTATGAAATTATTAGTATATCTTAATAAAACACCTTTTAAATTATTTTCATCATCAAAATTCCCCCATACTTCTTGGAAGTCTTTATCAAAACCGTATTGTTCGATATCACCTATTATAAATAAATTTATACTAGGTTCTTTTGCTACATAATTTAAGACCCTGTCCTTGTGTTCACCATTCAATTTTAAAATCATACTATTCTCTCCTTTACATCTTAAATATATAGATTATATATATTCTTTATGTATTAATAATATCCTTTAAATTTCTGCTTAACTTAAAGTTGCTATTCTAATTTATATTTTCAAGTTTCAACACCTTTTTTATATACATATCATGCTTAAAACTCTTAGTTCTTTTACAACGTTTTATTTTAAAGTCTGGGGTAGTTTTAAACTCCTCATCACATATTCCATCTTTGTTTAAGTACATACCACTTGCCATCCTAATTATTAATCCACTATTTTTTAATTTAAACAATACCGGATCTAGTCCTCCTCCATCGCCTCCAGTAGTTTGTCCTATTAAAGTCGCAAATTTAGTTTCTTTACAAAACATAGAAAATGTCTCAGCTGATGAATATACATTTTCATCTATAAGTAAATATATACTACCTTTGAAATTTAAGTTATTCTTAGGTTTTATAGTATAGTTTATTCTTTCAAAATCACTAAATTTTTTAAAAACTTCTTTTGGCGCTTTTTCTTTGTGTAATGGTAAATTTTCAATAGGTTCTAGCTTTAAATTTCTTACATCAGTATATTTTTTAATTATCTCACTATTATTCATATAAACTCTATAACCATGGATTTTTATATCATTGTTAATAAGTTTAGAGACTATTGATTGCCAATAACTATCACTTCCTCCTCCATTGCCCCTTATATCAATAATTAAAGCTTCATAATCGTCTAAATTGTTGATATAATTTAAAGCTTTCTCTTTACATTCCTTGCTTGATGGCATCGATGGTAAATACATATACCCAACCTTGTCTTTAACTACATCTTCTAAAATCAACTCTTTCTTTAAGAGATCCTCCTTTGTTATTTTAATTTTAGGTTTTATGGAATTGTATCTGTCTACAACTTTTTTATCATCAAGGAAATCATACCAATTATTTTTAGCATATGCTTTTTTAAAAAGTTTATATCGATTTTTATTATCTATTAATTGAGTATGTTTATTTCCTAATTCAGATACTATAGATGATATTTCTTCTATAAATGCTTCATCATTTTTAGTATTTTTAATTCTTTTTATATATTTATCCTTATTTTCTATCCAGTCTACATTATTGCGTCTTTTATTTACATCGAGGTATGGATATCCATTTTTTATAACATCATACATATACTCAAAGTCCTCAATTTTTTCTTTTGTAGATAACTGATTTGTTTTAACTTGACTAACATTATATATAAAAATTCCAAATACCAAAATAATTATTATTGGTAATACTTTTCTTTTCATATAATTTACACCTCATTACTTTATAACTTAAACTCCCATTTTTTCAAATATGAGCATTAACTCTATGTTATTATTTTAGACATATACGTTATTATCTAATCTCATTATAGCGATTTCAATTTTGTGTGTCTATATAGTTGTACTAGCATATATGTTCCTAAAAACATAGCAACGTATAAAATATAAGTTACTTTTAATAAATACAAAAAAAGCACATAGTACCGTACCTATGCGCTTAATGCTTGTATTAAAATATTTTATTACCTATCTTAGTTAACATATCAATTCCTTTAATTTCTTTATCATACATTGGTACTCTAACTACCTCAGAATTTTCAAAGTCACTCTTTATCTCACCTAGATATTTTTCTTGCATATTTCTTCTATTTCTAAAAAATGGTGTAGATGCTTGTTCCTCTGGTATTATAAGGTTCGCTATAACCATTTGAGTTTCTATTCCAACAGTTCTAAGTTCCTCACTAGCTCTATACGCCTCTATTATAGGAGTTTTTTCAGGATACATTACAAAACTAAAAGTAGTTTTATCTTTGTCCTTCATAGTAGCTATAACTCTATCAAACTTTTCTTTTTGCTTTTTATCTTCTTCACTTATTTCA
>CAMTIM010000017.1 GCA_947072565.1 uncultured Peptostreptococcaceae bacterium | reverse complement strand
ACCTATTTTTTGATTTTCTTCATTAATTTTTCTGTTTTTATCTCCTATTTCTGTTTTTATTCCTTTCTCTTCCATTGCTCTTACAGTCGGACCTTCATGCATTGTAGGAACTCTTTCTATTCCTCTATCTTCATAGCTCCTATGATCTATCCTTTCTTTTCTATTTGCCTTTTCTAAAGCTTTATTAGCATATATCATCCATTGCTCTCTCCAATTTTCTAGTGTTTCTTTTTTATTCCAATTTGTACTTTCTATTTTCCTAGACTTTGCATTTCCATTTTGACTATAGGTTTTATTTCCATCTTTATCTAAAATATATTCCTTCTTGGCTTTTGCTCCCCAATCTCCATTTTCATCAAATGGTCTCATTGTTAGCATTATATGTGTATGTGGATTTCCATCTCTTTTATCATGAATAACTGCATCAGCTACCATTCCCTTACTTGAAAAATTATCTATAACATATCTTCTCAATAATTCTATCTGTTCTTTTTCATTAAGCTCCATTGGTAAAGCTATATCTATTTCTCTTGCTAGCTGACTATTTTTACTCTTTTCTATTTGCTCAACTTCATTCCATAATCGTCCTCTATCTAATACCCAATTAGGAGCATTAATTGGTTTAAATATTTCTTTATATATTACATCTTTTCTTTTAGTGTAATCATGTATTAATCCATCTCTTTTGTTGTATAATTTTTCACCACTTCTATATGCAATTGATGCTACTGAAGATTTACCTTTTGACCTACTTATTATCTTTGTAGATAGATGATATATTGCCAATATATCTTCCTCCTTTTTATAAATTAATACTTTTGTATTAATTGTATTTTATTATTTATATTTTATATTTTTTAAAAGCACTCTGCAAGAGCGTACACACCATTCATGGTGTATAAGTGCGCCTTTGGATTAAACTTTGATATACTCAGCATACTATTTTTAATACTATTCCTTATCTTTTAATTATAATCTTGAAAAATATATTTTTCAAGATTATAATTTTATTTAAGTAAATAAAATTAGGAGGTTTTTATTTTGAATGAAAATAAAAAATTAAATGATATTGAAGAAAAAATAAAACAATTAAAAGCTCAAAAACAAGCTTTAATTCTAAAAGATAAAGAAAAAGAACGTAAAGCTAGAACTAAAAGATTAATTGAAATTGGTGCTATTTTTGATAGTATGGGGGTTAACTCTATAGAACTTGCAAATGAATTTAAAAATCATTTTATAAATAATGAAAAATCTAAATTATGGTTAGAAAATTTCATAGAAAAAAATAAGGATTAATCTATAGTAGAGGTAAAACCCATGCCCCTTATATAGAGTATGAATTACAAATGAGGTGATTAATATGAAAGGAAGACAAATTGAAATTTTAATTTTTTTACTTAAAAATAAAAAAACTACTTATAAAAATTTATCCGAAATTTTTGGAGTAAGTATAAAAACAATAGAAAGAGATATAAACTATCTTTCATCAATAGGAGTTCCCATATACTGCTTACAAGGTATCGGTGGAGGTGTCTTTATTGATGAAAATTATAAGCTATCTCAAACCTTTTTTACAAATAAGGATATTCACAATATAATTTATGCCTTAACTATATTTGATGAGATTACAGGAGCAAAAAATAAAGATGAAATATTAATTAAACTATGTCTTATTGCTCCAAATCTAACAAATACAGTTGAAAAAGATGCTAAAAATTATTTTATTACAGATTTAATAGACGAAAAAATTATTATTGATAAAGATATTAGTAAGATAATCAATTATTGCTTAGATAAAGAACTCTATATAAATTTATATTTAAATGATAAAAATGTAGTTGTGGCTCCTATAAGTTATATTTTAAAATCAAATGGAATGTATATTTACTGTTTTGATACAGAATATAAGCTAATAAAAATTAATAGCATAATAAAATGCAACTCAACAGATATAGAATTTACAAGATATTTTAAACCTTATAATAAAAAAGAAAAATATAATAGCGGATAAACATGACCTTATATGTCGTGTTTATCCGCTATTATATTTTTATAAATAAATTCAAACTATTTAATTAAAGGAGACAAGTACTAATGAGCAATATTTACGAAGAAAAAACAGTGCAAAAATTAATGTTAACTTTTTCTATACCCTCAATTTTCGCGTTAATAATTGAAATTTCAACATCAGTAATAGATACAGTCTTTGCAGGCAATATAACTGGGCAAAGTTCCAATGCACTAGCAGCAATGGGCTTATTGTCACCTTTACTAGCAATATTTACTGCACTTCAAACATTATTTGCAGTTTCTACATCAATTATGATTGCAAAATATACTAATGATAAAGAACGTTTAAATAAAAATTTTATAGTAGGAATAATAATGACATTGGTAGTATCAATACTTACATCTATTTTTATTTTCATTTTTATCAATCCTATTTTAAACTTATTAGGAGCTAAGGGAAGCATTTTAAATTTAGCTAAACAATTTTTACAGATTCAGCTTATAAGTAATATATTTAGTTCTATTGGATATACTCTTGCTAGTGCTATAAGAGCTTTTGGGTTTCCAAATATAGAATTTAGAATTATTTGGTTTGCAGTTATTATTAATATATTTTTTAATGCAATTTTAACTTTTGGATTTTCTTTAGGAATTAAGGGAATTGCTTTAGGAACCTTAATAAGTGAACTTTTGTGTGCTTTTATTACTTTTAGCTGGTTAGTCCGTAAAAAACTTTTGGTTAGTAAAATAAAATTCAAATCAAAAGAATTTATAAATATCCTAAAGGATATATTTATAATAGGTATATCCCAAACTATAATTCAGATTTTAGCAGGTTGTACAGGATTCTTTATAAATATGAGTTTATTAAAATTTGGAAACCAAAGCTATATTGCAGTTTGGAATGTGGTTCAAAATATATATATGCTAATGCTAATGCCTATCGTTGGTATTTCTCAAGGATCTCAAATTATACTAGCTTATTTTGGAAGTATTAATAATAAAGAAAAAATTAATCAAACTATAAAAATATCAATTATTTACGGTATTATTTACGGTTTAATATCTACTTTATTTATTGTATTTAGAGGAAATATAGTTTTATCTTTATTTGGAATGGATACAGTTATTAAAGATGTCGCTTTAGAAGTTATAAAAATAGTATTTATTACTTTCCCTTTTACAGGAATATTATATACTATTATTACTTTATTACAAGTAACAGAGCGAGAGGTAAAATCAGTAATATTGGCATTAACTCGTCAAGTATTTTCATTTATTCCTTTTGTTATAATTTTACCTTTAATTTTTTCTAACTTAAACACCAAAATTGCTACGTCTATGTCAATATTTTTTGCAATTCCCATTGCAGATTTACTTTCTACAATAGTTGCAATATTTCTAATTTAAAACAACAAGGAGTAAAATCCATAGTGATATGCTCCATTTATGGTAGACAGTTAAAATAACATAAGACTTTTATTCTTAAATTCAGGCAAATCCTCTATAGGGGAACCTGCGTTTTTTCTGCAATTTGTCACCAAAGTTTGTTCAATGCGTTGATTTTACTGTGATTGGTGGAATATTGATATTTTCAACTATATTCCAGTACATAATTATTTAAATAAACTTGACTATAGTCAATAAATATAAGATTTAGCAATTGATTGACCTAGTTTTAAGCTACTTTTCAAGGGTCTAGAATATTGTAAGTTTATTGACCTCTTATAGTTTTAAGACGATATAAAAAATAATCTATCTTAAAATCGATAGATTCATTGATACTACTTAGTTTAAGCATAGTTTGGTGAAAAATTTCGAAAAAAACCCAAGTAGGCCTTTAACGAACGGTGAAAATAAGTACCTTTTCTAACTAAAGTTACCATTCAGGCTTAAAAAGTTACTATTCACACAAAAAATATTGTTAAATTTAAGTACTGCCGTTAATATATGGTCTAAGAATGTATTTTTAGGGAGGAATAAAACATGAAAAAGATATTTAAAAAAATATCATTAGTTCTTTCAATGATATTGATTGTATCAGCATCAAATGCAAATGCATATGCAAATATAATAGAATTTAATGATACGAACTATTATAATGAAGATTATAGTGATTATAGGCTAGATGATTTAATTTTAACTGATAAAGAGATAGAGATGGTCAATAATTATATACAAGAACAAAAAGATATTGGTAATAGAGTAAGAAATAAGAGAAATAGTGATATTTTAAAATTAGGTTATATGGGAATGCTAACTATCCCAGGAGTAGGAGAAGTAGTTATAACTGCTACTGGAGCTGTTATTGTTGCTGGAGTTGTTGTAACAGGTGGAAGTTGGATTTATAATAAGGTGAAATCATATGTAAAAGACTGTACAGTAAGTAGATATAACTCTGGAAAAAGAAATGGAAAAACTACTATGTTACACTCTACACAATATGGAGGAAGTTTGCCAGTTAAGGGTACACCCAATTCATCAAAAGACTTGAAAGATAGTCAAGGAGTAAAACAAAGAAGATATTATGATAAAAATGGAAATGCAGAATTAGATATAGATTACAGACATGGAGGAAATGGAAAAGAGCCGTTCCCTCATAAACACAAATGGACCAATGGAAAAAGAGGGACATGGTTCAAATAGGAGGTTATGTTATTATGGATACATGGATAAAAGCATTGGAAAATGGAAGAGAAATTGAATTTGAGTATGATGACAAAGTATATTTTATTGGTAATTATGATGAAGGTAGATGTATTTTTGATGATAAAAATGAATCCATAACAACATATTATAACGATGTAGATTTATTTTTAAGTGATTCAAAGATTAACGATATTTCTTTTAAACAGCTTATTAAAGATGGATACATAAAAATAATAACAATATTTTAAATTATAAAAAATAAAACCGTTAGAATAAAATGAATCCTATCTAGGGGGGAGCGTCCTTTGAACTGTCCCCTGTCAACCTAAAAGATAATATAAATAACTATTCATTAAATTGCCGTTTATGTATTTAAGATAAAATTAATACTCTTAGAATCCAAATAAATGTATTTTAAGGGCATTTTTACTAGACCTCTTTAAACAAGTTTTTAAGGTAGAGTATTATATTTACTTAGATTATAATTTAAATAAAGTTTATACTTGTTAAAAAGTACAAATCGTTAAGTGTGGGGGAGGGGTATGTATTATAATAAATTAATTAAATATTTAGTTATATCTATGAGTTTCTTAGTAATTACTATATCAATACTATCTCAGATAGAAATTATACCAAATTTTGAATTACTAAACTTTTGTACAGCGGTACTAGCATTAGAAGTACTGTTATTATCATATAATTCTTATAAATTAGGAAGAAAAAAGTTGGAAGTTTTAATTTTTAGTATAATAGGAGGATTTATTTTTATTAGTACTTTCATACGTATTAGTAAACAACTTTATTAACTTATGAATCAATAGGGCAGTAACATTAAAAATTATTGCCCTATTTTTGTGTTCAATAAAACATCTGTTTTAGTGGACATATTGCTAAGCTCTAAGTTTTGATATAATTAAATTATTAATTGTTATATATTGTGAGGTAAAGAGGGGGAATAAAAAGAACTTTTCATCATTTAGAAAATTAGACTATATATTATTTTATGATATGCTCCCTTTATGGTAGACAGTTAAAATAACATAAGACTTTTATTCTTAAATTCAGGCAAATCTTCTATAAAGGGGTAGTGCCTATAGCCGTCAATCTAAGATATATCAACCTATATCAATAGTTTGATGGCTATGGACTCTATCCCTATTTATAAGTCTTTAAATATATTATTATAATTCTTTTTTTTAGAATAAACTGACACTTTTATACAAATTATGATATAATTTTATTATTTTTAAAATTTAATTTAAGGAGATTTAGTTTATGATAAATAAAAAAAGGTCCGTCCTTGTAATAATATTAAACTTCATTTTAACTCTAACAATATTCTTTTCTGAATATATATATTCATCGTATTACAGTATATTTAGTTGGTACGAAAACTGTGGAACTCAATTTTTAGCAATATTTATAATTTCTACACCTATATTTTTAATATTAAGTGTAATTTATCATTTTTTAGGTAAAAAAAATATTGTTACAGATTTAAATAAAAAACTTCCAATTATTTCTCTTTTAGTTTTTTTAGCCCCACTAATAATAGATCTTAGTTTATCTGATCTATTTATAACAATTGGAGCTTTATTAGGTTTTTGTTTATGTTTGATTTCAACAATTGTTTTATTAAAGAGTAATAATTAAATACTACCTAACAATCATTAAATTTCAGATTGTTAGTATGGTTATCCTATTTAAATAAATTCGCTAATAACTAATCTCTAAATTTTACTTTAGGGACTAGTTATGTATTTCTAATAAAGTTAATGCCCTTAAAATCCAAATAAATGGATTCTAAGGGCATTTTTACTACTGCTCTTTAAACAAGTTTTTAGAGAATAGTATTTACTGTATTCAATGAGTGTATTATCAATAATACGATATGTTATTATTTAATTAATAATCTAAATAATAAGGGGGGGATATTAATGGATTTAGCTATGAATGGAATGCTTTTTTTTAATTTGTTTAATATATTTCTTGATTTGATAGTAAAATTTTTTGCAGTATATACAATGTATCTAGCTATAAAAGCTTTTAAAATATATATAAATAAAAATTCATAAAATTATTTATTAAAAACAACATGTCTTAAAATTTCACTTTAAGGACTAGTTATCTATTTTACATAAAGTTAAAGCCCTTAGAATCCAAACAAATGGATTTTAAGGGCTTTTTTACTAGACCTCTTTAAACACGTTTTTTAAGACTAGTACTTTTTATGGAAACCTTCGTTTTTTCTTCAATTTGGCACCAAAGTTTATTTGATCAAGCAATGTAAACTACATATGATATGATATGATATAGTTAAATAATTTTTAAAATTATTTAATTAATAAATAGGTGGGTAAATTATGAAAAAATCTAAAAAATTCTTTGATAAACATAAAAAACTATCTTATTTAGGAAATTTTATTATAAGCTTATTAGGCATAATCATTTTTCCATATCTGTTTATGCCTAATTTTAATGGTTTTATATTAGGTCTAATTTTAACCATAATAGTACTAAACATATTAGGATTAAGATGGGGACCCTTATTATTTAAACCAAAAAATAATTAACGTCTTAATGTCAATATTGGGGGAGGAGCATATCCTTCAATCTAAAAGATAACTAATCTTAAAATTTCCGTTTAATAAGAACTAGTTAGGTGTTTGAGATAAAGTTAAAGCCCTTAGAATCTAAATAAATGGATTTTAAGGGCTTTTTTACTGGTACTCTTTAAACAAGTTTTTAAAGTATAGTTATGTGCTAATTACTTATTTTTTCTAAAAACCAAATTAGTAATTGTTCCTAAAATAAGTGTGGGTATTAAAGTAAAACCTAATATTCCTATTACAGCAAATAAAGATAATTCCATTAATTGAACAATCAATGTTACTGAAATAAATATATAAAATACTATATAGTCTATTTTTCTTAATTCTGTAAATTTCATATTTCTAATCTCCCTCCCCTTACTTAAATTTTAATTTATATATTATAAAATAACTAATAAATTTTAATATCAGTTGAATTAGTCTTAAAATTGCTATTTAGGGATTAGTTGAATATTAAAAAGAGTGTAGTCGTTGAAATTTCTTACTTTCAGCACCTACACTCTTTTTTTATTTTCTAGTTTTCCATGGAACTTTATTTTTTAAATTTTCCCAAATTCGATATTTATTAATTAAATTCAATTTTAACTTTATTAATATTTGTATTTATTGTATTTATTTTGTATTTCACTTTATTTTATTATTTTAACTTAATAGTTTCAGACCCTTGTTTAGATGGTATATGATATCCATTTTTTATTTGAATAAAACTAGCACATCCACATTTGCATCTAACTGACATAATAGCTAATTCTTTTGTTTTTCGTATATCATGCCTTGTCCCACACATTGGACAAATAAAATATTTCTTTTTTTCTTTCTTTAGTTTTTTCATAAAAGCAATCCCCTTTTGTCTGCTCAGTTATTTATGTTTATCCATATATTCAATTATAGCTGTCGCCAATATATCTTGAACTTTATATCTAGAATTTTGCTTACAAAAGCTAGTAAATTCTTTTTGAATTTCTTTATTTAGCCTATAACATCTTGATACTGTTTCTCCATCTAACATTTTTATATCTATTTCTTTATACTCTTTTATTTTTGGTCTCTCTTTTATTAATTTAACTTCTTCTTTTAAAGTATTTATTTGCCTTTCTAAGCCTTTCATTCTTTCTAGTAATAATTTTGTATTAATTGTATTATTAAAATCCTCTTCATCCTCTTTATTTGTTTCTAGCCTATATTTATTACTTTGTTTATCGTAAATATATCCTATTTTTTCAAATCTATTTCTTATTGTCTTTCTTGATATTTTTAATTCTTCACTTATTTTTGTTAATGATTTATTTTTTAACTCTTTATTTATAAATTCTACCTGATCCATTGCTTCTAGTTTATTAAATTTATTTTTATCCAAATAACCACCGCCTTAATAAAAACTGTATTAATAGTATTTATTGTATTAAAAAAGTGCATTTCCTTCAAAATGCACCTTTTTAATATCATTTTTTATAATTTACAAAGTTTACTACATTATTTTTTATTGGAGATTGTTCCTTAACTTCTTCTTTTGGCTCTTTTAATCTCCTTTTTTCTAATCTTTCTATAAATGCCTTCTTTGTTTTCTCTACAAGTTCATCATCTAAATCTATAAATTCAAATGTTTGCTTGTCCAAATACTGATAAGTTCCATCTTCTTCATTCAAAGAGTAATGTAAGTAATCCTTTAATAATTCTTCGTTACTCTTTTCTCTATCATAAGTCTTCAAATAAAAAGTAATACTACCACTAAGTTTTAACCAAAGTTTCTTGAAATCCATAATCAAAAACCTCCTTTTAGATACAGGTACTACGTACCCTATAATACAAGCGCAGAAAAAATGGGGGTATTAAAATTATATAATATTTATTATAATAAACTATAGTAATTAAGAAGAATGGACTATTTTATAAGCCCATTCTTTTTCAGATATTTTACATGTCTTTCAAATGTTGTACTACTCTTAATTTCCAACATTTGCATGATATCTTTATTTTTAAGTCCTTTTTCCCTAAGGACTTTTATTTTTTCCCTTAAAATGATTAATTCTTCTTGTTTCATCATATTTCCATTTGACTTTAATTTTTCTAAATATCGCTTCTTTTCTCTTGCTCTATGCCTTGCTTTATATTCATACTTAGAAATTATAGTAATCATATACTTTTGTTCATCTTCTGTTATTTGTAAAAGTTCTATTAATGTTTCATTTTTGTATTTATAATCTTTACTCTTCTCTTTATATACCTTTTCTGCGCTCTCTGTTGCCTTTGTAGCCTCTTTCGTTGGTAATGGCTTAACAAACATTCCATTAAGTTCTAAAGTATCGCCTAACGCCTTTTG
>CAMTIM010000016.1 GCA_947072565.1 uncultured Peptostreptococcaceae bacterium | reverse complement strand
TAAGAAATTAATTAAAACATAAAGATTATGTGGTTATTATAGCAAAGAGGATACACCTGTTCCCATTCCGAACACAGAAGTTAAGCTCTTTAGCGCTGATGGTACTTGGTGGGCAACTGCCTGGGAGAGTAAGACGTAGCCACGTAATTTTTTTTAGCATCTCCAATTATGGGGGTGCTATTTTGCATATGTATACCTTTTTATTTTCTGTTTATGAAAAGAATGATATTATTATTTGGAATAATTATTTATAATTGATTATGAAAATAAATTATAAGGTAAAAATATATAATATAGATACATCAACAGAAAGGATTACTTATGTCTAAAACAACTAAAAAGACTGCGATTATTCTAATGATTATAATACTAGTGTCTAAAGTAACTGGTTTTTTAAGGGACATAGTACTAGCACAAACATTTGGAGCAGGAGATGTAACAGATGCTTATCTTACTGCATTAAATATACCTGTTGTATTATTTACTGGTATAAGTGCATCGGTTGGAACCACATTTATACCTATGTTTTTTAATATAAAAGAGAGTGAAGGTAATGAGGGAATACATAAATTCACAAGCAACATATTAAATATTATAGTAATAGTAAGTATAGTATTTATTATTATAGGTATGGTATTTACACCATATATAGTTAAAATATTTGCAATGGGATTTAAAGGTGAAGTATTAGATCTTACAGTAGGATATTCTAGAATTTTATTATTTTCTATGATTTTTATAGCTACAAATGGATTAATATCATCGTTTTTAGTAGCATCTGGAAATGTGTATATATCAGGATTAGTAAGTATACCATTCAATATATTTGTAATTGTAGCAATATTTTTGGGATCTATAACAAATTCATATGTAATGGTATACGGAACTTTATTTGCATATATAGCACAACTTTTATTTCAAATACCATTCCTATTAAAAAAAGGATATAAACATAAGTTTGTAATAAGCTTAAAAGATGATAATATAAGACAAATATTGTATCTCGTTGTGCCTGTATTTTTAGGGTCATATGTAAATCAAATAAATACTGTAGTAAATAGAACATTAGCATCAACATTAGAGTCTGGTAGTATAACAGCTCTAGATTATGCCAACAAATTAAATGTATTTGCGGTAGGCGTTATAGTTATATCTTTATCAACTGTAATGTACCCGATACTTTCAAAATTAGCAAGTGAAAATAATATGAAGCATTTTAAGCAAAATATATCTAAATCTATTAATATAATAATAATGTCTATGGTACCAATTATGATAATGATTATGGATTTATCAACACCTATAGTTAGTGTATTATTTGAGAAGGGTTCATTTGATCAAAGAGCTACGTATTTAACTTCTACAGCTTTATTTTATTATTCAATAGGTATTGTAGCATATGGATTAAACGATATTTTATTGAAGGCATTTTATTCATTACAAGACACTAAAACACCAGTAAAAAATGCAACAATATCAGTAATTATAAATGTATTTTTATCTATAGTTTTAGTAAAATATATGGGAATAGGAGGGCTTGCATTAGCAGGATCTATTTCAGCTGTAGTATCAACTATTTTATTATTTGTATCTTTAAGGAAAAAAATAGGACAAATAGGATTAAAAAATATTTTGGTTATATTTACAAAAGTTATTTTATCCTCTGTAATAATGGGGATTGTAATTAGATCATCATATAATATATTGTATGGGTTTGGAGCAAATCTGATTAGTGAAAGCAGAGAGAGAATGGCTATAGTTGCTTTTATCTGTGTTGTATTAGGTTTGATTGTATATGTATGCTTGATATTATTACTTAATGTTAAAGAAGCTAAAGAAATAGTAAATTTAGTAAATAATAAAATGCTAAGTATAATAAAAAAATAATTTAATATAAAATATAAGAAATAAAGTCCTCATAAAAGAACTTTATTTTTTATCTGAATTTATAAAATATATTTATAAAAATAAGGATTATTCTTCAAATAGTAGTATTTATTTATGATTAAAGACGATAAAGACATATGAAATATCAAACATAAAGCTAGGTATGTGGAAAAAAAATCCATTATATAGTATACTTTTTAATAGTACATATAAAATTATTGTCTAAATTAAGGGGAAAAAAATGAAAAAAGCAAAAAAAAGAAAGATATTAGGAATTACTGCTTTAGGTATTATACTATTTAATATAAATATTTTGATTTCTTATGCATCAGATATTAACTTTAGAAATATTAGAAATGAGGATGGTTTGTCTCAATCTACAGTAGAAACTATGATTCAAGATAAAAAAGGATATATTTGGATGGGGACTAATGATGGATTGAATAGATATAATGGCTATAATTTTAAAGTTTACAGGCATGATGAAAAATCTAAAAATAGTATAGCTAATAATTATATAGTTGATATTAAAGAAGATAAAATAGGAAATATATGGGTAGGAACGGCAAATGGATTGAGTAAGATAAATAGCAAGACTGATGAAATAACTAATTATTTTTCAGATAAAGATAAAGGCAATTTATCACATAATAATATTGGAGATATATTAATAACAAAAGACAATAGAATTATAGTAGGTACATCAAAAGGTCTTAATCTTTATGATGAATCTACAGATAAATTCAAACATATATTTTCTGGTGAAAATGAATTAAGTAGCCAATTTATACATACCTTAGAGCAAGATGGTAATGGAGATATATGGATTGCAACCAAAATGGGATTAAATAAGTTAGATGTAAGTGAAAAAAAAGTATACAAGTTTTATAATAGCGATAATGAAAATACAATAAGTGAAAATAATGTTTATGGGCTTTGCTATGATAACGATGGGTATATCTGGGTAGGTACATTTAAGCAAGGACTAAATAAGATTGATATAAAGACTAATAAAATAACAAGATATAAAAATGATAAGACTAATAAAAAATCGATTCCAGGTAATTATATAAGAGATATATTTAAAGATACAAATAAAAAAGTATGGATTGCAACAGATAAAGGGTTGGCCAAATTTGATAAACAAAGTGAAAATTTTACAACATATAAAAATAATATATATGATAGAAATAGCTTAGTTGATGACGATATAT
This sequence comes from uncultured Peptostreptococcaceae bacterium, assembly GCA_947072565.1. Lineage (GTDB taxonomy): Bacteria > Bacillota > Clostridia > Peptostreptococcales > Peptostreptococcaceae > Romboutsia_D. The sequence goes on along the minus strand of CAMTIM010000016.1, from coordinate 71,757 downwards.
ATACAATGATTCAAGATAAAAGTGGTTTGATATGGGTAGGAACATATCTAGGAGTAAGTGTATTTGATTCAAGTAATAATATTAAGCATTATAAAAATGATCCATTAGATAGTAATTCATTAAGTGAAAATACTGTACATGGAATATATGAAGATGATGATGGCCTCTTATGGGTAGGAACGAACTCAAAGGGCGTAAATATTATAGATAGAAAAACTAATAGTATATCTCATTTAAACAGAGAAACAACAAATAATTTATTTAGCAATAATTGCATAAATGATATAACTGGAAAAGGTAATTACATTTATATAGCTACAAACAATGGTATAAACAAAATCGATAAAAAAGAAAATAAAATAACTGTTTATAATAAGTCAGATGGGATTTGTGAAGAGAATGTAAGGAGCTTACTATTAGATAGTAAAGAAAACCTTTGGATAGGAACACCTGATGGAGTAAGCATACTAGATACAAAAACAGGTGAAGTAAGAGATATAACTAAAGAATTAAAAAAAATTGATATAGATACTATATATGCAAGAGTCATATATGAAGATAAAGATGGAATATATTGGATAGGGTGTTTTGTAGATGGGGGACTGATAAGACTAGATGCAAAAAATAAGACTATAAAAAAATATAGGACTAAAGAAAAAGATAAAAAAACAATTAGCTCAGATACAGTCAGGTCTATATCTGAAGATCTTAATGGTGATTTATGGATAGGGACTAGCTATGGGTTAAATAAATTTGATAAAAAAACGGAAGTATTTACAAGATATAACACTTTAGATGGTCTAGCTAACAATATAGTATACGGTATATTAGTAGATGGAAAAAATAATTTATGGCTTAGTACTAACAAAGGAATTTCAAAATTTGATATTAAAAATAATACTTTTGAAAATTTTGGTGTAACAGATGGGTTACAAGCTAATGAATTCAATGGAGCAGCAGCATATAAAAATGATAAAGATGAATTTTTCTTTGGAGGTATAAATGGATTAAATGCATTTTATCCATACCAATTAAATAAGAAAAAATATACACCAAATGTAAAATTTGATGATTTTGAAATTAATGGCAAACACTTTAATGATATAGAGGGTATGAAATTTAAGTACAATGAAAATTTTCTTAATATAAATGTGTTTTTACCAGATTATAGCAATGTAGAAAATGTGCAATATTATTATATTTTAGAAGGTGCAAATGAAGATTGGCGAGAAGTAGAATCAAATGACATAAATTATAATAATTTATCTTCAGGAGAGTATACATTTAAAGTTAAAGCGAGGAGTCATAATGGCAATATTACAGATGAAAGTAAAGTTACTTTTACTATAGAGCCCTCATTTTATAAAAGCACAATAGCCTTATTTATATACATTCTTTTATCGATATTAATAATATATTCATATATTAATAGAATGAAATATCTAGATAAAGCGGTGCAAAAAAAGACTGAACAGTTAAGTCAAGAGATGGAAGTAAATAATGAATTGCTAGGTAAAGTAATACAATTAGAACGAAATAAAAATAATTATTTTATTAACTTATCTCATGAACTAAGAACACCTTTAAATGTTATTTACACTACTGAACAACTAATAACTGAATTCAATAAATTAGACAAGGGAATAGAAAAAGAAAAATTAACTCAATACATGGGTGTAATGAGAAGAAATACAAAGAGACTATTAAATTTAATAAATAATTTAATAGACACAACTAAAATAGACCATGGTAAGTATAGAGTTAATTTAAAAGAAAATGATATTGTATTTGTAGTAGAAGAGGCGACATTATCATTAAAAGAGTATATAGAAAGTAAAGGAATTGAATTAATAATTGATCCTGAAATTGAAGAAAAAATTATAATGTGTGATGCATATGAAATAGAAAGATGTATAGTTAACCTAGTTGGAAATGCTGCTAAATTTACTCCTGAAGGTGGTAAAATAGAAGTTTGCATAAAAGAGTTGAAAGATAAAATTATGATATGTATTGAAGATAACGGTATAGGCATAGATCCGAAATATCATGATTTAATATTTGATAGATTTAACCAAATAGTAGATGTACATGCAGAAGTTAAAGGTGGAAGTGGATTAGGTTTAACAATAACAAAGCATATAATAGATTTACATAATGGAGAAATCTATGTTGAAAGTAACTTAAATGAAGGTTGTAAGTTTGTTATAATTTTATAGGATATATAAAATTAATTTACATTTAATACAAATAATGCTAATATTAGACTATAATAACAACTAGATAAAAAAATAACTATTAAAATTAAAGCCATGAAGGTTTTACACGATGAGTGTATACTTTTATGGCTTTTTTTATATTAATAAAAGCTTTAATTCAAACACATGAGGAGGATTATTTTGTTAAAGGATATATTAAAGAAAGTAATTCAGTTTATAGGTGTAATGTTTCTGTTATCAATAATTGTATTTTATATGGCAAGATTGTCTCCAGGAGATCCTCTAAGGTCTTATTATGGAGAAGGTGTAGAAAGAATGAGCACTATACAAAAACAACAGGCTATGGGGAAACTAGGGCTAGATGAAGCAATATATATTCAATATGGAAAATGGATATCTAATGTATCTGAAGGTGATTTTGGAGTATCTTTTAAATACAAACAAGATGTAGATACGGTTATAAAAGATGTTTATATAAATACTATAATTTTAGGGGGACTAGGATACGTATTAACCTTTGTATTAGCATTAATATTAGGAATATTTTGTGCACTTCATGAGGACCAAATTATAGACAGATTTATATGCAAGCTAGGGACTATAACTAATTGTATACCTTCATTTTGGATTTCTTTAGTGCTAATATTAATATTTAGCATAAATTTAGGAATATTGCCAACCAGTGGAGCTTATTCAATGGGGAAAGAAAATGATATAGGTAATAGGGTAGTTCATATAATTTTGCCATTGTCAGTTCTTATATTAAGTCATCTTTGGTATTACACATATATGGTAAGGAATAAATTATTAGAGGAAATAAGAGAAGATTACGTTTTATTATGTAAAGCAAAAGGGTTGCATAAAAAAGCTATAGTTTATAAACATTGTTTTAGAAATATAATGCCTACATATATAAGTATAATGGCAATTTCAGTTCCTCATATATTAGGAGGGACATATGTAGTAGAGCAAGTTTTTTCATATCCAGGTCTAGGATCACTTTGTTTTGAAAGTGCAAAATATCATGATTATAATATGTTATTAGTTTTAAGTTTATTAACAGGGGCTTTAGTTGTATTTGCAAATATGTTAGCACAAGTTATAAATAATAAAATAGACCCTAGAATGAAACATGATAGAGGTGAGAAAATTGAAATTACAATATAGTGATTTTGAAATAGTAGGAGAAAATTATATTGTTCAAGAAAATAATACGAAAATAAAAAGGAAGAGTTTAGCAAATTGGATTAAAGATAAACCATATATATCAATATTTTTACTAAGTATTATTATACTAGGATGTATTTTTTCATCAAAAATAACAAGCCATGATGCAACATATATGGATTTATTAAATTCGAATATAGCTCCAAATAAAGAGTTTTATTTTGGAACAGATTCAATGGGCAGAGATATATTTTCAATGATTTGGTATGGAGGAAAAGTATCTTTATTGATAGGCATACTATCTACAATAATTTCAACCTTTATTGGAATTACATATGGTAGCATTAGTGGAGTATGTTGTGAAATTATAGATGAAATTATGATGAGGTTTACTGAAATAATACTTAGCATACCATCAATATTAATAATAATATTTACCCAAGCTATGATTGGGAATGCAACACCAGTTTCTATATCTATAGTTATAGGTATAACTAGTTGGATGAATATTGCGAAGATAGTAAGAAGTGAAGTAAGACAGATTAGAAATAGTGAATATATATTGGCAGCTAAAAGTATGGGGGGGAATTTCATATATATAGTAAGACAACATTTATTACCTAATTTTATGTCATCTATAATGTTTATGGTGGTGACTAACATTGGTTTTGCTATTGCAATAGAATCAACTCTTAGCTTCTTAGGAATTGGATTGCCTATAGAAATTATATCTTGGGGAAGTATGCTTTCGCTATCGGAACAAGCACTATTAACCAATCAGTGGTGGATAATATTAATACCGGGTATATTTTTAGTGGTTACATTAGTCTGCATAACTAATATAGGCAATTATGCAAGAAAAAATAATAATAAGAAATTAAGTAATTTGTAAGTTAAATATTAGATAGTGTTTTAAATATCTATTTAGATAAGATTAAAAAATGGGCAATAGGGGGATAAAATTATGAAATTAAAAAAATTAAAGATTATGAGTTTAGCAGTAATTTTAAGCTTAATGGCAGGCTGTTCAAGTACTAATAAGGGTGCAGATACTTCAACAAAGTCATCGAACGAAAAGGTTTTAGTTTATGGAAGTGGAGACTATACAAGTATAAATCCAGCTTTATATGAACATGGTGAAATAAATTCATTAATATTTAATGGGCTTACAGCACACGATAAAAATAATAAGATAGTTCCATGCTTAGCAGAAAGCTGGGAACTTGATAAAAAATCAAATACATATACTTTCAAATTGAGAAATAATGTTAAGTGGCATGATGGGAAAAAATTTACTGCAGAAGATGTGAAGTTTACTTTAGAGACAATAATGAATCCGGATAATGCTTCAGAAATAGCATCAAACTATGAAGATATAAAAAATATAGAGGTAGTAGATGAAACTACTATAAAAATAACTTTAAAAGCACCAAACGTAGCAATTCTTGATTATTTAACAATAGGGATATTACCAAAGCATCTGTTAGAAGGTAAGGATATAACAACAGATCCATACAACCAAAGTCCAATAGGAACAGGACCATTTAAAATGGAAAAATGGGATAAAGGTCAAAGTATAACCCTTGATAAGAATGAAGATTATTTTGAAAAAGAGCCTGGCTTAGATAAAGTTGTATTTAAAATAGTTGTAGATGCAAAAGCAAAAGCAATGCAATTAAAATCAGGCGAATTAGATTTAGCGCAAGTAACTCCAAAAGATATGTCAATATTTGATGGAAATAAAGATTTTAAAGAAAATATAATGAAGACTTCAGATTATAGAGGCATAATGTATAATTTTAATGCACCTTTATTTAAAGGAAACAGAGAATTACCAAATGCATTAAGCTATGCAATAGATAGAAAAGCTATATTAGATAGTGTATTATTAGGACATGGACAAGTAGCATATTCTCCACTCCAAGCAGGTGCATATAATAATCCTGATATAGAAAAATTTGATTATAACCCATCTAAAGCTAAAGAAAAACTAGAAAATAGTGGATGGAAACAAGGTAGTGATGGTATATATGAAAAAAACGGAACTAAGTTAGCGTTTGAAATAGTATGTGGAGAAGGCGACCAAGTTAGAATAGATATGGCAAATATATGTGCACAACAATTAAAAGAAATTGGAGCTGATGTAAAAGTAGCTGTAAAAGCTGAAGTGGATTGGGAAAATCAAGATAGTTTCTTAATAGGATGGGGTAGCCCATTTGATCCAGATGATCATACATATAAGGTGTTTGGAACTGATAAAGGTTCAAACTATAACAAGTATTCTAATACTAAGATAGATGAACTACTTCAAAAAGCTAGAGAAACAGATGTAGATAAAGATAGGGTTAAGTATTACAAAGAATTCCAAGAAGAAATGGTAAAAGATATGCCATATACGTTTATATCTTATATAGATGCAATATATGTTGGAAAGAGTAACGTAAAGGGCATAACACCTCAAACAGTTTTAGGACACCATGGTGTAGGTATATTCAATAATATAGTTGATTGGACAATAGAATAATATAATAAGGAATGTTTGTAAAGTAATTATTTTTAAATAGATAGTTTATGATTATTATCATTATAAGAAAGCTTAAGGGGTCTTTTGACTCTTTAAGCTTTAAATAGTATAGGGGATGATTATATGAGCAATATATTAGAGATCAATAACTTAGCTGTAAAATTTAAAACAGATGATGGGGAAGTTGAAGCTGTAAGAAATGTTTCATTAAATTTAAAAAGAGGTGAAACACTAGCTATAGTAGGCGAATCAGGATGTGGAAAATCAGTACTTTGTAAAAGTATAATAAAAATATTACCTCAAAATGCATATGTAGAAGATGGAGAAGTACTTTTTAAAGGGAATGATTTAACTAAAGTTTCTCAAAAACATATGAATAATATAAGAGGAAAAGATATAGCTATGATTTTTCAAGACCCGATGACTGCTCTTAACCCAACCATTTCTATAGGTAAACAAATATTAGAAGCTATATTAATACACAATAAAATAAGTAAGCAAGAAGCTAAAAAAAGAGCTATAGAGTTAATAAATTTAGTTGGAATAGACAACCCAAAACAGAGATTTAAACAATACCCTCATCATTTTTCAGGTGGGATGAGGCAACGCATTGTCATAGCTATAGCATTAGCGTGTAATCCAAGCGTATTAATAGCAGACGAGCCTACAACAGCACTAGATGTAACAATCCAAGCTCAAATAATAGACTTAATAAAAGATTTGCAAAAAAAAATAGGGATTTCTATTATATTTATAACACATGATTTAGGGGTGGTTGCAGAAATAGCCGATAGAGTTGCAGTTATGTATGCGGGAAGATAGTAGAAGTAGGAACTGTTGAAGATATTTTTTATAATTCTAAACATCCATATACGTGGGGACTAATGTCATCTCTACCGACATTAGAATCAAAAAATGAGTTTTTATACAATATACCTGGAGAGCCTCCAAACTTGATAAATCCTCCAAAAGGAGATGCATTTGCAATAAGAAATAAAAACGCTTTAAAAATAGATTACTTTGAAGAGCCGCCAGTGTTTAAGATAAGTGATACACATAGCGCATCAACATGGTTATTGCATAAATACGCACCTAAAATAAAAACTAAGGGAGAGAGAGTGCTTATAAATGAATAAAGAAAAAATATTAGAAATTAAAAATTTAAGCCAACATTTTAAATTAGATAAAAATACTGTTATAAAAGCAGTTGATAATATAAATTTTGAAATTTATAAAGGAGAAATTTTTGGATTAGTTGGAGAATCGGGTTCTGGAAAATCAACTCTAGGACGAAGTATAATGAAGCTATATGAGCCTACAAGTGGAGAAATAATATATAAAGGAAATAAAATATCGGATAAAAAAATATACAAGAAACAAAAGAATATGTTAAAGAAAAACATGCAAATTATATTTCAAGATTCAACTTCAGCACTAAACCCAAGAATGACAGTTGGCGATATTATTTCAGAGCCTTTAAAAATACAGGGAATATATAATAATAAAGAAGATAGATTAAATAAAGTATACGAAATGATGAGTTTAGTAGGTTTAGATAAAAATTATATTAATAGATATCCAACAGAATTTTCAGGTGGTCAAAGGCAACGTATAGGTATTGCTCGTGCCCTTTGCATAAATCCAGAGTTTATTATAGCAGATGAACCAATTGCATCACTAGACGTATCAATACAAGCTCAAATAGTAAATCTATTTAAAAAATTACAAAAGGAAAAAGAATTGACTTGCTTGTTTATAGCTCATGATTTATCAATGGTTAGGCATATAAGCGATCGTATAGGAGTTATGTATAATGGTAAATTAGTAGAATTAGCAGAAGCTAATGAATTATATAATAATCCAATACATCCATATACAAAATCTTTACTATCAGCAATTCCGGTTTTAGATCCAAAATATGCTAAAATAAGAACTAAGACAATATATAATCCAAGTCTGCATGATTATTCAGTATATAAACCAAAATGGATCGAAATATCTTTAGGGCATTATGTATACGTTTCTGAAAAAGAGTTATGCATATATAATCAAAAAATAGAAAAACTAGGATTGAAACCAAATAATAATGGGTATATGAGTAATATAGTAAAAAATATAATATAATGTTTGGAATTATACAATTGTATGATATATAATTGAAAATATAAAATTTAACAACGAGGTGTGAGACATGAAAAAATTAAATGAAGTATTACAGAGTTTAAAAAATGATTTATCAGGTTTAATGGGTGTAATGTTAGTATCAGAAAGAGAGAATAGCCAAAGATGTATAGCTAAGGAACTAGATACAACAAAAACTATAATTGACCACAAGGATGAGAGCGGAGAATTTAATCAAGATGATTTAAATAAAATTGGGAAAGAAATACACAAGCTTACAGAAGAGATAAAGGGTATGGCAAATGTAATGTTAGTATCAGAAAGAATAAACAGTCAAAACTGTACAGCAAAAGAATTAGATACAACTAAAACTATATTAGATGTTAAAAATGAAAAATATGAATTTACAGAAGAAGAAGTTAAGCATTTAGTAGAAGAAGCTAAAAAAGTAGTAGATACAATATTAGTATCAGAAAGAATAAACAGCCAAAGATGTACAGCTAAGGAATTAGATACAACAAAAACTATAATTGAACATACTGATAATAAAGAAGAAATAAATAAACATGATGTAGAAAATGTAGTAAATGAGCTAAAAGGAATAGTAAATGAAATGCTTATATCAGAGAGAATAAATAGCCAAAGATGTATAGCCAAAGAATTAGATACAACAAAAACTATAATCGACCAAAAATAAATAGATATAAAAATAGCGCCTAATTAAATTATTAGGTGCTATTTTTATAGTAGAAACGAATTAAAAACCATTTTAATGGTAACAAAAGTTTACAAAATTATAAATATATGTAAGAGTATAGTATAATTGACTCAAAGTCATAAATTGGGGAGGGAATGCGTATGAAGTTGATATGGTTACTTGTAGCAATTGTATTTGCGATAGGCGAAATAGTAACACCTACTTTGACACTTATTTGGTTTAGTATAGGTGCATTTATACTAATATTTTTAAGTGGGTTTATAGATAGTATATTAATTCAGATAATAATATTTGCATTGATATCAATAACACTACTTATAGTAGTAACAAAGTGGATAGTAAAAAAAGATGAAACCTATGAATATGATACAAATTTAAAGGCGATCTTAGGAAAAACAGGTGTAGTTAAAAAAGAAATACTTCCTAATAATGTAGGAATAGTAGTAGTGGAAAATGAAGAGTGGACATCGATATCATTAAATGGAGAAACTATAGAGCAGGGCTGCGTTGTAAAGGTAATAAAAATTGAGGGAGTTAAATTAATAGTTGAAAAAATAAAATAAGGGAGAAATTAAAATTATGGAATCGATAGGATCAATAGTATTAGTAATAGTACCTATAATTATAGTTGTAATAATGGGGTTGTCTTGTGTAAGAGTAATAAAGCAGTCTAAAATAGGTATAATAATGAGACTTGGAAAATTCAGAAAAGTAGCAGACACAGGGGTTCACTTTTTAGTACCATTTATAGACAGCATGAGCTATGTAATTGATTTAAGAGAAAATGTGATAGATTTTCCACCACAACCAGTTATAACTAAGGATAATGTAACAATGCAAATAGATACTGTTGTTTATTATAGAGTAACAGATCCAGCAAGATATGTATTTGAAATAGCAAATCCTATTACAGCAATAGAAAATTTAACAGCAACAACTCTTAGAAATATAATAGGGGAACTTGATTTAGACGAAACATTAACATCAAGAGATATAATAAACACTAAGATGAGAGTAATATTAGATGAAGCAACTGATAAGTGGGGGATTAAAGTAAATAGAGTTGAACTAAAAAATATAATGCCACCTCATGATATTCAAGTTGCAATGGAAAAACAAATGAGAGCAGAAAGAGAAAGAAGAGAGTCTATATTACAAGCGGAAGGTAGTAAGTCATCATCAATTCTTCAAGCAGAAGGTGAAAAACAATCTTTAATTTTAAGAGCTGAAGCTAAAAAAGAGGCTATGGTTCGTGAAGCAGAAGGTCAAAAGCTATCTTCTATATTACATGCAGAAGGAGAGGCAGAGGCTATAAGACAACTTGCTATAGCTAAAGCACAGGGAGAAGCAGAAGTTATATTAAGAGTACAGGAAGCAACAGCTAAAGGTTTAAGAGAAGTATTTTTAGCTATGAAAGAATCTGATGTGGATGATAATATATTAGCACTTAAATCAATAGAAGCGTTAGAAAAAGTAGCACAAGGAAATGCTACTAAATTAGTTCTACCTTCGGATACTGTAAACTTCTTAGGAACATTTAAGGGAATAAAAGAAGTTTTAGGAGACGATAAATAGATTAAAATTGAAAGCCTTAGATACTATAATAGTATTTAAGGCTTTTTTAGCATGTATAAAATTGTCGATGATTATATTTGGAATTATCATTTAAATTTAATTGTTATTTAAAAAGATTTTAGATTTATTTTTATTTTAAAAAAAGAATGATAAAAAAATAACTAAAACGTTTTCCAAAAACATAAATAAAACACAAATATTAAAATATTTATGTTTTATTTTATATATATAGATAAAAAAATGTTTTAATATATATTTTTGTGTTGAAATATAGAGCAAATTGACTGAATTTTACTGAAATTTGATTGTGAATAATATGGTTTATTGATATATAATTAGATACTATACAGGGGATAAAAAAGAAGGGGCGAGAAATTTATATTATGAAATACAAAAAAATAAACAGTAATAAAATTCTAATTGATAATATAGATAAATTCAAATTAGGAGAATGTTATGACAGTTATAAATTTATGGGATGTCATATTGATTCGAAAAACAACACAGCGTCTTTTACAGTTTGGGCTCCAAATGCAAGTGAAGTATATTTAGTTGGAGAGTTTAACAATTGGAATAAAAACTCTCATCCTATGATAAATATGTGTAATAGTGGAGTTTGGAACATATCTTTAAGTGATATCAAACAAGGGGATACGTATAAATATAATATAGTTGGATGTGATGGAATTAGCAGATTGAAATCCGATCCATATGCATTTTTTTCACAGTTAAGACCAGATACTGCATCTGTTGTATATGATTTAAATAAATACAAATGGAATGATAAAAAATGGAATAATAAAAAGATAAAAGAAAATTGTAATCAAAGACCAATGAATATATATGAAATCCATTTAGGTTCATGGAAGAGAAAATGGAATGGCGATTTTTTCTCGTATGAAGAAATGTATGAAATGATAGAGTATGTAAAAGAAATGGGCTATACGCATATCGAAATCTTACCTATAACAGAGCATCCATTGGATAAATCTTGGGGATACCAAACAGTTGGATATTATAGCAGCAGCAGTAGATATGGAAATCCGAATGAATTCAAAGCATTCATAGATAAATGCCATGAAAATGAAATTGGAATAATTGTAGACTTTGCATACAGTCATTTTTGTAAAGATGATCATGGTCTTTATAAATTTGATGGCTCACCTCAATTTGAATATCAAGATAAACTAAAGGCAGAAAATATTGGCTGGGGAACAGCTCATTTTGATTTAGGAAAACCAGAGGTTAATAGTTTTTTAATTTCTAATGCACTATATTGGTTTAATGAATTTCATGTTGATGGAATAAGAGTAGATGCAGTATCAAGTATGCTTTATTTAGATTACGATATAGGTCAGTGGAAACCCAATAAGTATGGAGGAAGAGAAAATTTAGAAGCTATAGATTTTTTGAAAAAATTTAATGAAAGTATTTATAAATACACAAAAAATCCTATCATAATAGCTGAAGAATCAACTTCATGGCCAATGGTCACAGGGCCAACATATAAAGAAGCATTAGGATTTACATATAAATGGAATATGGGATGGATGAATGATACCTTAAGATACATGGAAATGGATCCAATATATAAAAAATATCATCATGAACTTATAACTTTTTCTTTTATGTATGCATTTTCGGAAAATTTTATTTTACCATTATCTCATGATGAAGTAGTACATGGTAAAAAATCACTACTAGATAAAATGCCAGGAGATGCATGGCAAAAATTTGCAGGTCTTAGAACACTATATGCATATTACATGATACATCCAGGTAAAAAATTATCATTTATGGGAAATGAGTTTGCTCAAGGATTAGAGTGGCGATATTCATATGGATTAGAATGGGAACTATTAGACATAAAACCTCATTTAGATATGAAACAATATGTAAAAAAACTTAATACTTTATATAAAGACGAAAAAGCATTGTATGAAGTAGATAATAGTTACGATGGATTTGATTTTATAGATCCGCATAATAGTGAACAAAGTGTAGTTTCAATTATGAGAAAAGGGAAAAAATCAGAAGATTTTATTATAGCCGTAATAAACTTTACACCAGTAGTATATTACGATTATAAAGTTGGGGTACCTTATCCAGGAATATACGAAGAAGTATTCAACTCAGACGATGACTCATATGGAGGTTCTGGGCAAACTATGGATAAAGCAGAATTATTTTCAAAATCTGAAAAATGGAATAACAAAGACTATCATATAACTATAAAAGTTCCTCCGCTAGGGGCAACGTTTATAAAGGGGAAAGATATAGACATTAATAAGCTTGAAATTAATAAAGAAGAAAAGATATTAATTGGTGGAAAAAATGAAAAATTAGAAATCATAAATAGAGAAGATATTAGCAGCTTACATGCAATTAAAATGCAGGAGCTATAATAAATTTATAAATTTTAATTAAGTAATAATCAACATTTTAAGGGGGATAACTAGTGAAAAAAGAGATGTTAGCTATGATTTTGGCAGGGGGCCAAGGATCGAGACTAGGGGTTTTTACAAAGAGGATTGCAAAACCAGCAGTATCATTTGGAGGAAAGTATAGAATTATAGATTTCGTACTAAGTAATTGTTCTAATTCAGGTATAGATACAGTAGGTGTATTAACTCAATATAGACCTTTAATATTAAATTCTCATATAGGAATGGGAAGCCATTGGGATTTAGATAGAATAAATGGGGGAGTTTACGTACTTCAACCATATATGAATGAAAAAGAAGGAAATTGGTATGAAGGAACGGCACATGCAATACATCAAAATATGAACTTTATAGATAGCTATGATCCAGAGTATGTGCTTATATTATCAGGTGATCATATATATAAAATGGATTATAGTAAAATGCTAGATTACCATAAAGAAAAAAACGCTAAGGCTACAATAGCAGTAATAGAAGTACCTTGGGATGAGGCATCGCGATTTGGAATAATGAATACGAATAAAGATGGAAGCATATATGAGTTTGAAGAAAAACCAAGTAATCCAAAGAGTAATTTAGCTTCTATGGGTGTTTATATATTTGAATGGAAGATGATAAGAGATTATTTTATAAAATCTGAAAAAGAAAATTTAAATTATGATGATTTTGGAAAAGATTTAATCCCTACAATGCTACAAGATGATGTAGGAATGTATGCATATCCATATAAAGGGTATTGGAGAGATGTTGGAACTATACAAAGTTTATGGGATGCTAATATGGACCTTATAAAATATAGGGAAACATTAGATTTACAAGATCCTAAGTGGAAGATATATACAAATACTATGGCTATGCCACCTCAATATATAGGAAAAGGTGCAATTGTAAATAATTCATTAGTAGCAGATGGATGTATGTTGTTAGGGAAAATTGAACACTCTGTTTTATCTCATGGTGTTTTTGTAGGTGAAAATAGTGAAATAAAAGATTCTGTTATAATGCCTAATGTAAAGATAGGAAAAAATGTAGTTATAGAAAAAGCTATGATAGGTGAGGGTGCAATAATAGAAGATAATTCAATAATAAAAAATAATAATAATGATGAAATAAATGTAGTTTCTGAGTATGAAGTGGTTAAATTACAATTGGCATTAGAAGGGGGTCTAAAATAATGAGAAATGAATGTATGGGATTAATAAACTTAAATAAAAAAGGAGACCCAAATATAGATAAACTTAATTATAGTAGACCGATAGCATCTACTCCTATTGGAGGTAGATATAGAATAATAGATTTTACTCTTTCTAATATGGTCAATTCAGGAATAACTAATGTAGGTATATTTGCAAAGGAAAAATATAGATCATTAACCGATCATATAGAGAGTGGAAAAGATTGGGACTTAAGTAGAAAAAAAGGTGGCTTATCTATATTTAGCCCAGAAAATACTGAATCTCAAAATATTTATCAATACAGAAAAGGTGACATATATAATATATTATCTAATATAGATTATATAAAAAGAAGTGAAGAAGAATATATTTTAGTTGCTCCAAGCTATATGATATGTAATATAGATTATTCAGAAGTACTTAAATACCATAAAAAATCTAATAATTATATAACTATGATATATAAGAATATTGAAAATTCTAAAGATGATTTTAAAGGTAATTTAACATTAAACTTAGATAATGATAAAAGGGTTATAAATGTAGGTAGTAATATTGGTGCATTTGAAGGTTTAGATATATATATGGAAACTTATATAATGAAAAGAACAGATTTTATAGATGTTGTATACAAATTAAGTAATAATGGAGATTATTTATATCTAGAAGATTTTATAATTGAAGAAGTTAAAAATAATCAAATAGGTGCATATGAGTATGATGGATATTTAAAATGTGTAAAATCTGTGCAAACATATTTTGAAATAAGCAAAGACTTGTTAAACATAGATATAGCAAAAGAGTTGCTTTATTCAGATAGAAAAATAAGAACTAAAGAAAAAAATGAATCTCCTACTATATATACAGAAACTGCAGATGTAGATAACTCTTTCATAGCAAGTGGATGTGTAATAGAAGGAACTGTAAAAAATAGTATAATATTTAGAAAAGTACACATAGAAAAAGGTGTTAATATAGATAATTCTGTAATAATGCAAAACTGTATTATAGGAGAAGGTGCACAATTACAAAACGTAATATTTGATAAAAATATAAATTTAACAAAAAGAAAAGAATTAAAAGGGGATGAAAATTATCCTATTGTTATAGAAAAAAATATAAGTATTTAGTTAGAGGGGGAAATTTTTAGTGAAAGTTCTTTACGTAACATCGGAGTGTTGGCCATTTGCCAAAACAGGTGGATTAGGAGATGTAGCATACGCACTGCCTAAGGCATTAAAAAAAGAAGGTGTTGATGTGAGAGTAATATTGCCTAAATACTCTACAATGCCTAATTATTTAAAAGAACAGCTAAAAGAAGTAGCAGTATTTAATGTAAAAGTTGGGTGGAGAAATCAATACTGTGGGCTTTTAGAGATGGAGTTAGATGGAGTTAAGTTTTACTTTATAGATAATGAGTATTATTTTAAGAGAGAAGGAGAAATTGCATATCTTTATGGATATGAAGATGATGCAGAAAGATATACTTTCTTTAGTAATGCAGTTTTAGAAGCTATATCTATCATTGATTTTTATCCAGAAATAATTCATATGAATGATTGGCATACAGGTATGATTCCATTAATTTTAAAAGAAAAATATAGTGGTTTAGAAAAATATAATAATATAAAAACTATTTATACTATTCACAACCTACAATATCAGGGAGTATTCTCAAATAAACTTTTGGGTGATGTATTAGATTTGCCATATAAGTATATCGATAATGGAGATGTAGAATATTTTGGTGGAGTAAGCTTTATGAAAGCAGGAATAGTTTTTAGTGATAAAGTAACCACTGTAAGTCCTACTTATGCTAGCGAAATACAAACTAAATTTTATGGAGAAAGCCTAGATGGACTATTAAAATGTAATTCTTATAAACTAAAGGGTATTTTAAATGGAATAGACTATGACTTAAATAACCCTAAAATTGATAAAGATATATTTACTAATTATGATGTAAATAGCATAGATAGAAAATCTGAGAATAAAGTTGAACTACAAAAAATGCTAGGTCTAGAACAAAACCCAGATATACCTTTAATAGGAATTGTATCCAGATTGGTATCACAAAAAGGTTTAGATTTAATATCTTATATTATGCCTGAAATCATGAGGGAAAATTTACAAATGGTTATTTTAGGTACAGGAGATCATCAGTATCAATCTATGTTCAATTATTACGATTCAATATATCCAGATAAGGTATCTGCTAGAATTACATTTGATGCTGCACTTGCACAACAAATATATGCATCAAGTGATATATTTTTGATGCCATCATTATTTGAGCCTTGTGGAATTGGACAAATGTTAGCAATGAGATATGGAACTCTTCCAATAGTTAGAGAAACAGGTGGTCTAAAAGATACAGTAAATCCGTATAACAAGTATACGGGAGAAGGAAATGGATTTAGTTTTGAAAATTATAATGCACATGATATGCTTTATTGCATTAAAAGTGCTATAGAAACATATAAAAATAAAAATGTATGGAGAAATTTAGTTATAAATGCTATGAAAACAGATAGTAGCTGGACAAAATCAGCTCAAACTTATATAAATACGTATCAAGAAATGCGAGGTTAAAGGAGTGATTTTATGGTCACATTCAATAAAAATAAATTCAAACAATTATTTGAAAATAAAATGTACAGTATATATGCTCAATCCATAGAAGAAGCAAATAATGAACAGCTATTAACTATTTTGAGTAGTGTAATAAAAGATATTATATCTAAAAAATGGGTAGAGACTAGGTTAAGTTGCGAAAAAGAAGTTTACTATTTTAGTATAGAATTTTTAATGGGAAGACAACTAAAGTCTAATTTATTAAACTTAGATATCCAAAAAACTATTAAAGATGGGTTAGAAGAAATGGGCATTAGCCTAGATGATTTAATTAATGCAGAAGGGGATCCAGCTTTAGGTAATGGTGGATTAGGAAGGCTTGCAGCATGTTTTTTAGATTCGATGGCATCACTAAATATCAGTGGGCATGGTTATGGACTTAGATATAAATATGGTTTATTTGAACAAAAATTTGTAAATGGTTATCAGGTAGAAGTACCTGATAATTGGCTTACTCAAGGGTCTTATATATGGGAAACTGTTAGACCTAATAAAGCCATTGTTGTAAAATTCGAAGGAAAAGTTGATTTAGTAGAGGAAAATAATAAATTAAAAGCATATCATAAAAATTATATACCTGTTATGGCTATGCCATATGACATACCAATAATCGGGTATCAAAATGAATATATAAATACACTGAGGTTATTTAAATCTGAAGTAATAAATAGAGATTTTGGACCACTAACATCAAATGCAAAAAGTCACTCGGGTAGTTATGAAGAAGCATTAAAATATAAATACTATACTGAAGAGATATCTCAAGCACTATATCCAAATGATTCTAACTATGCAGGTAAGCTGTTAAGGCTTAAGCAAGAATATTTTTTAGTTAGTGCAGGAATGCAAGATATAATTAGAAAGTATAAAAAAAGTAAATTAAATATATTAGATTTATCGAAGAACATAGCTATTCATATAAACGACACACATCCAACATTATGCATACCAGAACTTATGAGAATATTGATTGATGAAGAACAATTATCTTGGGACGAAGCGTGGTGTATGACTCAAAACACTATATCTTATACTAATCACACAATAATGGCAGAGGCTATGGAAAAATGGCCTATAGATATGATGAAAAAATTACTACCTAGAATATATATGATAATAGAAGAAATAAATAGAAGATATGTTCAAAATTTAAATAATAAATACAATGACCATGAGAAAATAAAAAGAATGAGTATAATAAATCATGAAAATATAAGTATGGCAAATTTATGTATAGTAGGTAGTCATAGTGTCAATGGAGTTGCAGCATTGCATACAGAGTTGTTAAAAAAAGAAGTGCTAAATGAATTTTATGAGGATGAACCTCAAAAATTTAATAATAAGACAAATGGAATTGCTCATAGAAGATGGGTTATGAATTGTAATGAAAATCTTAGTGACTTAATAACGGATTTAATAGGAGATAAATGGAAAAAAGATACATTAGAGCTTAAGAAATTAGAAAAGTATAAGACTAATTTAAAAGTATTATCTAAATTAAATAATATAAAATATAGCAACAAAAAGAGACTAGCTGATTTTATAAGAAAAGAATACAATATCGAAATTAATCCAAATTCCATTTATGATGTACAGATAAAAAGGTTACATGCATATAAAAGACAATTATTAAATATTTTACACATACTTCATTTATATCATGAATTATTAGAAAATCCAAATTTCGATATGGAACCTAGAGCATTTATATTTGGAGCTAAGGCAGCTCCAGGATATGATTTAGCAAAATGTATAATAAAGTTTATAAATTCCGTAGCTAATAAGATTAATAATGATGAAAAAATAGAAAATAAAATAAAGGTAGTATTTGTAGAAAACTATGGAGTATCTTTAGCTGAAATTATAATACCAGCAGCAGATGTTAGCGAACAAATCTCCACAACTACAAAAGAAGCATCAGGAACAAGTAATATGAAGTTCATGATGAATGGTGCAATTACACTTGCAACATTAGATGGTGCTAATGTAGAAATATATCAACAAGTTGGAGATGAAAATATAATTTTATTTGGCCTTAAAGCATCTCAAGTGTTAAATTACAATAAAATAGGAGGCTATTCAGCACTAGATTTATATAACTCGAACCGATATATAAAGAGGGTTGTAGATGATTTAATAAATGGATTTATCCCTAATATGGGAAATGAAGGTAGAAAAATATATGATTCTTTAATAACATATAATGATGAATATTTCGTATTAAGAGATTTTGAAAATTATATAGAAGCTCAATGTAAAGTTAACGAATTATACAAACAAAAAGAAAAATGGAACAGTGTATCTTTAGTAAATATAGCTAATTCAGGTATGTTTTCTTCGGATAGAACTATATCAGAATATGCAAAATACATTTGGTTTAAGGGTGTGAGATAAATGGAAAATATAGTTGATTATAATTCATGGGAAAATAAGGCTCCTTTTGGATCCCTAAAAAAAAGACAAAGTATGAGAATATCTGTAGCTAGTGATGAAAATTATAATATACAAGATATTTCCTGGGTAATTTTAAAAGAAAATGTAGTATTAAGTAAAAAAAGTTTAATAAAGGAAAGTAAAAAGTATTATAGAGGCGAATTTGATGGATTTAATGAAGTTGGTGTTTATTTCTATTATTTTGAAGTAGATATAGAAGTAAACGGGGAAATTCAAAAAAAATATTACGGAAAAAGTATTGAAGATGGGAATGTGTGTGAATATACACATGAAAATATAAATAAATATCAAATTACAGTATATGATGATTATAAAGTACCTAAATGGTATAAAGATGGGATAATGTATCATATATTTGTAGATAGATTTAACAATGGAAATAGAAGTAAAAAGCCTACTGATACAAAAGAAAACAGTTTTATATATGGGAATTGGAGTGATACTCCAATGTATATAAAAGATAGCGATGGAGATATAATTAGATGGGATTTTCATGGTGGTAACTTAAAAGGGATTATAGATAAATTAGGTTATTTGAAAAAATTAGGTATTAGTATTATATATCTAAGTCCTATATTTGAGGCTTCTAGTAATCATAAATATGATACAGGAGACTACAAAAAAATAGATTCAATGTTTGGTGATGAAGAAGTATTTAAAGAACTTATAGATAAAGCTCAAAAAAAAGGTATTAGTATAGTACTAGATGGCGTGTTTAGTCATACTGGAGCAGATAGTAAGTATTTTAATAAATATGGAAAATATGAAGAACTTGGTGCATATCAGTCACAAAGCTCTAAGTATAGCCCTTGGTACAATTTTAAACAGCATCCAAATGAATATGAGTGTTGGTGGGATATAAAAGCACTTCCAAATGTAAATGAACTAGAAGATAGTTATATAAATTATATAATTAGAGATAAGGATAGTGTGATTAAAAAATGGACTGGCATGGGTGTTAAAGGGTGGAGATTGGATGTAGCGGACGAACTTCCTACAGAATTTATAAAAACTCTTAAAAAGGAACTGAATCAATTAGATAATGAGGCTATTTTAACAGGTGAAGTATGGGAAGATGCATCAAATAAAGTAAGTTATGGAGAAAGACGAAGTTACCTTTTAGGAGGACAATTAGACTCAGTAATGGGATATCCATTTAGACAAAATTTACTTTCTTTTTTGAAAAATGATATTACATCTAAACAACTTAATAATAAATTTATGGAAATAAAAGAGAATTATCCATGTGAAGCCTTTAAATCAAATCTAAACTTATTAGGAACACATGATGTGGCTAGGATAAAAACAGAACTTAACAACGATTGCGACATGGTTAAATTAGCAGTCGGAGTTCAGATGACCTTTGAAGGAGTTCCTTATATATATTATGGAGATGAAGCTGGAGTTTGTGGTGGTACAGATCCAGATAATAGAAGAACTTATCCTTGGAAAAATGAAGATGAGGATATGATTGGATTTTATAAAGAATCTATAAATACAAGAAAAAAATATGAAATATTAATGCATGGAGAAACTAAATTTATAGATACAAAAAATGATGATGTGTTTGCCTTTATTAGATACATAGAAGAAGAAAAAATGCTGATAGTGATAAATAGAAGTGAAAACAATCAAAGTATAAATTTGAATTTTGAAGAAAATATCTTAGAAGTAGTAGATATAAAAAACAGTTCTAAAAAATATTTGGAAAGCCTATTTAAAGAAGAAGGATTATTCAACATATGTTTAAAAAATAAGGACATTCAAATATTTAATATAAAAAATTTAATACAAATATAATATAAAAATAGATATTAATCATATTTTAAAAAATGATAATATCTATTTTTTATATAAAATAACTTTATAAATTAGTTGATGAATAAAATTGATTTTGTATAAATGAATTACTATGTGTATATAATCCTACTAAAATAAAGTGTTTTAATAAAATAAATAAGTAAAGGAAGATATATATGAATAATATAGTTTTAGTAGGAAAACTTGTTAAGGATCCACAAATAAAGTATATAGGGAGTGAAAATACAGCAGTAACAACTTTTACAATAGCAGTAGATAGGCGCACAAAAAAAACACAAGATCAAAAATCAGATATAATAGAAATCCAAACATGGGATAAACAAGCAGAAAATTGTGCTAAATATCTAACTAAAGGTAGATTAATTGCGGTAAATGGTCAACTAAGAATTGAAAAATATAAAGACTCTAATGGAGAAAATAAATATTATACAAGAGTTAAAGCTGATAATGTTAAGTTTTTAAGTTCGACAGAACCTAAAAATAAATATTTCAATGGATCAAATGTATTTGAAGAAGCTGGAATAAATGTTGATGAAAATAAAGAAGAATTACCATTTTAATTAGTTTAAAAAATAGCATTAAAATTAAATAGTTCTGACTTAGTAGGAGTATGAATGTAAAATTATTGTTCGTTAAATGATGATTTTATATTTATGCTCCTACTTTATTTATTAATGTATACACAAAAAAAAACTTTAATATAGAGTATAAAAAATAAAAAAATAATAAAAAAAAATAAAAAAATAAATTAATGGGTTTTGCAAGTAATTGATTAAATAGAAAGGTATAAAATACAAAATTCTAATTTAATTAAGTTTAATATTATTAATACTTTAAAAAATAATGTTTAAATAGTCTTTATATTGCTATTTGCTTTAATTTTTAATGTACAAAAAAATATAATAATGTATAATAGAGTGTATAAGTATATGGAATGTTCGAAAGGTGGAGAATGAAAATGAAGAAAAAACCAACATTGACAAGTAAAATATTATTAGGCTTACTGTTAGGATTTATAGTAGGTTTAGTATTAAAGCAATTGCCAGGAGGATATATAAAAGATACATTAATTTTAGGCGGAATATTTAAAGTGGCAGGAAGTGGATTTACTTCAGCTATAAAAATGATGGTAGTACCACTAGTATTTGTTTCGTTAATATGTGGATCGGCTTCTATGGGAGATGTTAAGAAATTAGGTAGAATTGGTGGAAAAACAATGTTGTTTTATTTAGGAACAACAGCACTAGCAATAGTTATAGCACTTATTTTAGGTAGCATATTAAAGCCAGGTATTGGCCTTGATATGAGTAGTATGGTTTCAGGTAAAGTATCAATTGGAGAATCAAAATCAATAGTAGAAATAATTTTAAGTATTATACCAAGTAATCCAATTCAAGCTTTAGCAAATGGTGATATGTTACAAGTAATATTCTTTGCACTTCTTATAGGAATAGCTATAAATGTAGTAGGTGAGAAAGCTGAGCCTATAAAAATATTGTTTGAAAGTGGTAATGAAATTTGTATGAAAATGGTAAATATAATAATGTTATTTGCTCCTTATGGTGTATTTGCACTAGTGGCAGATACTTTTGCAACAGTTGGAACTGATGCTATATTTGCATTATTAAAATATGTAGCAGTTGTTTTATTTGCACTATTAATACATGTAAGTATTGTGTATGGTGGACTATTTAAATTATTTACAAAGCAAAAAATTAAGCCATTTTTAAAGAAATTTACGCAAGTTGCAGCAGTTACATTTTCAACTGCGTCAAGTAATGCGTCTGTGCCAGTAAGTTTAGAAATTATGGAGGAATTAGGAGTAGGAAAATCAACAAGATCATTTACAATACCAATGGGAGCTACTATAAATATGGATGGTACGGCTATAATGCAAGGTGTAGCAGCACTTTTTATAGCTCAGATATATGGAATAGATTTAGGTATGAGTGAAATGATGACAATAGTTCTTACTGCAACATTAGCATCAATTGGTACAGCGGGAGTACCTGGTGTAGGAATGATAATGTTATCAATGGTGCTTCAGTCAGTAGGTCTTCCACTTGAAGGAATCGGATTAATAATGGGTGTTGAAAGAATTATAGATATGTTTAGAACTACTGTAAATGTAATGGGAGATAATGTTTGTACACTTGTAGTAGCTAATAGTGAAAAAGACTTAGATTTAAATTTATATAATAAAAATACTGAAAGCAAAATAGCATAATAGATTTTGTTAAGATAATAAAAGACTTACTTATATTAAATTGAGTAAGTCTTTTTTATGCGTATAAATAGTGAATTTTAAGATGAATTTATAATTTAAGATATTAAAAACGTTGAACAAGCATATAAATTATCAAAGGATTGAACCAAAAAAATAGAGAGGGGGTTAATCATGAAAAAAAGTGGGAATTTAAAGGAAATTATGAAATTTGCCGGTACATACATATCTGTGTGTATAGGGTCAGGATTCGCAACAGGCCAAGAGATAATGCAGTTTTTTTCAGCTCATGGAATGATAAGTATTTTATCTAATATTATTTGTATGATAATACTAGCGTATTGTGGTGCAAATTTATTAGAAATAGGAAAAACTGCAAGATTAAAATCAAGTAGCGATATATTTACATATTTATGTGGAAATTGGGTTGGTGGTTTTTTTAAAGTATTTATGCCTATTTTTTTCTTTTGTAGTTTTGTGGTTATGATATCAGGAGCAGGTGCTTCTATGAATCAATATTATGGTATGAATAAAAATATAGGGTCTTTTATTTTGGCAATATTGGCATTGATATCGGTATTATTAGGTATGAATAAGGTAATAGATATATTAGGAAATATAGGGCCTATGATAGTAATAATTTCAGTTGGAGTTGGGATAGTAACAATCGCAAGAAACTATGAAACGTTTTGTTGTACTAATGAAATAATAGCAACATTAAATGTAACAAAATCTGTAGATAATTGGTGGATGAGTAGCATTATATATAGTGGACTTAACTTAATAATAGCAACACCATTTTTAGTAGGTGTAGGATCTACAGCAAAAAATAAAAAGAACTGTATTTGGGGAGGAGTAATAGGTGGAATAGCATTTGCAATTGCAGCGATAGCTCTTAATCTAGGAATAATGTCAGACATACAAAATGTATATATAAAAGACATACCAACATTATATATGGCAGATAAGATAGGCCCTATAGTCGGTATTATGTTTTCTATAATATTGATAGCTGGTATATATACAACTGCAGTACCTTTGCTTTGGAGCGTATGTAGTAGTTTCGCACAAGAAAAGAGCAAAAGATTTATTATAATAGCTACCATATGTACAGTTCTAGGATTTATTGGAGGCAGACTACCATTTGCTATGTTGGTTAAATTTATTTATCCATTGTCTGGATTATTTGGTGTGATAATAATAGTAGCAATTCTTATAAGGCGTTTAAAAATAAATATGCATGGTATTAATATTAAAGTTAAGGGTTTATAATATCCATATACTATAAAATATATTAAAACTATGATAATATATTTACATCATAAACGCTAAGGAGAAAACATATGAAAAAAAAATTAGAAATAGACTATTCATTTGGATATATATTTGATAAAAGTAAGTTAATAGTAATGTATCCTGTAGGAACTAATGTAATAGATGAAGAAGAATATGAAATGGAAGTGGAAGTAGCATTTTTAGAAGATGGTATTGAAGCAGCATTTGAAGAAAATGACATAAAAGAGGCTAATGAAGTAATAAAACCACTAGAAACATTCTTAATGAAACCAAATAAGATAATACCATTTATAACAAACATAAAATATGAAGATACTAAACAAGAACTACCTAAATTAGTTAAAGAATTTGACGAAGAATATGAAATAAAAGAAATGTACATAAACAAGGGATATGAAGTAAAGGATATATATCATGTATTTGAAAATGTAGCAAAATATATACCACAAGAAAATATAGAGACATTGAATATATTAAAAATAGAAGTAGATAAATTTGATATGGATACATTTATTAAAACAACAAAAGAAAGTTTAGATGAAGCTATAGAATCAAAGTTAATACCTATGAATATGAATAAAAGTAGTTTAACTAATAGGTTATTTATAAAGTGTGATGAAGAGAAAACAAATAGTAAATATATAGTTTTCGCAACGGATATAAGTACATATTCAAGTGGAATTTTATGTGCAAATAAAGAACTAGTAAAAGACCTAAACATTGATATGGGAGACCTAGAGATATCAACTACTATGGAAGTCGGTTATGTAGTTGAAGAAGTTGATGGATACTTAACTTTCAAAATTGCTAATTACAATAGTCAAACTGAAAATAATCATCAAGTAGCTCAAATACTTGATTACAGTGGAATATTTAAACCGATGATGATTAATTTTGTACATCAGTTCATAAAATAAATCTTAGTTATTAAGAAGAAAAAAAGGACAGAAAATCTGTCCTTTTTTTTTATCTATTCTCATGTACAAGCAACAAATAAGCTCCCCCAGCAAGTAATGCATTGTTATCATTGATTTTAGCAACTAACTCACCATCTTTTAAGATGAAGCCATTTTCATCAACTTTACCTATAGGGCAAGAGTTTAAGTAATGAGAGTGAATAAAGCCACTTTCATCAACCCTACCTACAGGGTTTTTATCAAGGTTGTAAACAATATTGTTTTCATCAACTTCTCCAATAGGACAATTATGATACAGGTGGTTGTGAACCACATTATCAGAGTCTAATCTTGCAACCCCTCTGTTATTATAAGGAAATTTAACCATTTCAATCATATCTAACACCCACCTTTTTTTAAATGAATTGTTTATTAATTTGATAATTCTGAATTATTTATTAATTCTACAGAAAATAGCGTATTCCTCTAAAAAAACTTAAGAATACATAATACATAAAAATATACTGATTTTTCAAAGAGTATATATTAAATTATTATTAAAAAATAAATGAATTTATGACATATAAACTTAAATCGGAATATAAATTATTGTTAAGCATAAATATTTAACACATAGATATAGCGTATTTAAATTATATTTCAAGCAAATATAGAGGAGAAAATAACATGAATAAAGAAAATATTTTTAGGTATTGTAAAGATATTGAAAATTGGATAATTGATGTGAGAAGAGAATTTCATAAAATACCAGAATTATCACTCCAAGAGTATGAAACAAAAGAAAAAATAATTGAGTATTTAAAAGAAATTAAAATAGATTATAAAGATTTTAAAAATCATAATGGAGTAATGGCATATATAATAAATCCTAACAATAAAACAACAATAGCTATAAGAGCGGATATAGATGCATTGCCAATTAGCGAAGAACTAAACCATGATTACAGGTCAGTCAATGATGGGAAAATGCATGCTTGTGGGCATGATGCACACATAGCTATGTTATTAGGTGCGTGTAAAGTATTAAATTCAATCAAGGAAAAACTAAATGTAAATGTTAAATTTTTATTTCAACCAGCAGAAGAAACATTAGGTGGAGCTAAGTTTTTAATAAAAGATAAATGCCTTGAAAATCCAAAGGTAGATTATATGTTTGGTCTTCATGTGATGCCCCATATCGAGGTTGGATATATAGAGACTAAATATGGAACTTTAAATGCTAGTACAGATACTTTAAATATAGTAATTAAAGGTAAACAATCTCATGGAGCGTACCCTGAAAATGGAATAGATGCACTAGTAGCATCATCTCATATTGTAACAGCGCTTCAAAGCATAATAAGTCGTAATTTATCCCCACTGAATAGTGCAGTTTTAACTATTGGAAAAATACAAGGTGGGGATGCTCAAAATATTATATGTGAAGAAATAAAAATGAATGGAACGCTAAGAACTTTAGACAAAGACACAAGAGAATTTATGATCAATAGAATAAAAGATATTGTTGAAAATACATCTCAGGCATTTGGGTGTATAGGAAGTTTATTTATAGATGATGATGGATATCCAGCAGTTATAAATAATAAAGAAATGGTAGATATTATAATAAAAAATACAAATGAATTGCTAGGAATGGATAAATTTATAATGAGAAAAAAACCATCTTTAGGTGGTGAAGATTTTTCATTTTATACACAAAATAATAAAGGTGTATTTTTTCATGTAGGATGTAAAAATAAAAATACTGATAAAGAGCATTCTCTTCATACATCTAATTTTGATATAGATGAAGGCTGTTTGATAATTGGAACTATGATGCATATTATGAACGTAGGATCTTTTAATTAACTTTAAAATCAAAAAATAAACATTATTATAACATTGACAAAAATGTATAAAGATGTCATAATCGTTTAAAGAAATTATTTTAAATAAAAAAAATGGCTTTAATTTAGTACAGAGAGACTAAAAAGATATTTGAATGGTTAAATTAATACAACAATAACTATCCTTTTATCATGCTGATAAAAGGATTTTTTTTGCAATTATATTTGGAGGTTATGACATGAAATTAAAAAAAATAGTAGCATTAGCACTAGCATCAGTGCTATCAGCATCATTATTAGCAGGATGTTCAAATGATAAAAAGAGTGAAGTAAAAGATGATCAATTAACTATTGGTATGATAACAGATGTAGCGGGAGTAAATGACCAATCATTTAACCAATCAGCATGGGAAGGTCTTAAAAAAGCTGAAAAAGAACTAGGTGTAAAGGTTAAGTACTTAGAATCAAAACAAGATTCAGATTATGCAGCTAATATAGAAACATTGTCAGATGAAGGTGTAGATTTAATATTAGGAGTTGGAATGAAATTAGCTCCAGCTATAGAAGAAGGATCAAAATTATATCCAGAACAAAAATTTGCTTTAGTTGATGAAACATATCCAAAAGTTCCTGAAAATGTAAAGGCAATACAATTTAATTCTCAAGAGTCAGCATATTTATCTGGATTAGTAGCCGGTAAAATGACTAAAACTAATAATATAGGATTTATAGGTGGTATGCAATTACCAGTTATAGAGGCATATCAATATGGATATATGGCAGGTGCAAAAGCTGTTAATCCTAAATTAGAAGTACAAGTTCAGTATGCAAACTCATTTACAGATCAAGCAAAAGGAAAAGCTATAGCGAATCAAATGTATTCAAAAGGTGCAGATGTAATATTTACTGCTGGAGGAGATGTTGGAACAGGTGCTATAGAAGCAGCTAAAGAACAAGGTAAATTTGCAATTGGAGTAGATAGAGACCAAAGTTCTCTAGCTTTAAAAAATGTATTAACTTCAGCTATAAAAAGAGTTGATGTAGGTGTATTTGACACAGTTAAAGAATTAGTAGATGGTAAGTTCCCAGGTGGAACAACAGCTATTTACGGTCTAAAAGAAGGTGCAGTAGGAATACCAGATACTACTAAAAACTTAGTTCCTAAAGATGTAATAGACTATGTAAATACTCAAGCAGATAAGTTTGAAAAAGGTGAGTTAAAAGCACCTAAAAATGAAAAAGAATACAAGGAAATGGTAAAATAATATTAATAAATTAAAGATATAAAAAATACCCCCCTTATATATAGGAGAATAAAAACCTAATGTATAAGGGGGATTTTGTATAATAAATTAAATTTTATTCTGAAAATAGGATTAATATACATATTTATACCAAAACTATAAGTGATATGTATTTGCATAAAAAATATAAAAATTATTAATATATATACTTAATATAAAGGAGCAATATAAATATGGATAAAGATAGTGTAAAAATAATTCCGCTTGGGGGACTTGGAGAAATTGGGAAAAATATAACTGCAATTGAATATAAAGATGAAATAATAGTAATAGATGGTGGGATAGCATTTCCAGATGATGATATGTATGGTGTTGATTTAGTAATACCTGATATAAAATACTTGGTTGAGAGAAAAGATAAAGTAAAAGGAATGTTTTTAACTCATGGGCATGAAGATCACATAGGAGCAATTCCTTACATACTAAAACAGATAAATATACCTGTATATGGAACAAAGCTTACTTTAGGACTAGTAAAAAATAAATTAAAAGAACATGGTTTAGAAAATTCATCTATATTAAAAACAGTAAGAACACAACAAAGTATTAAGCTAGAAAATATGAAAATAGAATTTATAGGAGTAACACATAGTATAGCAGATTCTTGTGCTTTAGCTATACATACTCCAATAGGGGTAATACTTCATACTGGAGATTTTAAAATTGATTATACTCCAATAGACGGAAGGATGATGGATTTAAACAGGATAGCTGCATTAGGAAAAAAGGGTGTGTTACTTTTAATGGCTGATAGCACTAATGTAGAAAGAACGGGACATTCACTTTCAGAAAAAACTATAGGCGAGACTTTGAAAAAAATATTTGCACCTTCAAAAGGAAGAATTATTGTAGCTACATTTGCGTCTAATATTCATAGAATGCAACAAATAGCAGATGCATCTATAGCTCAAAATAGAAAAATAGTATTTAGTGGAAGAAGTATGGAAAATATATCAAACGTAGCTATAGAACTTGGATATCTTCATATACCACAAGAATCTATTATAGAAATAGATGATATAAATAAATATACTAGTGAAGAAATAACAATAATAACTACGGGCAGTCAGGGAGAGCCTTTAGCTGGACTTTCAAGAATAGCATATGGCACACATAGAAAAATATCTATACAGCCAAATGATTTATTCATAATTTCAGCATCACCAATACCTGGAAATGATAAATCAGTATCAAGGGTTATAAATCAATTATTTAGAAAAGGTGCAGATGTAATATATGAAGATTTAGAAGAAATTCATGTCTCAGGTCATGCATATCAAGAAGAACTAAAACTGATCCATAGCTTAGTTAAACCTAAATACTTTATGCCAGTACACGGTGAATACAGACATCTAAAGCACCATAGAGATTTAGCTATAAAATTAGGTATGAAGCCATCTAATGTGTTTACACTAGAAACAGGTAAAGTGTTGGAAATATCTAAAGATAGTGCAAATGCAAATAAAACAGTTCACACAGGTATATTATTTGTAGATGGTCTTGGGGTTGGGGATGTAGGAAACATAGTTTTAAGAGATAGAAGAGAATTAGCAAAAGATGGAATGGTTAATATAGTAGTCGCAATAAATAGAGAAAAATATACTATAGCATCTGGTCCAGATGTAATAACAAGAGGGTTTATATATGCTAGAGAATCTGAGGATTTAATTAATAAGATAAAAGAAATATCTAAAGAAGAAATTGAAAAATGTTTAGAAAAAGAAATTTTAGAGTGGAATGTTATAAAAACTAATGTAAAAAAATCAGTAGATCATTTTTTATACCATAAAACAAAGAGGAACCCAAGTGTATTCCCTATAATAATGGAAGTATAGTAAGTTAAAGCTAGATTAAAATATTTAATCTAGCTTGTTATGTGTATTTGGTATAAGCAAAAAATTGATGGTGAAATTTTCAAAAATAGGATTGGATATAAATGTTTATAATCATATAAATATAGTTTTTTATTTTATAGCTTTAACAATTATAGAAGAAACTTTATCATTAAAATAGTCACCTATATAAGGGATATCTTTAGTGACAGTGATAGCATTGCCTTTAAAATTATCATCTGAATAAAGGACAGCAATAAATCCGTTGGCAACTTTAATAGAGCTTAAAGTATCATTGCCTATAGTAAGTTGATCAATATTGTAATATCCTGGTGATAATACTTGTGATTTACCTTGGTAATTAGAATCTGAATAAATAACAACATTATTATTAGGTGCTTTTTCTACAAATATAGAAGAAACTTTATCGTTAAAATAGTCACCTATATAAGGAGTATCACTAGTTATAGTAATAGAATTACCTTTGAAATTAGCATCTGAATAAAGAATAGCAATAAATCCATTTGGAACTTTAATGGAGCTTAAAGCATCATTTCCTATAATAAGTTGATTAATGTCATGATACCCTAGAGATAATACTTGTGATTTACCTTGGTAATTAGAATCTGAATAAATAACAACATTATTATTAGGTGCTTTTTCTATAATTATAGAAGAAACTTTATCATTAAAATAGTCACCTATATAAGGAGTGTCCTTAGTTACAGTAATAGAGTTACCTTTAAAATTAGCATCTGAATAAAGGATAGCAACAAGTCCATTTGGAACTTTAATAGAACTTAAGGTATCATTACCTATAGTAAGTTGATTAATATCATAATATCCAGGAACCAAAGGCTGTGCATTACCTTTGTAATTAGCATCTGAATAAATAGATACAAATGGTTCTCTAGATTTATTTGCATATTCTTGTATTTTAAATAAAGATTCATAACTTCTAGAATAATTATCACATCTTAATGTGAAATCACTGTCTACATACAAAAATTTATAATTTGACTTTATATACATCTCTTTTTTATTTGCAAATGAGACATTAAATACTGAGGCTTTATTTATATCTAAAGTATCTGCTTTTATAGTGTCATCATGGCAAGTTCTTGCATAGTATCCGTCCTGTGATTGTAATACTATTTTATTTGTAGAAAGTATCTTAAGATAAAAAAGCGTACTTGAATCATAGTCGTTAAATTCTAGAGTTCGGTTGACTTTATTAATATCTAAATAGTTATCGTACTTAGATGATTTTATTAATATTAATTTATTCTTAGTTTTCATATAAACCTCCCAAAATAATATATTAAAATTTTCTTCATTATATTTTATATTAGATTTATAATATTTGTGATTAATTTACTTATATCAATAAAAAAGATACAAATAATAGTGCACAGTAATTGAATCATTATATTATAAAATGTTGAAATTAAGGTCATTTACATATGATATAATAAATTTAATTAATATCAAAAGAATAGAGGAAATTAAGTGAGCAAATATATAGAATTTAAGGATGTTAAAAAGGTATATAAAATGGGCGAAGTTGAAATTAGCGCATTAAGTGGAGTAGATTTTTGTGTAGATAAAGGTGAGTTTGTAGTAGTAGCAGGAGCTAGTGGAGCTGGAAAAAGTACAATATTAAATATTTTAGGAGGCATGGATAGTCCCACTAGTGGAAATGTGGTAGTAGACAATAACAATATAAATAATTACACAAATAAAGAACTAATAACATATAGAAGATTTGATATTGGATTTGTATTTCAATTTTATAATTTAGTTCAAAATCTTACTGCTAGAGAAAACGTTGAACTGGCAACTCAAATATGTAAAGATCCGTTAGATATAGATGAAATAATGGACGCTGTTGGGTTAGGAAATAGAAAAGATAATTTTCCAGCACAATTATCTGGTGGAGAACAACAAAGGGTTGCAATAGCAAGGGCATTGGCTAAAAACCCGAAACTTTTATTATGTGATGAACCAACTGGAGCTCTAGATTATAATACAGGAAAATCAATTCTTAAGTTATTACAAGATACATGTAAAAAAATAGGGATGACGGTAATTATAATTACACATAATCTAGCATTAGCACCAATGGGTGATAAGGTGATAAAAGTTAAAAATGGAAAAATAGAAAGTATTGCTATAAATGAAAATCCAATGCCAGTAGAAGGGATTGAGTGGTAGCAATGAAAAGTATCTTAAATAAAGATATCATAAGAGATATAAAAAAATCTAAGGGTAGATTTTTATCTATAGTATGTATTATAGCTTTAGGAGTAGCATTTTACTCAGGTATAAAAATATCACCTATGGTGATGAAAGATACATCAGATTCATATTATGATGAATATAACCTAATGGATATAAAATTGCTATCAACATTAGGACTTACAGATAAAGATGTAGATGAAGTTAAAAAAATAGAAAATATAGAAGGTGTGTTTCCAACATACTCAATAGATGTTATTACAAAATATAAATCACAAGAACAAGTGAGTAAAATACATGCACTACCATTAGATGATATAAAGGGAAATAATAAAAATTACATAAATAAAGTTAAAGTAATACAAGGTAGATTACCACAAAAATCAGGAGAGTGTGTAATTGAAAAAAGTAAAGTAGATAAACTTGATGTAGCATTAGGTTCAAAGATAAATCTAAGCTCAGGAAATGATGAAAACCTTAGTGATACTTTGAAAAATACACAGTATACTGTAGTTGGAAAAATTGAAACTCCATATTATCTTTCTTATGAAAAGGGAAGCAGTTCAATTGGAGATGGAACTATAAGTAGTGTAATAATGATTCCACAAGATGATTTTAAAATGGATTCATATAGTGAAATATTTTTAACTTTAGACAATACAAAAAAAGAAAATTCATATACCAAAAAATACTTTAATAAGGTAGATAAAGTAACAAACGAAATAGAAAAAATATCAGATTCTAGAATAAAAGCTAGGTATGATGAAGTTATAAAAAAAGCTAATGAAGAATTAGATAAAGGTAAAAATCAGTATGAAGAGAAAAAAAATGAAGCTAATAATGAATTAAATAAAGCTCAAAATAACATAAATAAATTTACAAATGAAATAAAAAATGGAGAACTCAAATTAAGAGAGAATGAAAATAAAGCAATTGATGAGATAGAAAAAGGAAAAATAAAAATATCAAATGGAGAAAAGCAACTACAAGAGGGATATAAAAAATATCAAAGTGGAAAAGCTGATTTTGAAGAAAATAAAAAAATAGCAACAACTGCAATTACTGATGCTAAAGCTAAATTAGAAAGCTTAAAAAATCAAATAGAAGATTTAAATAAAAAAAGCATATATATAGAATCTAAATTAAAAGAAGAAAATTTAAGTGAACAAGAAAAAGAACAATTAAATAAAGAGTTAAACCAAAATAAAACTGTAATAGATTCTATGAGTTTAGCTTATGAACAAGGAAATTTACAACTATCAAGTAAAATTAATGAGTTAGAAAAAATAGAGTCAAAGCTTAATAATACAAAAAATACTTTAGATAAAAATAAAGAAAAATTAGCTACACAAAAAAATAATTTAAACTCTATGGAAATCAAATCGAAAAATGAGTTTAAAAAAGCTAAAAATAATATAAAAATACAAAAACAAAAAATAGAAGACGCTAAAATTGAATTAAAAGATGCAAAAACAAAAGCAAAAGATGAATTATCTAAAGCAGAAAAAAAGATAAAAGATAGTGAAGACAAAATAAGCAAAATAGAAAAACCGAAGTGGTACATATTAGATAGAAAAAGTCACTATTCATATGTACAATATGAAGGAAATGCAAATAGTATAGATGCACTTTCAAAAATATTCCCTGTATTTTTCTTTTCAGTAGCAGCTTTAGTTTGCTTAACTACCATGACTAGAATGGTAGATGAACAGAGGATAAATATAGGTACATTAAAGGCTTTAGGATATACTACTAGAAATATAGCTAAAAAATATATAATGTATGCATTAAGTGCAAGTTTACTAGGTAGTATTATAGGTTTAGCTATAGGATTTACGGTATTCCCAATTGTTGTATTTAAATCTTATGGAATAATGTATACATTGCCTGAAATTCAACTTTTATTTGATATTCCTTTAGCGCTAGGTGTGACATTTACAGCTATTTCAATAACTACAATAGCATCGTATTTAGCATGTTATAAAGAATTAAAAGAAACACCATCAGTGTTAATGAGACCAAAAGCTCCTAAAAATGGAAAAAGAATATTACTAGAGAGAATACCATTTATATGGAACAAAGTAGGATTTATAGGAAAGGTAACTATAAGAAATATATTTAGATATAAAAAGAGATTTTTAATGACTGTACTTGGAATATCGGGATGTACAGCTTTAATATTATCAGGTCTTGGTATTCAAGATTCTATACAAATGATAGTAGATGGTCAGTATAAAAGCATATTTAAGTACAACATGACAGTTACAATTGACAACAATGCAAGTCCTAGTGAATTAGGTAAAATAGAAAAGTATGTTGCTGATGAAAAATTAATAAATAATTATTTACTTATGAATAATGAAAATGGAAAAATAGTAAAAAATAATAAAGAAAAAGAACTTACAATAGCAGTACCAAAAAATATAGATGAAATGAAAAAAGTTATAGGATTAAGAGATAGAAAGACTCAAAATAATATAGATTTAACTAAAACAGGGATAGTGCTTAGTGAAAAAGTATCTAGAGATTTAGGTGTTAAAATAGGAGATAATATAGAAGTAGTAAATTCAAAAGATAAAAAAGCAAAAGTAAAGGTTGAGGCAATAACTGAAAACTATGTAGGTCACTATGCTTATATGTCTAAAGAATGCTACAAAGAACTCTTTAAAAGAGATAGCAGATATAATAGAATAGTAGGAAACTTAAAAGATGAGTCTAAAAAAACTGAAGATAAGATATCAAAAAACCTTACTAATATAGAAAAAGTAAGTGGTGTTGGATTTAGTACAGGGGTAAAGGAAAACTTTGAAAAGACTATAAAAAGTTTGAATTATGTAGTGTTAATAATGACATTATCAGCAGGTGCATTAGCGTTTGTAGTTTTATATAATTTAACAAATGTAAATATATCAGAGCGAATAAGAGAAATAGCAACAATAAAAGTTCTAGGTTTTTATGATAATGAAGTATCTGCCTATATTTATAGAGAGAATATAATACTTACAGTAGTAGGAACTATATTAGGACTTGGAATAGGAAAATTACTTCATCAATTTATAATGGTTACAGTTGAAATTGATAATATGATGTTTGGAAGAGTAATAGACTCTAGTAGCTATATAATAGCAGCAGTATTAACAATAATACTTGGATTAATAGTCAACTTTGCAATGTATTATAAATTAAAAAATATTCAGATGGTAGAATCGTTGAAATCTGTAGATTAATAGAAAAATAGGTCGTAATAAATTAATGTCAAAAATAAATTAACTTTCATAGTATATGTTAAGAGTAGAAACTCTACAAATCTTAAATACAACAGGGGGTTAACAAGATGTTAGACAGATTATTTGGTGAAGGTGGATTTGGTGGAATAGGTATAGTAGTATTATTTTTCTTATTTTTAGCATTCCAAGAATGTTGGGCAGAAATTGATA
Organism: uncultured Peptostreptococcaceae bacterium; assembly: GCA_947072565.1. GTDB lineage: Bacteria > Bacillota > Clostridia > Peptostreptococcales > Peptostreptococcaceae > Romboutsia_D. The sequence continues at coordinate 35,834 of CAMTIM010000016.1, read as the reverse complement.
TATGCGCTTGGATACCATTTTTAATATTATTATTAATAGTTTGTGGTTCAGGAAGCATGTTTGATGATGGATGCTGTTAATTAAAATCTATTAATTAAAAAATATAGAACACTCATCATAATCGTAAGAAATTATTATGATTATGATGGGTGTTCTTATTTATATAAAAAAAATAATTTATATAAAACATTTAATAATATAAAAATAATGATATGAGCAAAATAAAAGCATCTTCAAAAGGATAGTAAAATCATCTTGAAATATTTATATCTTAAATGTATAATATAAACTTAAAGTGGAAATTATGAAAAAAGTAGCGTTAGATTACTAAGTACTAATTTCCACTTTACATAAGTATTAATAAATATAAATATACGGTTATCAAGAAATTAAATAATTTAGTGAGGTGGCAATATGAAAATAGGATTCGATCACAAAAAGTACCTAGAAGAGCAATCAAAATATATTTTAGAAAGAGTTAATAATTTTGATAAGCTTTATTTAGAATTTGGTGGTAAGCTAATGGGAGATTTACATGCCAAGAGAGTATTACCAGGTTTTGATGAAAACGCAAAAATAAAAGTACTTCAACACATAAAAGAAAAAGTTGAAGTTGTTATATGTGTTTATGCAGGAGATATCGAAAGAAATAAAATCAGAGGTGACTTCGGTATAACATATGACATGGAAGTTTTAAGACTTATAGACGATTTAAGAAAATATGAATTAGATGTAAACAGTGTTGTAATAACAAGATTTGAAGGACAACCTGCTACTACAGTATTCATAAACAAATTAGAACGTAGAGGTATAAAAGTATACAAACATGCTCCAACAAAAGGATATCCAACTGATGTTGATACAATAGTAAGTGATGAAGGATATGGAGAAAATCCTTATATAGAAACTACTAAGCCGATAGTTGTTGTTACAGCTCCAGGACCAAATAGTGGAAAACTAGGAACTTGTTTAAGTCAATTATATCATGAAAATAAATTAGGTAATGCTGTTGGGTACTCAAAATTTGAGACATTCCCAGTATGGAACGTTCCATTAAAGCATCCTTTAAATATAGCGTATGAAGCTGCTACAGTAGATTTAAAAGACGTTAATATGATAGATTCATTCCATCTTGAAAAATATGCAAAAATGTCAGTAAACTATAATAGAGATTTAGAACTATTCCCAGTTGTTAAGAAAATAATAGAAAAAATAACAGGAAAAGAATCTATATATCAATCACCAACTGATATGGGTGTTAATAGAGTTGGATATGGTATAACAGATGATGAAGTTGTTGCAGAAGCATCAAGACAAGAAATAATAAGAAGATACTTTAAAACTGCTTGTGAATACAAAAAAGGTCAAGTGGATAAAGGTGCTTATGATAGAATAAAAATGATAATGGAAGGTCTTAACTTAAAGCCTGAAGATAGAACAGTTGTTATGCCTTCAAGAAATTACAGTAATAAATTAAAAGAAACTGCACAAAAAAATGATGCTTGCCCAGTAGTAGCAATAGAGCTAACAGATGGAACTATGTTAACTGGAAAAGGTTCAGATTTAATGAATGCAACAGCAGCTGCTACATTAAATGCTATAAAACATTTAGCTAAAATAGATGATGAATTACATTTAATATCTCCAGCTATACTTGAGCCAATTGTAAACTTAAAAACTAAAACATTAGGAAGTAGAACTCCTGAATTAAGTTGTGAAGAAGTATTAACAGCTCTTAGTATATGTGGTGTTACAAATCCAACAGCTCAAGCTGTAATCGATAAATTACCTTTATTAAAAGGAGCTCAAGCACATTCTAATACTATATTAAGTAAAAATGATGAGCAAACATTTAGAGAACTTGGAATAGATGTAACAAGTGATCCTGAATATCCATCACAAAATCTTTATTATGCAAACTAAACTATAAAATAGTTAAAAATAGAGAAAATATAAGACCATATTACCCCCGAGGTAGTATGGTCTTTCTTATATAAAATTATATAATCTTAAAAATAAATATAAATATACGGTTATCAAGTACCTAAAATAAGTTAGTTCCTTGGAATAACTATTTTAAAGGTTTTTTGAAAAATTTGCAAGTGATTTTTCAAAAACTATAAAATAAAATTTAAATTGCATGTTATTATGTCACGATATAGTGAAAATATTAAATGATGAGAGGTGATATGTATTAATGAAAATAGAAAAATAATTCATATAGATATGGATGCTTTTTATGCATCAGTTGAGCAAAGAGATAACCCAAGTTTAAGAGGAAAGCCTGTAGTTGTTGGAGGTGACCCTCAAAGTAGAGGAGTTGTTTGTACTTGTTCCTATGAAGCTAGGGAGTACGGTATTCATTCAGCTATGTCATCTCAAAATGCATATAAAAGATGTCCTTACGCATATTTTGTAAGACCGAGGTTTGATGTATATCATGAAGTATCAAATCAAATAAGAAAAATATTTCATAGGTATACAGATTTAGTAGAACCATTATCTTTAGACGAAGCTTTTTTAGATGTAACAAATAATAAAAAAAATATAAAATATGCTACAGAAATAGCAAAGAGGATTAAAAAAGAAATTTTAGAAGAAGTTGGATTAAGTGCATCAGCAGGTGTTTCTTATAATAAATTTTTATCAAAACTTGCATCTGATTATAAAAAACCTAGTGGTCTTACTGTAATAACACAAAAGAATAAACAAGAATTTCTGGATAAATTACCAGTAAATAAATTTTTTGGAGTTGGGAAGGTAACTGCTAGATCTCTTAAAAACTTAGGTATAGAAACTGGATATGATTTAAGAAAATTGGAATTGAGTGAATTAGAAAATATATTTAAAAATAGAGGATATACGTTTTATCAATTTGCAAGAGGAATAGACTATAGACCAGTTCAACCAAATAGAGAAAGGAAGTCAGTAGGCGCAGAGACTACGTTAAGTCATAATTTAAGTGTAGAAGATGAAGAAGTTGTAGATATACTTAGTGAAATATGCGAAGAGGTATGTGAGAGGCTTAAAACTTGTGATAAGCTTGGAAAAACAATAACTCTAAAGGTTAAGTTTGAAGATTTTACGCAAATAACAAGGAGCATTAGTTTAGGAAGTGCTCTAAATAAGCATGATGAAATAAGAACAAATGTATATAATTTATTAAAAAACATCAATACAGATAAACAAATTAGATTGTTAGGGGTAACTTTATCAAATTTAATAGATTCTAAAGATGAATGCACAAATGTAACAATATTTGAATATATAGAGAGTATAACGAATAAATATGAGTCCATGGATTAGTTTAAAAACTTTTCTGTGGATTTTTTAGTTAAGAGGACAAATGAAAGTCATTATTAAATTTAAGCTAATTTCAAGTGGGATAGCATGTCAAATGTCAATTTTAAAATAAATCATACTGGTTTGAGGGGGATAAAATGGAAAACAATAGTTATAAGAAAGTAAAACAAGTATTATGGGTTATTTTATTTGCAAACTTTGGAGTTGCAATGTTAAAAATTATTATAGGTAGTGCTATAAAAAGTGCAAGTATGACTGCCGATGGATTTCACTCTTTATCAGATGGTGCATCTAATATAGTTGGAATTATAGGTATTAGTATAGCATCTAGACCTAAGGATAAAGATCATCCATATGGACATAAAAAATTTGAAATAATGGCAAGTATGTTTATTGGATGTATGTTAATTGTAATAGCGGGTAAGATTATTTTTACTTCGGTTTCAAGATTTACAAATTTAGTAGAACCATCTATAACTGTAGAAAGCTTAATAGTGTTGATAGTTACACTTATAATAAATATATTTGTATGTACTTATGAAAATAGAGCTGGTAAAAAATTAAATAGCTATATCCTTGTATCAGATTCGATGCATACTAAGAGTGATATATTTGTTTCCATAGGCGTTTTATTTACATTAGTCGGAGTCAAACTAGGGTTGCCATCTATTATTGATCCTATAGCATCTTTAGTAGTTTCAGGTTTTATAATTTATTCAGCTTATGAAATATTCAAATCATCTACAGGAGTGTTAGTAGATAAATCAACAGTAGATGAAGAAAAAATAGTTGAAATTGTGAGTAGCTTTAAAGATGTAAGAGGAGTTCATAAGATAAGAAGTAGAGGGAGCGAAAGTGATATGTATGTTGATATGCATATATTAATTGACCCTTATATAAGTATTGAAAAATCGCATGTACTAACTCATGAAATTGAAGATATGATTCAAAGTAAAATAAATGAAAGCTCTCAAGTAATAGTACACTTAGAACCATTTTATGAGGAAGAATAATTAAATTTAAAAAAGGACACCTTTTAAATTTAAAGGTGTCCTTTTTTATTATATTTATTAAAATCTATATAATTAAAAATTATTTTTTAAATATTCCAAATGGCTTTCCAACTGGTAAAAATACTTTTCCAAAGTGAGTATTTAAAACTGCAGCACCACAACCATAGAATGAGAATATTGCTATTGCTAACTCAGAATATGCAGCAAATTGATGAGTAGCATGTTCCATTATACCGAATGAAGTTAATGTTAATCCTAAAAATAAACAATCTATAAGTACGAAAATTATAAATAATACCTTGTGAGTTTCCATTGCTCCTATAGTCATAAATAATGTGAATATTAAATATCCTAAGTAAGCAAATCCTAATTGTTTAATGTCAGCAGATGCTGCTAATTTTTCACCGAATACTCCGTTTTGTATTAACCATGTGAATCCAACTGCATACCAGAAGAATGCATATGCACCAAAAGCAGTAGCACCAAATGTGTTGTCATGTTTAAAATCATTTATACATGCAAATAACTGAGCAGTAGCTCCTAAGAATATTGCCCATGGTAAAACTAGTGATACTCCTGAAGTTAATCCTAATTTTTGAGATGAAGCAACTAATGTTATCATTGCTAGTCCAAAAAGTCCTAATGCTGAAGGGTCAGCTGTTACAACTTTTACTTTTGTTTCATTTTTCATTTTTTATCCTCCTAGAAATTTAAATACTATATAGAAATGTATCTTGTATACAAAAAAATACTTGTATATCATATCATGTTTTTTTTTAGAAGTATACAAAAAAATGAAGTTTTTTTAAAATAAGTAGATTTTAAACATATTTATTCCATTAATATGCTTTTAAGTAAATCTAAATTTAAAATTTTAATTACATCTTTAGAGTAATCTATAAGATTTTCATTTTTCATATTTATAAGTTCTCGTGATAAAGAAGGTCTAGGAACACCTAGTTTTTCAGAAAGTTTTTGTTTTGTCATATTAAGGTTAATAAATATACTACCTTGGATGTTATATTCAGTAACTAAGTAGTTACTAATTTTTTGACGTATACTAGTTAAAGATAAGCCTGTAATTGATTTATTTAAGCTTATAATTTTATTAGTTAAAGTATTTAAAAACATTTCTAAAAAATCAGGGTGATTACTACAAAACCCAATAAAATCATTCCTACTTATAAACATAACTTTACTATTAGCACAAGCTATTACCGTAGCTGGATATGTATTAGTATCAGAAAATGCTATAACTTCCCCGAAAAATTCTCCAGCACTAAATGAAGAAAGATGAATTACATTGCTACTAGTTAATATTCTTTTTATATCGACACTTCCTTCTAAAACCAATCCAACTTTCTCACAAGGATCACCCTCTAGTGCAATAAAATCATTTTTAGAATAACTAACTACGTTATAATTGGATTTTTCAAAAAACTTTAGAACCTCATTTTTATTCATAACCATAATTATCACCAAACTTTCTTTATTTTGTAATAGTGTAACCTATGTTACCGCTAGTCATACTAATCATAACATATAATGAGTATACAAATATAGATTTAAGTTGGAGGAACAATTATGGAAGATAAAATGTTTTGTTTTCAGTGTCAAGAGACAGCAGGTAATACAGGCTGTACGAAATTTGGAGTATGTGGAAAATCACCAGATTTATCGAGAATGCAAGATTTATTAATATATACAACTAAAGGCTTATGCGAGATTACTACAAGACTTAGACAAGAAGGAAAAGTAGTATCATCAAATATAAATCATTTAATAACAGTAAACTTATTTACTACAATAACAAATGCTAACTTTGATGATGAGGTATTTTATGAGAGAGTTAAAAATACTTTGAAATCAAAAGAAGAACTGTTAGCTACATTAAATAACAAGGAAAATTTATCTGAAGCTGCCCTTTGGAATGCAAGTTCTAGTGAAGAAATGGATGTGAAGGTTGGTGTTTTAGCTAAATTGAAAAATTCAATATTTACTTCAAAAGAAGATACAAATATTGATTCAATATTAAATGAAAAATCAACAAAAGTTGGTGTTTTATCTACTAAAGATGAAGATAAGAGAAGCTTAAGAGAACTTATAATATATGGACTAAAAGGATTGTCTGCATATGTAAAACATGCAAATGCCCTAGGATATGATGATGAGAATGTAAATGCATTTATGCAAAGTGCTTTAGCAAAAACTTTAGATGATAATTTAAGTATAGATGAATTAATAGGATTAACTTTGGAAACAGGAAAAGTTGGAGTTGATGGAATGGCTTTACTTGATACTGCTAATACAAAAACTTATGGAAATCCAGAGATAACTAAAGTTAATATAGGCGTTAGAAATAACCCAGGTATATTGGTATCGGGACATGATTTAAAAGACTTAGAATTATTATTAAAACAAAGTGAAGGAAGCGGAGTAGATATATATACTCACTCAGAGATGCTACCAGCTCACTATTATCCAGCATTTAAGAAATATTCACATTTTGCAGGTAATTATGGAAATGCATGGTGGAAACAAAAAGAAGAATTTGAAAGCTTCAATGGACCAATACTTATGACTACAAATTGCATAGTAACACCAAAAGATAGTTACAAAGATAGACTATACACTACTGGAGCAGCTGGATTTAGTGGATGTACTCATATAGCTGGAGAATCTGAAGATAATAAAGATTTTTCAGTTATAATAGAACAAGCTAAGAAGTGCCAATCTCCTATAGAAATAGAAACTGGAGAAATAATAGGTGGATTTGCACATAATCAAGTATTTGCACTTGCAGATCAAGTAGTAGATGCAGTTAAGACTGGAGCTATAAAAAAATTCTTTGTTATGGCAGGTTGTGATGGAAGAGCTAAGTCAAGAGATTACTATACAGACTTTGCAAAAGCATTACCAAAAGACACTGTAATACTTACAGCAGGATGTGCAAAATATAAATATAATAAACTAGCATTAGGTGATATAAATGGAATACCTAGAGTATTAGATGCAGGTCAATGTAATGACTCTTATTCATTAGCACTTATAGCACTTAAGCTTAAAGAAGTATTTGAACTTAATGACATAAATGAATTACCAATAGCTTTTAATATAGCTTGGTATGAGCAAAAAGCTGTAATAGTATTATTATCACTTCTACACCTTGGAGTTAAAAACATACACTTAGGACCAACTCTACCAGCATTCTTATCTGAAAATGTAGTCAATGTTTTAGTTGAAAACTTTGGTATAGCTGGAATAACTAATGTTGAAGATGATTTAAAAATATTCTTAGGATAATTTAGAGCATAAATTAATAAATATAATCAAAAGTTGAGACATTTAATATCTCAACTTTTGATTATAAAATGTAATAATTTGACATAAATTTAAAGTTAAAAAATTAAAAAAATAGTTGCTAAATAGTACCAATAAACATATAATTATATTGTAAGAGATAAGGCGACATAGCCAAGCGGTAAGGCAGTGGACTGCAACTCCTTGATCCTCAGTTCAAATCTGGGTGTCGCCTCCAATTAAATAAGTTAGTAGTGATATTAGATAAGCTGACTTAATAAAAAATAACTTTAATCTAAACTGATTAAAGTTATTTTTTTGTTTATTAAACTAAAATAACATGATAAATAAGCTGATTTTGGGTTTAACATTTGAATCCGAAATGTTTATAAAATAAAATCAATATGTTATAATGATATGAATAAAATACCAAAATGAAATTATTAATAGGGATAAAATAAACAAAAATATTATAAACGATTTTAGGAGTGATAAAATGAGCAATACAAGTACTGACTTGGGAAAAGAAAACATAGGGAAACTTCTTTTTAAATTAGCTACACCAGCGATAATAGCACAATTAGTAAATGTTTTATACAATATTGTAGATAGAATATTTATAGGAAGAATGCCAGGTGGAGATATGGCTATGGCGGGAGTAGGAGTAGCATTTCCGATAATACTAATAATATCAGCATTTAGTGCTTTAGTAGGTATGGGTGGAGCACCTTTAGCAGCAATTAAAATGGGTGAAAAAGATAATGATGGTGCTGAAAAGATAATGAGTAATAGTTTCTCTATATTAATGATTTTATCATTAATATTAACAATAGGATTTTTAGTATTTAAAGAACCTATACTTTGGGCATTTGGAGCAAGTGAAGCAACAATAGGATATGCAACTGATTATTTAAGTGTATATCTTATAGGTACTATATTTGTTCAAATAGGCTTAGGGATGAATCCTTATATAAACACTCAAGGTTTTGCAAAAGTAGGGATGATGACAGTAACAATAGGAGCTATTATAAATATAGCACTAGATCCGATTCTTATATTTGGATTAGGGATGGGCGTAAAAGGAGCGGCATTAGCTACTATAATAGCACAAGCAGTCTCAGCTATATGGGTACTACGTTTTTTACTTGGCAAAAAGAGTGTTCTTAAAATAAAGAAAAAATATCTAAAACCAGATATTAAAATAATAATGCCTATACTTGCACTAGGAGTATCTCCTTTTATAATGCAAGCTACAGAAAGTTTAGTATTAGTATCTCTAAATAGTCAATTACAAAAGTACGGTGGAGATTTAGCAGTAGGCGCAATGACTATAATGAGTAGTATAATGCAAATAATAATGTTGCCTAATCTAGGATTAACTCAAGGAGCTCAACCTATAATAAGTTATAATTATGGGGCAAAGCAAATGGATAGAGTAAAACAAACATTTAAATTGTGTATAGGTTTATGTTCGTTATATACAATTGGTATGTGGCTAGCGCTTATGATGTTACCACAAATATTTGTTGGTATATTTAACAATGACCCAGCACTTATGGAAATAACTACTTGGAGTATAAAGATATACTTTGGTGGAATATTTATATTTGGTGTGCAAGTAGCTTGTCAGCAAACATTCTTAGCACTTGGTCAAGCGAAAATATCTTTGATATTAGCTTTACTTAGAAAGATAATACTTTTAGTTCCATTAATATTTATATTACCTATGTTCATAGAAAATCAATTGTTTGGAGTACTTTTAGCAGAACCAATAGCAGATATACTTGCAGCAACTACAACTATAATATGCTTTATGGTATTTTATAAAAAGACTCTATCAGTAGTAGATGCTAATGAAAATAAAGGCATAAAACAAGATATTATTAATAACAATTAATATAAATTAAAACAACCCTTATGTATATATATTCATGAGGGTTGTTTTATATAAAATAAAATGCACTAAATATTAAATATTGTAATAAAAATGCAAGTATTTAAAACATTAATGGTATAATATTTAAGTAGATGATACTTAGAATGAAAGGATTGATAATCATGACAAATAACCTATCGATGCAAGAATTATTAGACCAACAAGAACAAGAATTTAACAGTGTTAAAATTGGACAAACTATAAGTGGAAAAATATCTAAAATAACTAATGATTCAGTTGTCTTAGAATTAAACTATGGATTTGATGGAATAATATCAATAAACGAGTTAAATCTTCCTAAAGGAAAAGAGATTAGTGATATATATAATGTGGGTGATGAAATAACTGCAATTATAACAAAGGTATATCAAAAAGATGGAACAATACATTTATCTAAATTCCAATTAGATAAAAAAGCTGATTTTACAGAACTAGAAAAGGCTTACAAAGAACATAGAATAATAACTGTAAATGTTGAAAAAAATATAGAAAGAGGAGTATTTGCTACATATAATACACAATCACTATTTATACCAATATCACAATTAGACACTAAGTTTGTTAATGATACATCTGGATATGTAGGATGTAATTTAGAAGTTTATATAAAAGAGATGGATGTTAAGAAAAATAGATTAGTAGCTAGTCATAGAGACGTACTACAAGAGCGTTTAGATAAAGAAAGAGAAGAAAGAAGAGTTCGTATACAAGAAGAAAAAGAACAAGCAAGAGCAAAAGCAAAAGCTGATAGAGAAGCACATAAAGCTCAAGTAAAAGAACAAAAAGAAACTTTATTTAACTCTTTAGAATCAGGACAAAAAAGAGAAGGTAGAGTTACTAAAATAATGCCTTATGGAGCATTTGTTGATATCGGTGGAATAGAAGGATTAGTTCACTTAAACAACTTATCTTGGGAGAGAGTAGAATCTGTAGAAGATATGCTTTGTGAAGGTCAAGAAGTAGAGGTTTATGTATTGGATGTAGATACAGAAACTAAAAAAATAGCATTAGCATTAAAAGATATAAATAATGATCCTTGGGATTTAATAAAAGATGAAATATATTTAGATGATATAGTTACTGGAAAAGTTGTAAGGACTATAGAAAAAGGCGCTTTTGTACAAATAAGAGAAGGTGTAGATGCATTTTTACCTATATCTGAACTAAGTGAAGAAAGAGTTATGAAAGTTACTAATGTTGTTAACGTTGGAGATGAAGTTAATGTAATGGTTATAGACTTTAAACCAAAGAACAAAAGATTAGTAGTATCAATAAAAGAAGCTACAAGAGAACCGGAAGAAGATATAACAGAATTTTTAGAAGTAGAAGATTCTCTAGGAACTCTTGGAGAATTATTTAAAGAAAAGTTTAAAAACTTACAAAAATAATAAAAATAATTAAAGCCATATTAGATAAACCTATATGGCTTTAATTTATATATACAAATGGAGGTATTTACATATGAAAGGATTAATAGATTTACATACACATACGATAGTAAGTGGACATGCATATAGTACAGTTCAAGAGAATATACAATCAGCAATAAAGAATGGATTAAAATACTTAGGGTTATCAGACCATGCACCAAATATGCCAGGTGGTCCACATCCATATTATTTTCATAATATATACTGCATTCCAAAAGAAGTTGATGGACTTAAAATACTTAGAGGTATAGAAGCTAACATTATAGATTTTGATGGAAATACTGATGTTTCTGATGATATGCTAACACATATTGATTATATGATAGCTAGTTTGCATAATCCGTGTATAAATGCAGGAAACAAAGAAGAAAATACAAATGCAATACTTAAGGTAATGGATCATCCAAAAGTTAAGATAATAGGTCACTTAGATGACAGTCGATATGAAGTTGACTATGAGCGTGTAGTAAAAAAAGCTAAAGAAAAAAATGTTTTATTAGAAATAAACAATTCGTCGTTAAAACCAACTACTTTTAGACAAGGTGCCTGGGAAAACTTAGGAGTTATGCTAAAGCTTTGCAAAGAGCAAGAAGTTAAAGTTGTAATGGGAACAGATTCTCATATATCTTATGATATCGGTAAATTTACATATTGTGAAAAAATATTAAATGATAATAATTTTCCAACACATTTAGTTATAAATTATAATGAAGATGAAATTATAGAATTCTTTAATATATAATCAATTAAATAAGGTGTTTATTACTAGTCATATAGTTTAAGTAAATATCATAAATAAAAAGGTATTCCTTATAAAGGATACCTTTTTATTTATGATATTTATAGATATAGTTTTAACATTAGTAATGGAATGTTTTATTATTGTTGTTTAAATTTGCTATTATTTTTAATATTTTAGGCATGTTATCATTTATTAAAACTAGGCTGAATATAATGGCATTAGCTAGGTTTATATTATATTCTTTTTATTATTATATCAAATAAATTTAGTAATTAAATTAAGTGAAAATACGAACTATTTTTATTTTTAACATAGGTAAATAAATACGTTGAAAAGTACTAGTACAATATTGTATAATCAGAGTATTAAGATGTTAGAATGATTTATTATGTTTAAGAGATTAAAACGTATATTTAAAATTAAAAATCTTATAAAGTTCAGTTAAAGTATGAATTAAATGCGCTGGTGCATTATGCCAGCGCTATATTTATGGATAACGGAGAAAACTTAAATTTAATATAAAGGGGGAGTGTTTAATATTGGCAACTATATAACTGAGCTTAATATAATAGTATTAGGTATGTTTGTTTAAAAATTAGAGTTGAAAATAAAATATTATAGGTTTAAAAAGGAGGATAGAGAGTATGACTAAAAAAACATTTAGCTTAGAGGATAACGTATTCTTACAAAATTCAATTATGGTACTTGGACTAATATTAAGTGCAGTGGGTATAAATGCATTTCTTACGCCTGCAAATTTATTGAGTGGTGGACTAACTGGGATTTGTGTTATGTTAAACAATTTATTTGGAATAAATCAAGGTGTAGCTAGTTTTCTAATGAATATACCTATTTTTATATTATCTAAAAAGTATTTTGGAAAGAGATTTTTAATATTAAGTTTTATAAATATGCTTTTATTTTCTATAGCATTAGGAGTTACGCAGGATTTATATAAATATGTAAATATAAATGATACTATGCTTCAATGCATATATGGTGGACTACTTAACGGAGTTGGTATGGGGCTTGTATTTAAGGCTAAAGCAGCAGCAGGGGGCTTAGATATTATAGCAGCTGTAATTAAAGTTAAATTTGATATTGCAATGAAAAATACATTCTTAATGGTTAACTTTTTTGTAATTTGTGCAGGAGGTTTTTTATTTGGACCTAAATTAGTTATGTATACTTTAATATCAATGTATATAACTTCTATAACTATGGAAATTTCTAAGGATAGTTTTAATAAACAAAAATCAATACTTTTAATATCACAAAAAAGTGAAGAGATAGCACAAATGATTATGCAAGAGATGAAAAGTGGAGTAACTTTTTTAGAAGCAGAGGGCGCGTATACTAATGATAAAAAGAAATTGATTTATTGTATAGTATCATCAAATGATTTAGCTAAGTTAAAAGATTTAGTTTATAAAATAGATTTGGACGCTTTTATTTCAATAAACAACGTTGAAGAAGTAAGAGGGGCTGGATTTAAAGAAAAATTCTTATAAAAATATAAATTGAAATAAAAAAGACGATTTTAAAAATCGTCTTTTTTATAGTTTAATTATTAATAAATATAATTTTTATATATTTAGTTCAAAAAAAGCAATATTTTAAACATATTTACCAATAATTATTTTTGAAAATGATGTAAACTAATCTACTTTAGTGATATAATTATATATTAGCAACTAAAATAATAAATTAGTTTTGATGAGCGTTAATTAGGATATAATAAAACTAACAATAGATTAAGCAGGTGATATTAATGGAAAATAAATTTTTACCAATATGTAAGCAAGATATGATAGATAGAGGATGGGAACAATTAGACTTTGTATTAGTTACAGGAGATGCATATGTTGACCATCATAGTTTCGGAACAGCTATAATATCAAGAGTATTAGAAAGTGCAGGTTATAAAGTAGGTATAATTGCACAACCAGATTGGAAAACTACAGATGATTTTATGAAGTTAGGAAAGCCTAGATTAGGTTTCTTAGTTAACTCTGGAAACATGGATTCTATGGTAAATCATTATTCTGTAAGTAAAAAACATAGAGAAAAAGATATGTATTCTCCAGGTGCTAAAATGGGTCTTAGACCAGACAGAGCAACTATAGTTTACTGTAACAAAATAAGAGAAGCATACAAAAATGTACCTGTAATAATAGGTGGAATAGAAGCAAGTTTAAGAAGATTTGCTCACTATGATTACTGGAGTGACAAAGTTAGAAAGTCTATGTTAGTAGATAGTGGTGCTGACATGTTGATTTATGGAATGAGTGAAAAACAAATAGTAGAAGTTGCAAATGCATTAAATGATGGGTTTGAACCCAAATATATAAGACATATAAATGGTACATGCTATGTAGCGGATTCTTTAGATGAAATATATGATGATTATGTATTAATACCTTCATACAAAGAAGTTTGCGATGATAAAATTAAATATGTACAAGCTTTTAAAGTTCAATATGATGAACAAGATCCTTATAGAGGAAAAGCAATAGTTCAAAAACATTCTGACAAATATGTTGTACAAAATAAACCAGAAATACCTTTAAATAGAAGTGAGTTAGATGCAGTATATGCACTTCCATATCAAAAAACTTACCACCCTGTATACAAAAAAGATGGTGGGATACCAGCAATAGAAGAAGTTAAATTTGGTATAGTTAGTTCAAGAGGATGTTTTGGAAGTTGTTCTTTCTGTGCAATAACTTTCCATCAAGGAAGAGCTGTACAAAGTAGAAGTCAAAATTCTATAGTAGATGAAGCTGTAGGAATAACAAAACTTCCAGATTTCAAAGGTTATATACATGATGTTGGTGGACCTACTGCGAACTTTAGAAAAGCTGCATGTAAAAAGCAAGTAACTAAAGGTGCATGTAAAAACAGACAATGCCTACATCCAGAGCCATGTAAAAACTTAGAAGTAGACCATAGTGAATACTTACAATTGCTAAGAAAATTAAGAAAGTTACCAGACATAAAGAAAGTATTTGTTCGTTCAGGAATAAGATACGATTATGTTATGGCTGACAAAGATAATAAATTCCTTAGAGAATTAATAGAACATCATGTTAGTGGTCAATTAAAAGTGGCTCCTGAGCATATTGCAGAAGAAGTTCTACATCATATGCAAAAGCCAGCAGGGAACATGTATGATAAGTTTAGACAAAAGTTCTTCGCTATAAATGAGCAATTAGGTAAAAAGCAATACTTAATACCATACTTAATGTCATCTCATCCAGGATCTACACTAAATAGTGCTATTGAGTTAGCTGAGTATTTAAGAGACACAGCATATCAGCCAGAGCAAGTACAAGATTTCTATCCAACACCAGGAACATTATCTACAACAATGTTCTACACAGGAATAGATCCTCTTACTATGCAACCTGTATATGTTCCAAAGAGCAAAACAGAAAAAGCAATGCAAAGAGCATTACTTCAATATAGAGCACCAAGAAATTATGATTTAGTTCATAGTGCATTAGTGCAAGCTGGAAGAGAAGATTTAATAGGTATTGGACAAAGATGTTTAATAAAACCTAAAGAATTAAGACCTTATGCTAATAGAATAGCTGGATCTAAGAATAAAAATAGTAATAGCAGAAATTCTAACAATAAGCCAGTTGGAAAAAGAAAAGAAGATAGTAGAAGTAATGGCCAACAAGCTAATAAAAGTTCTAATACTAGAAAAAAGAAAAGAAAATAGATTAATATTAATAAAAAATCACCATGTACTTAACATGGTGATTTTTTATTATACAAAAATATATAGAATAGTAAGAAATAGTTTTAATATTTTTTTTAGCATTAAGATAAATATAAAGTTGTTTATAGAAGGGTTATTATATAAATTTATAGAAATTATTAAAGTATAGTTTACACAAGAAAGGATGATAATATGAAAAAACTTATACCGGTAATACTATCTATGGCTTTGGGAAGTACGTTTCTAATCGGATGCACTAAATCAACACAAGAAACGTCAAAATCAAAAACACAGGTAGTATCTAAAGAAGTAAACGTATCTATACCAGATGGACTTCCATCGATAGCTATAGCTAAGTTAGCTAATGAAAATACACATATACAAGAAGGATATGAAATTAAATATACAATACAAAAGACACCAGAGAATTTATCTACTTCAGTAATGAAACAAGAACCTGATATAGCAATAGTACCATCTAATATGGCGGCTATTGCATATAATAAAACTTCTAATTATCAAATTGCTGGAAGTATAGGAAATGGTTCGTTTTATCTAGTATCAACTAAAAATATACAAGGGTTTGAAGATTTAGTAGGGAGCAAAGTATTAAATAGTGGTAAAGGTTTAACGCCAGATATAACAGTTCAAAGTATATTAACTGATAAAGGAATAGATGCTGCAAGTATAAATTTTGATTATGTAAATTCCACAAGTGAGCTAATACCGTTATTAGCAACAGGAAAAGCAGATACTGGATTTGTACCAGAGCCTGCACTTACAATGTTAATAAATAAAAATAAAAATATAAAGATAATAAAGAGTTTAAATGATGAATGGAAGCAAACTAAGAAATCAAAAAATGGGTATCCGCAGTCAACTATAATAGTTAAGTCTGACTTTGCTAAAGAAAACCAAGAATTTATAGGTTTATTTTTAAATGCAGTATCAGATAGTATAGATTTTGCAAATATTAATGGAAGTGATGTTGGAGAATATGCTAAAAAACTAGGAGCATCTGTAGAGCCTAAAATTATAAACAAATCTTTAGAAAGAGCAAATTTAAAATTTATACCAATAAAAGATAGTATAGATGATTACAAAAACTATTATCAAAATTTATTTGATTTTGATGCAAAATCAGTAGGAGGAAAGATTCCAGATGAAGGAATTTATTTCATTAAAGAATAAATTTAAAAAAAATGAAATAGAGGTGGCGCTGTCTTGCGTTGTCCTCTTATTTTTATGGCAAATTATTGCAATCAAAATAAATAATGATATATATCTACCCACAATAAATCAAACGCTTGAGAGTTTGCATGGAATTTTAACTCAAAAAAGGTTTTGTTTAGATATAATTTTTTCAACAGGAAGAAGTATAATAAGTTTTATAGTTGCACTAACATTTGCAACTGTAATAGGTATTTTAGCATATATAAGTACTATCATAAGAAATTTTTTCAAACCCCTAAACACTTTAGCAAATTCAATACCTATGATGATAGTAATTTTATTAGCTTTAATTTGGTTTGATAAAAACAATGCTCCATTTATTGTTGGTTTTATGATTACATTTCCAATTTTATATGAAAATGTTTTAGGTTCTATGGTAGAACTAGATAAATCTTTAATAGAAATGGCTAATGTATATAAAGTAAATTTAAAAGATAAAATTATAAAAATTTATTTTCCTGCTATAAAGTTTAGACTAACACCTATAATAGCATCAACAATTTCTTTAGCACTGAAAGTTGTAATAGCAGGGGAAGTTTACGGACAACCAAGTTATGGGATAGGGACTATGATACAAGTTGAAAAAATCAATTTTAATACATCAGGAATATTTGCTTGGTTAATAATTATAGTTTTAATATCTGTATTTATAAACATAATACAAAATAAAATATCAAGGAGTACTTTTACATGGAAAAGGTGAAACTAAATATTAAAAATATAAATAAATCGTATAATGATAAAATAATATTTGAAAACTTTAATATAGACTTTTATAAAGATGAAGTTAATATTATAATGGGCAAATCTGGATGCGGTAAAAGCACGCTTTTAAATATAATAAGTGGTGTAAATAAAAATGATGGTGAAGAAATTAATTCTTTGAATAATTTAGGAATAAGTTATATATTTCAAGAAGATCGATTAATTGAATGGTTAAGCGTTGAAGACAATATAAAGCTAGTGATAAAAAAATTGTATAGTAAAACGCACGTAGATAAACTATGTGATAAATATTTAAAATTATTAGGAGTAAGTGAATATAAAAATTATTATCCTCAAATGTTAAGTGGTGGAATTAGACAACGGATAAACATAGCCAGAGCATTTATATATCCATCTAAAATCATTGTAATGGACGAACCTTTTAAATCCATAGATATAAAAAGTAAAAAAAATATAATGGATAATTTTAAACTTTTATTAAAAAAAGAAAAACGAACTGTTATATTTGTTACGCATGATATTGAGGAAGCTATATACCTAGGTGATAAAATCACTATATTAGGAGGTAGCCCAATAAAAATAAAAAAAAATATAAATGATTGTAACCATTTAAACAAGGAAGATGTAGCTATATTAATATAAAAAAAGAGTTAATAATATTTAACAGTTGTGATAATATATTAAATAATCAATGAATTAACGAGCTTATTTAAAAAGTAAGTAATATAAATACTTAAAAGATTAAAATAAGAGGGAGTAAAAAAATGATAAAACAAAGAATTGAAAAACTAAGAAAAATAATGAAGGAAAAAGGAATTTATTCTTATTTAATACCATCATCAGATTACCATCAAAGTGAATACGTAGGAGAATATTTTAAATCTAGAGAATTTATATCAGGATTTACAGGTTCTGCAGGGACTGCTGTAATAACTTTAGATGAAGCTGGGCTATGGACAGACGGTAGATATTTTATTCAAGCTGAAGATGAATTAAAGAATAGTGATATAGAGTTATTTAAAATGGGAGAAGAAAATGTACCAACAGTAGAAGAATACTTAATAGAAAAATTACCTCAAAATTCAAAATTAGGATTTGATGGGAAAGTAATATGCGCAAAAGAAGGTAAAACATTAGGTGATAAATTATCGTTTAAAAATATATCGATAGAATATAACTATGATTTAATAAATGATATATGGGAAGATAGATGTAGCTTGCCTGACAAAAAAGCATTTTTATTAGGAACTGAATATACGGGTGCAAGCTTTAGTGATAAATTAGCTAGAGTAAGAGAAGCGATGATAGAGAAAAAAGCTACAAGTCATATAATAACAACGCTAGATGATATAGCTTGGTTATTTAATATAAGAGGTGGGGATGTAAAATCTAACCCAGTAGTACTTTCTTATGCGGTTGTAGGTTTAGATAGTGTTTATTTATTTATAGATGAAAGTAAGCTAAATGATGAAATAAAAGCTGAATTAAATAAAGAAAATGTAAAAATTGAAAATTATAATGATATTGATAAATTTGTAAAAGAAATAGATGAAAATCAAGTAGTACTTCTTGATCCATCTAAAGTTAGTTATTCAATATATAATAATATACCTAAAAAAGTACAAAAAATAGAGTCTATAAATCCAACGATAATGTTTAAGGCTATAAAGAACCAAGTAGAATTAAAAAATATAAGAAATAGTCATATAAAGGATGGAGTAGCATTTACTAAATTTATGCACTGGTTAAAAACAGGGGTATGTAAACAAGAAATTACAGAATTAAGTGCAACAGGAAAATTAGAAGAATTCAGAAGAGAACAAGATAAGTTTATAGAACCTAGCTTTTCTACTATAGCTGCATATAGAGAGCACGCTGCTATGATGCATTATAGTGCTACAAAACAAAGTGATTATAAGTTAGAACCCAAAGATTTATTCTTAGTAGATTCAGGTGGACAGTATTATGATGGAACAACTGATATAACAAGAACTATAGCACTAGGAGCTATATCTGAAGAAGTTCAAACTCATTTTACAAATGTTGTAAGGGGTATGATAAGATTATCGAGAGTTAAATTCTTACATGGATGCAGAGGATATAATTTAGATATTCTTGCAAGAGGTCCACTTTGGGATTTAGGAATAGATTATAAATGTGGGACAGGACATGGGATAGGGTTTGTACTTAATGTTCATGAAGGACCTAATGGATTTAGATGGAGAGTATTACCAGATAGAGATGATAGTTGTATACTTGAAGAAGGAATGGTTACAACTAATGAACCAGGAGTTTATGTACAAGGTTCTCATGGTATAAGAATAGAGAATGAAATAGTAGTTAAAAAATTAGAAAAAAATGAATATGGTCAATTTATGGGGTTTGAAGTAGTTACATTTGCACCAATTGATTTAGATGCAATAGATGAAAGATTAATGTCAGACAATGAAAAAGAATACTTAAATGACTACCACAAAGAAGTATATAAAAAGATAGCACCATTTTTAAATGAAGAAGAAAAAGAGTGGTTAAAGGAATATACAAGAAGTATATAAAAAAGATAGAAATTTAAAATAAACATAAGAGGGATATTTTATGTCAAATATAAAAACAAATGCAATGAGGATTTTAGATTCTAAAAAAATCAAATATGATGTACATTGCTATAAAGTAAAAAAAGGGGATCATATTGATGGAGTAGAGGTAGCTAGTAATATAGGAAAAGATGTTAGTGTAGTTTATAAAACATTAGTAGCTATGGGTTCTAGCAAAACTATATATGTATATGTAATCCCAGTTAATGAACATTTAGATTTGAAAAAAGGCGCAAAAGTAGCAAAAGAGAAAAGTATTGAAATGATTAGTGTAAATGATATAAATAAAATAACAGGGTATATAAGAGGTGGATGTTCACCTATAGGGATGAAAAAAGCTTACAAAACTTTTATAAATGAAAGTGCAAAAACTTTAGAAACTATTATAGTTAGTGCTGGAAAAATAGGATATCAAGTAGAGCTTTCACCAATGGATTTACAAAGCATAGTAAATAATGAATTTGAAAATATTATAAATTAAAAAAAGGAGGACTATAGTCTTCCTTTTTTTATTGGAAATTTAATTACATCATAGTAAGAAAGTATTGAGTTCCTACATAGATAGCTGATAGACCAACTAAACCATAAATAAATCTGCTTAATCCACTTATATTTCCAAATTTACCTGATCCAGCAAATAAAACTGCAACTAAATCAAATTGAGCTATTGCAACTAAGCCCCAGTTGATTGCTCCTATTAAAACAAGAATAACGCCTATATTATAAATTATTGCCATTTAAAAAGTCCTCCTATAAAATTATTTGTTTTACATTACTATTATTTACAGAAAATACCTTTTAATTCATAATTATTAAAAAATATATTAAAAAATGGATTATCTCAAAGCTAGAGATAACCCATCTGTGTGTTAATTATTTTAAATTAGTTCCGTTTTCATCTTGAGTTATTAATCCTTTTTTCATTAATACACCAAGAGCACGTTTGAAATTCTTTTTACTAGTATTAAAAACTGTAGATATTTCTTCTGGAGAAGTTTTATCGTTAAATCTCATATGTCCATCGGCACCTTCAAGATAACTTATTATTGCAGTTTCAAGAACATCTAATTCTTCTTTTCTACCTTGTCTAGGAGAAAGACCTAGTTTACCGTCTTCATATATTTTTATAACGTTTAAGCTTAACTCTTCACCTATTTTTAATTCTGTAAAGTATTCATTATGAAGTATAACTCCTGCATACTTATTATCAATACAAATCATAGCTGAATTATTTGTTTGGAAACCGTAAACTATACCTGTAACATTATCACCGATATTGTAACTGTGGTCCGTAGTAAGATGTGCATCTATATCAGTAGTAGCTGCTAGTCTTCCAGTTTTATCTAAATATATGTGGAATAAATATCTAGAGCCTTTTTCTAACTCATAAGTTTTAGCTTTAAAAGGAACTAATATATCCTTTTGAAGTCCAATATCTATAAAACTTCCGATTGCAGTATGAGCAACAACTTTTAAGTAAGCTATTTCATCTACCTTTCCTTTTGGTGTTACTAAAGTTGCAGAAGGTCTACCTTCAGAATCTTTATATATGAAAGCATCTATTATGTCTCCAACTTCAATTTTGTTTTTGTTAAGTAATCTGTTATGAAGTAATACATCATCCTTAGTATCTCCTGTTTGAGCATCTAAGAAGTAACCGAAATCAGTTTTTCTTTTTACTTCAAGTTTGTTAAAATCGCCTATTTTTATCAAATTTTGCATCTCCTTAATTCTAATTATTGTTAATGGTTATAATTTAATATAATACCATACATACAGGATATATAACATACAAATATTTTATGCAAAATAGCTAGAAAGTATTGAAAACGATTATAAAAATAGTGTATAATTGGTATATACCAAAAGGTATATACCATATAAAGATTGGTGGAAGATATGGAAAAAATAAATAAAAATAGTACAATACCTCTACACATTCAACTTAGTTCAATAATAAAAAAAATGATAAATGATGGACAACTTAAAGAGGGCGATTCGATAATGCCAGAGAGAGAATTGTGTAGTTTACAAAATGTTAGCCGTATGACTGTTAATAAAGCTATAGTAGGATTAGTATCAGATGGTCTTTTGTATAGAGTGCAAGGAAAAGGAACATTTGTAGCTAAAAACAAAAAAAAATATCAATTTTCTAACGTTAAGGGTTTTACAGATGTGATGAAAGAAAAAGGAATTAAAATAAAAACAGATATATTATCTTTTGAAATGGAAGTTCCTAGTGAATTAATAAAAAGAAAATTACAAATAATTAGTGAAGAAACTAATGTTTATAAAGTAGTTAGATTAAGATATATAGAGAATGAGCCTTTGGGTATAGAAACGGTATATTTATCAGAAGATACATGCAAAGGTTTTACTAAAAGAATGTTAGATAACAATTCGTTATATAAGATGTTAGGTGAAGACTATAATTATAAAATACAAAGAGCAGAACAGGTTATAGAACCTATAATTATGTCAGAAGAAGAATGTAATATATTAGGTGCAGAAGAAGGAGCATTAGCACTTAAACTTCAAAGAAATTCATATACTATAGAAGGTCAGCCTATAGAATACACTATATCAATATTTAGAAGTGATAAGTATCAATATGAAATAATATTAAGTGAGTAGGAGGCTATAGTATGAAATGCATAATCAATGGAAATATAGTTTTAGAAAATCAGATTTTACAAAATAAGGTTTTGATATTTGATAATAAAATAGTAGATATAGCTAATGAAGTACCTAACGAATGTGAAATAATTGATGCTAAAGGCAGATTTGTTACTCCTGGATTAATAGATATACATATACATGGAAATATGGGAAAAGATACTATGGATGGAAGTGAAGAATCGCTAACTATTATAGCTAAGTCCATTGCAAGACATGGGGTTACATCTTTTTTACCTACAACTATGACTATGGATGAAGGATTAATAAATAATGCACTAAAATCAATAAAAGATTGCATGAATAATAAAATAAAAGGTTCACAAATTTTAGGTGCTCATTTAGAAGGTCCATTTATAAATAATGATTATAAAGGAGCTCAAAATTCACAATTTATAGCAGCTCCAAGTTATGATTTAATAAAGCGATACGAGGAAGTTATAAAGATTATTACTTATGCTCCTGAAACAGATAAAGAGTTTAGATTTACAAAAGAAATACGTAAAAATACAGATATAGTTTTATCAATAGGTCACAGTAATGCTAAATTTGAAGAAGCTAGAGAGGCTATAAATTTAGGTGCAAGTAATATAACTCATATTTTTAATGGTATGAATGGATTAAATCATAGAGATCCTGGTGTAGTAGGGGCAGCTTTTACAACTAATGTGTATTGTGAAATGATAGCAGATGAGATACATATACTAAAGGACTTATTCCAATTTATATTAAACAATAAAGGTGAAGATAAAATAGTTTTAATAACTGATTCTATAGAAGCTGGAGGTTTAGATGATGGAGAATATTCTTTAGGTGGTCAAAAGGTCATAGTAAAAGATAATCAAGCAAGACTTCAGAGTGGAAATTTGGCTGGAAGTGTTATGCCGCTTAACAAGATGGTGTACAATTTCATGAATAATACAAACTTAGATATAAATAAAGTTATAAAACTTGCATCTATAAATCCTGCGAAATCAATAAAAATAGATGATAAAAAAGGTAGCTTAGAAATCGGTAAAGACGCAGATATAGCTATATTTGATGAAAAATTAAATTGTTATATGAGCATAAATAACGGGGAAATAATTTATAAAAAATAGCTTAGGAGAGGGTTTGATTCAATGAGAATATTAGTATGTAAAAATTATGATGAAATGAGCAAAAAAGCAGCTCAAATGATATTAAGCCAAGTGACATTAAAACCAAATTCAGTTTTAGGTTTAGCAACAGGTAGTACGCCCGTAGGAATGTATAAACAATTGGTTAAAATGTATAACGATAAGCAAATAGATTTTTCAGAAATATCAACTTTCAACTTAGATGAATATTATAATTTGCCAAAAGAAAGTAATCAAAGTTATGATTATTTTATGAAAGAAAATTTATTTAATTATATAAATATACCAAAGGAAAATATAAATATACCAAATGGAATGGCTAAGGATGTAGAAGCTGAATGTGAAAGATACGATAAAAGTATAAAAGAGTGTGGTGGTGTAGATATACAAGTACTAGGGATAGGACACAATGCTCATATAGGATTCAATGAACCTACTATAAATTTTGAAAGAGGAACTCATTTAGTAGATTTAAAACAAAGTACTATAGAAGCTAATGCGAGATTTTTTGATAAAGAAGAAAATGTACCTAAAAAAGCAATAACTATGGGAACAGGTTCTATATTTAAAGCTAGAAAGATAATGCTACTAGCTTGCGGAGAATCTAAAGCACAAGCTATATATAATACTGTATATGGGAAAGTTGTACCAGAAGTACCTGCATCTATATTACAATTTCACAATGATATAGTTTTAATATTAGATGAAGAAGCTGCGAGTAAATTAAAACCTGAAGATTATAAAACAGTTTAAGATAAATATAAACATAAAAAGGCTACGATAAAAAAAATCATCGTAGCCTTTTTATGTTTATATGAATTCGCATTAGAAAAATATTATCATTTTGATAAAAAATTGATGAAAAATATTGACTAATTAGATATAAATGATATAATAAATTACAGTAATGATAATTAATATCAAATATTAATAAAAAACAACTGGGAGGAAAGTTCATGAGAAAAAGAAAATCATTAGCTTTACTTTTAACATCAATATTGACGATAGGTGTTTTAAGTGGATGCTCTAGTAAAAATATAGAAGAAAGCTCAAGTGACAAAATGAGAAAGGTTCAAAGTGTAAAAGGGGAAGTTGAAATACCAGCAAATCCTAAGAAGATAGTAGATATATCAGGGTCTACAGAAGAACTGTTAATATTAGGTCATAAGCCTGTTGCAACTGCTAACGTAGATTCTTATCAAACAGATAAATTTTCATCATACATAGCTGATAAGTTAAAAGGGTCTAAGATAGTTGGACATTCTATGATGGATACAATGGATATGGAAGCAATATTATCTGTTAATCCAGACTTAATAATAATGAATGAAAGACAGGAAAAGATATATGATGAGTTAAAACAAATGGCACCAGTTGTTATGGTAAAAGACTATGCAAATGACTGGAGAAATAAATTAATAG
This sequence comes from uncultured Peptostreptococcaceae bacterium, assembly GCA_947072565.1. GTDB lineage: Bacteria > Bacillota > Clostridia > Peptostreptococcales > Peptostreptococcaceae > Romboutsia_D. The sequence continues at coordinate 10,614 of CAMTIM010000016.1, read as the reverse complement.
ATATAGGAAAATTATTCAATCAAGAAGAAGATGCAAATAAATGGTTAAAGAGTTATGATGAAAAAGCAGAAAAATTAGGTAAAGAAATAATAGCTAAAAATGGAAACAAGTCATATTTACCAGTTTTATCTACTTCAGGAAGCTTCATGGTGTTTAGTAATGCAGGTATAGGAACAGTGATTAATGATGATATGAAATTAACTAGACCTAAAAATATGCCAGCACAAGATAATATAACGTTACCAACAGTTACTATGGAGGGATTAACTAAAATAGATGCAGATCACATAGTAGCAATTGCTACTGATTCTGATAAAAAAGATTTAGAAAATAGTAGTGTTTGGTCTAAAATAAGAGCAGTAAAAGACGGGAATATAACAATACTTGATGCTAGCCCATACTTTACACAGTGTTATAACCCAATAGGAAGAGAAATGTTATTAGAATCAATTAAAGACGCTTTAATAAAATAATTAATAATTTAGGTGTGGGATAATGTTGTACATTTTTCACACCTATTTTTATTATTGATAAAGCAAAAAATTATGAAATTATTAAAATATATTTATAAAAATAAGGTATTAAAAGAAAGTTGAAAGAAAGGAGAAAAAATGATTAATATAAGTAAAAAGAAAAAGGCATTTTTATTAGTACTTATAGGCTTAATTATGCTTATATTAGGACTATTATTATCTATATCTTTAGGAGCTAACAAGATAAGTTTTTCTACAACTATAAAAAGTTTACTATCATCAGATGTTGATATAAATACAAGTATAATTAAAGATATTAGATTACCAAGAGCATTAGCTGCAGCACTTGTTGGAGGCTTTTTATCGGTTTCTGGGGCTGTAATGCAAGGTATAACTAGGAATCCAATTGCAGACCCTTCTGTAATGGGTATAACTCAAGGGGCAACATTTACAATAGCAATAGCTTTAGTTTTACAAACTTTAGTGCCTGGATTTGCATTAGGTAGTTTTGGATTAATGGTATTTGCGTTTTTAGGAGCTAGTATAAGCGGTATATTAGTTTATTTTGTAAGTTCTAAATCAAGAGGTAAAGTAGACCCGGTTAAACTTGCCCTAGCAGGTACGGCACTAGGAACTTTATTAGTTTCTTTAGCAACTGCAGTTTCAATGTACTTTAATTTATCTCAACAATTAAGTTTTTGGATTTCAGGAGGGCTAACAAGTGCAAAGTGGGAAGGTGTTAAATTATTATTTTTAGTTGGAGGAGCAACTACGATTTTATCTATGATAATGGCACCAAAAATAACAATACTAAGTTTAGGAGAAGAAGTAGCGATAGGTTTGGGTCAAAAAACTAATTTAGTAAGGTTTATATGTTTAATTATAGTGATACTTTTAGCCGGATCATCTGTGGCCGTAGCAGGTAATATAGTGTTTGTAGGTCTTATAATACCTCAAATTGTAAAGGCAATAGTTGGGGCGGATTATAAATACATAATTCCTGGTTCGTTAGTGTTAGGGTCGGTATTACTAGTTTACAGTGATATTATTGCAAGGATGATAAATCCACCATATGAGACTCCGATAGGCTCATTGACAGCACTTTTAGGAGTTCCGGTGTTTATCTATCTTGTAAGAAAGGAAACTAGATAAATTATGAAGATAAATAAAAATAAGAAATTTATACTTATAAGTATTATATTGTTAGCTTTAATATTTATAACATTTTTAGTTAGTTTAAATTTAGGTTCATTTGCAATAAGTCCTAAAGATGTTATAAAAACATTATTTGGACAAGGGCAAAGAAACTATGAAATTGCAATATTTAAATTGAGATTACCAAGGATTGTTATTGGTATATTAGTAGGTAGTGCATTAGCAGTAGCAGGAACAATGCTTCAAGGTGTTACAAAAAATGATTTAGCAGACTCGGGTATATTGGGTATAAACTCAGGTGCAGCACTATTTGTAGTAATATATATTTATTTTATGAATGGAAATGTGTATGACGGGATAAGTAACTTGACTATATTTACAATGCCAATAGTTGCACTTTGTGGAGCATTATTTGGAGCATTTTTAATATACATGCTTGCATGGAAAGATGGCATTAGTTCATCTAGATTATTACTAATTGGGATAGGTATAAATATAGCATTTACATCTATTTTAACAATATTTCAGTTAAAGTTTACAACACAAGAATTTAATAGAGTAATGGCATGGACATCGGGTAGTATATGGGGAAGTAGCTGGAAATATGTAATAGCAGTACTACCTTTTATATTATTGTTTATGATATTGACTATTTATAAAGCTAGATATTTAGATGTACTTAACCTAGGTGATGAAGTATCTACTGGATTAGGTATAAAAGTTGAAAAGGAAAGAAGAAAATTAATAATATATGCTGTTATACTATCAGGGGTTGCAACATCGGTAGCTGGAAGTATTTCATTTTTAGGACTAGTTTCACCTCACATAGCTAGAAAATTAGTAGGACCTAAGCATAAAAAACTTATACCAACAGCTGCACTTATAGGTACATTAATGCTGTTGATTTCAGATACAATTTCAAGAAACTTATTAGCACCTATAGAGATACCTGTAGGAATAGTTGTTTCTATAATAGGAGTACCATATTTTATTTATTTAATGTTATCAAATTAGAAAGAGGTAATGAATATGAACTGTATAACTACAAAAAATTTGAATATAAGTTATGGAAATATAGATATTGTAAAAAATCTTAATTTAAATATACCTAAAGGTAAGATAACTACCATAATTGGAGCAAATGGATGTGGTAAATCTACAATATTAAAAACTATAGGTAGAATTATAAATCCTAAAAGTGGAAATATTTATGTGAACGAAAAAGATATTCATAAACAAAATCCAAAGGACCTTGCAAAAGAAATGGCAGTACTACCTCAAAGTCCTCAAGCTCCAAGTGGATTAACTGTAGAGGAACTTATATCTTATGGAAGATTTCCTCATCAAAGTGGATTTGGAAAGTCTAAGAAAGAAGATAAAGACATAGTAAAGTGGGCTTTAGAAGTAACGGGGATACTTGAATTTAAAGATAGAGATATTGATGATTTATCAGGAGGTCAAAGACAAAGAGCTTGGATAGCTATGGCCCTAGCTCAAGAAACAGACATACTTTTATTGGATGAACCAACAACTTATTTAGACTTAGCTCATCAATTAGAAATATTAAAGTTATTAGAAAACTTAAACAAAAAAGAAGGAAGAACCATAGTTATGGTTATACATGAACTTAATAATGCAGCTAGATTCGCAGATCATATGATAGGTGTTAAAAAAGGAAATGTAGTTTGCGAAGGTAGTGCAAATAAAGTTATGACAAAAGAAAATCTTAGGGAGTTATTTAATATAGATGCAGAGATAGTTAAAGACCCTAGAACTCAAAGGCCGGTATGTATAACTTATGATATGGTATAAATGGTGAAAATATGGAAAATCAAGAAGCTTTAAAAAGTGAAAAAATAGAGATTTTACTAATGAAATATTCAATACCTGCAATAATTGCAATGATGGTTACTTCTTTATATAATACAGTAGATCGAGCTTTTATAGGATCTATTGAAGGGGTAGGAGCCTTAGCTATATCAGGTCTTGGAGTGACTATGCCGATATTTACATTGATAGTAGGCTTTGGAGTATTGATTGCAGTTGGGGGAAGTACTAATATATCTATAAAACTTGGCGAAGGTAATAAATATGAAGCTGAGAGAGTTTTAGCAAATACCTTTGTATTAGCTATTATTATTTCATTTATAATAATGATAGTTGGAATTTTATTTATGGATAAGATGCTTTATTTATTTGGAGCAAGCAAGCATACAATTTCTTATGCAAGAGATTATATAGGTATTATTTATATAGGAACTCCATTTAATTTAATATCATTTTCTTTAAACAATGCTATAAGGTCAGAAGGTAACCCTAAGTTAGCAGCTAAAACTATGGTAGTAGGATGTATACTAAATCTTATTTTAGATCCAATATTTATATTTGTTTTTGGACTAGGTATAAAAGGTGCTGCTATAGCAACTGTAATATCGCAGATAATAATATCTATATGGGTATTTACCTACTTTATAAAAGGGAAATCAAGTTTGAAATTACACAAATATAACCTTAAATTAGATTTTAAAATAGTAAAAATTATTATTGCAGTAGGGTTAGCACCTTTTGCTATGGAACTTACAACTAGTTTAATACATGTATTGTCAAATACAGCACTTAAAATGTATGGTGGAGACCTTGCTATAGGAGCTATGACGGCAATCACATCCATAGTACTTTTATTTATGATGCCTGTGTTTGGATTAAGTCAAGGTATGCAAACTATAATAGCCTACAACTATGGAGCTAAACAACATGATAGGTCTAGAAAAACGCTAATTTTAGCTATGATAATGTCTGTAGTAATTTTAACTTTAGGATTTTTAGCTATTAAAATATTTCCAGAATTTTTCGTAGGAATATTTAGTAAAGATGAAGAACTTATAAAACTAGCTATAAAAGGAATAAATATAAATCTATTTGCACTTCCCATAGTTGGAATAGCTATAGTTGGTCCAGTATATTTTCAATCAGTTGGAAAAACTAAGCATTCTATGTTTTTAACTTTACTTAGACAATTTATAATATTAGCACCATTAGTTTTTATTTTACCTAAAATATGGAAGCTAGATGGAGTTTGGATATCACAACCGATAGCAGATATACTTTCGGTGATAATAGTAATTTTATTTTTAATAAAAGAATTTAAAAGTAGCACCTCTTTGTAGAGGTGCTACTTTTATACAATAATGTAGTATAAAAAATCTATATTGTGTAGAAGTTATATTTATAATTATAAACTTTATTTGTGTAGTTATAGATTGTAAGAAATCTAAAAAATATGAAATTGAATTAATATAAAAATGAATTTAGGTAAATAAGAAATTGATTTATAAAAATTAGACATACTAAACTTTTTTAATATTAATATAAACATATATAATTAAGTAACTAGTACAAACTCTTTAAAATACTATAATTAACACTATACGTAAAAAATAAAAAAATATTTAAAAACTCTTGAATTATAGTGTTAAATTTTATATAATAGGTTTTGTTGTTTACATATTTTAAACATATTGTTTAGTTATAATAACAATAAAATAGGAGGTGGAATTGTGGAAATTGGTGAGAAAATAAAACGAATGAGAATAGAAAAACAATTAACTCAAGAAGAACTGGCCAATAGATGTGAATTATCAAAAGGATTTATATCTCAATTAGAAAATAATTTAACTTCACCATCCATAGCTACCCTTATAGATATACTTGAAATATTAGGTACAAATCTAAGGGAGTTTTTTAATGAAATAGATGATGAAAGAATTTCATTCACAAAAGAGGATATGTTTGAGACTGAGGACGAAGATTTAAAATATACTTTTAAATGGTTGATACCAAATTCTCAAAAAAATGAAATGGAACCTGTAATAATAACGCTATATCCAGGTGGACAATATAAAGAAGAAAAACCTCATGAAGGTGAAGAATTCGGTTATGTATTGACGGGATCTGTATATGTTTATATAGGAGATAAAAAAAATAAAGTAAGAAAAGGCGAAAGTTTCTATTTTAAACCAAGGGCGAATCATTATATATCAAATGCAGGTAAAACGACTGCAAAAGTAATTTGGGTTAGTACCCCGCCGTCATTTTAGGAAAGAGGTGTTAATAATTGAGCGAAAATATAATAGAATTAAAAAATCTATCTAAAACATATGATGATTTAACAGTTTTAGATAATTTATCATTAGATATAAAGAAAAATGAATTTTTCACGCTTTTAGGACCAAGTGGGTGTGGAAAAACTACGATATTAAAGATAATAGCTGGATTTGAATATGCAGATGATGGAAAAGTTTTATTTGAAGAAAAGAATATAAGTAACCTTTCGCCACATCAAAGACCAGTAAATACAGTATTCCAAAAGTATGCTTTATTTCCACATATGAATGTATATGAAAATATTGCTTTTGGGCTAAAAATAAAGAAGATGCCTAAAGACCAAATAGATAAAAAAGTAAGAGAAATGTTAAAATTAGTTGCGCTAGAAGGTAAAGAAAATAGAAAAGTTGACTCTTTAAGTGGAGGTCAACAACAAAGAATAGCTATAGCAAGAGCATTAGTTAATGAACCAAAAGTTCTTTTATTAGATGAACCTCTAGGAGCTCTAGATTTAAAATTAAGACAAGAGATGCAACTAGAGTTAAAGAGAATGCAACAAAAACTTGGAATAACATTTATATTTGTAACTCATGACCAAGAAGAAGCTCTTAGCATGTCAGATACAATAATAGTAATAAATAAAGGTAAAATACAACAAATGGGAAGTCCACAAGATATATATAATGAACCTGAAAACTCATTTGTAGCTAGATTTATAGGTGAAAGTAATATATTTGATGGAATAATGCATGAAGATTTTAAAGTAGAGTTTTGTAATACTAAGTTTGATTGCGTAGATAAAGGTTTTGAAAAAAATGAAAATATTGAAGTTGTAATAAGACCAGAAGATATTAAAATGGTTGAACCACAACACGGCATGTTAAAGGGAATAGTTACATCTACAGTATTTAAAGGAGTTCACTACGAAATAGAAGTGAAAGAAAATGATAGAAAGTGGATACTTCATAATACTAAAAATGCAGAAGTTGGTTCGCAACTAGGTATGGATATATATCCAGAAGATATCCATATAATGAGAAAAGAGAAAAACTAACATGAAGAAAAAATCTATCTTAGCATATCCATATATTATATGGAGTGCGATATTTATAATAATCCCTTTAATACTAGTATTGATTTTTAGTTTTACGGTAGAAGTAGATGGAAAACAAGTATTTTCTTTAGCAAATTATAAAGAGCTAATGGATCCAATATACTTAAAAGTATTTTTCAGATCTATTACGTTAGCAGGAGCATCAACTTTAATATGCCTTATAGTTGGATACCCGGTAGCTTATATAATTTCAAAAGCGCATATAAGTAAAAGAGGAACATTGATATTATTATTTATACTTCCTATGTGGATGAATTTTCTTTTAAGAACATATGCATGGGTAGCTATACTTGGTAAAAATGGATTGCTGAATTCATTCCTAGGTATATTTGGTGTAGAGCCAGTATCTATATTATATACTAATTTTGCAATATTACTTGGTATGGTTTACAATTTCTTACCATTTATGGTCTTACCAATATACACTTCATTATCAAAGATGGATGATGATTTAGTTAATGCAGCGCGTGATTTAGGCGCTAACAGTTTACAAGTATTCACTAAAGTTATATTCCCTCTTAGTTTGCCTGGGGTTGTATCTGGAATAACAATGGTATTTATGCCAGCTATTACTACATTTGCAATATCAAGACTGTTAGGTGGAGGAAAGTTTATGCTACTTGGAGATTTGATAGAACAGCAATTTACAACAGTAGGTGATTGGAACTTTGGGTCTGCAGTATCTATATTTATGATGATAGTAATACTTATATCTATGGCTGTTATGTCTAAATTCGAAGATGAATCTGACAAAGAAGGCGGTGGGTTATTATTTTAAAGTTAAAGAAATGGGTTTCTAATATATATTTATTTTTAGTATTTTTATTTTTATATGCACCAATATTTGCACTAGTTGTATTTTCTTTCAATGATTCTAAATCAATGGCTCGCTGGGGTGGATTTACTTTCAAATGGTACGAAAGATTGATTCACAATGAAAGTATTATGAGTGCCCTTTATTATACTATTGTGGTAGCAGTACTTTCGTCTGTGATAGCTACAATTATAGGAACTATTAGTGCTATAGGTATACACAAGATGAAATCAAAAAGAAGAAAGTTGATTTTAAATGTTAACTATCTTCCTGTATTAAATCCAGATATAGTAACAGCAGTTGCACTTATGAGTTTATTCGCGTTTATAAACATTGAATTTGGTTTTACTACAATGCTTTTATCTCATATAATGTTTAACATACCTTATGTTATATTATCGGTGCTTCCTAAGATAAAGCAGATGCCTCAAAACATAGAAGAAGCAGCTCTAGATTTAGGAGCAACTCCAATGTATGCTCTTAGAAAAGTAATATTACCTCAAATTAAACCTGGAATAGTATCAGGATTTTTAATTGCATTTACTATGTCTGTAGATGACTTTATAATAAGTTTTTTCAATACAGGAAATGGAGTTAGTAATCTTTCTATAGAAATATATGGAATGGCTAGAAGAGGTATAAAACCTGAAATAAACGCATTATCAACTATAATGTTTGTTACAGTTTTAGGATTACTTTTACTATCGAACAAGAAACAATCTATAGTAAGAGGTGATAAATAATGAATATATCTAAAAAAATAGTAGCACTTTTGAGTATAGGTGTATTGAGTATAGGTATGATGACAGGATGTAACAAATCTAGTGATTCGACTAAGGTCCTTAATGTATATAATGTCGGAGATTATATAGATGAAGAACTTATAACTAAGTTTGAAGAGGAGACTGGCATAGATGTACTTTATGAAACTTATGATACTAATGAAATGATGTATCAAAAAGTTAAAAGTGGAAGTACTAATTATGATTTAGTATTCCCATCAGATTATATGGTTGAAAAAATGAAAAGTGAAAATCTTCTTCAAAAAATAGATTTTAAAAATATACCTAATTTAAAATATATAGATAAAAGTTTTATAAATCCTATATATGATAAAAACAATGAATATAGTGTTCCATATATGTGGGGAACTTTTGGTATATTATATAATACAAAAATGGTAAAAGAGCCTGTAGACAGTTGGGATATATTATGGAATCCTAAATACAAAGGTAATATAATGATGTTTGATTCAGTTAGAGATACTATGGGAATTGCCTTGAAAAAATTAGGTTATAGTATCAACACAACTAACCCAAAAGAAGTTAATGAAGCTAAAGAACTTCTAATGAAACAAAAAGATTTAGTTATGGCTTATGTAAATGATGAAGGTAAGGATAGACTTTTAGCTGAAGAAGTAGCTATGGGTATAATTTACTCTGGAGATGCAGTAACTTTAATGGATCAGAATCCAAATCTAAGATATGCTATACCTAAAGAAGGTACCAATAAATGGGTAGATGCTATGTGTATACCTAAAACAGCTCAAAATAAAAAAGAATCTGAAATGTTTATAAACTTTTTATTAGATCCGGAAAATGCAAAAGCAAATGCTGAGTACATAGGTTATTCTATACCTAATACAGGTGCTTTAAAATTATTAGATAAAGAAGTGACTGATAATAAAGTAGCATATCCATCAAAGCAAATATTAGATAAAAGTGAAACTTTTATAGATATAGGATCAAATATAAAAACATATGACAGAGCATGGATTGAATTAAAATCTAAATAAACAAAAAAAGAATAGACTAAGCAACACCCCAATCATTAGAGCAAAAATTTAATGATTGGGGTGTTTTTATTAAAAAAATAAAATAACTTTAAAATACTATGTAATGTTATTTTGGCGTATAAATATAAAAAATAAAAAAATCAATAGAAGATATTATTATATTACAGTAATATAATAATATTAGGAAAATATCAGGAGGTATTGATGGGGAGAAAAAAGATTAAACATCTAGGTCGATATAAAAAAATGAAAAGAAATATTAAAAAAATTATAAGTGTGGTTTGTGTAATTATAAGTATATGCGTAATTTTAAATATAACTAATCATATAAAAAACACAAATGAAGTAAAAGAAATACATATAGAGGAAAGTAAAACTGATTTTATAAACAAAGTAGAAAAGGGAGCTAAAAAAAGTTATAGAGAATATGAAATATTTCCATCAATAACAATAGCACAGGCAATACTTGAATCAGGATGGGGAGAATCTGAATTAACTAAAAATAGCAATAACTTATTTGGAATAAAAGCTGATAGTCGTTGGAAAGGTGAATATGTAGAAGCAATAACATCTGAAAATTATGATGACAAAATAAAAGCTAAATTTCGTAAATATGATAGTTTAGAAAGTTCTATAGAAGATCATGCTAAATTTTTAGTTGAGAATCAACGATATGAAAAAAATGGAGTGTTTAAGGCTAGGGACTATAAGAAACAAGCAAAAGCTCTTCAAGATGCTGGATATAGCACTAAGAAAAATGAAAAAGGGGAGTTGATGTATGCAAATATGTTAATACAGTTAATAGAAAAATATAATTTACAAGCATTCGATAGCAAATTATAGATAAACAATAGTATTTTAAAAATACTATTGTTTATCTATATAAAATATGAATTAAAATTAAATAAATGGTTAATATATATTTGAAAGAATTAATTATTTTCAAATTATTACAAAAAAATATAAAAAAATATAAAAAAATATAAAAAGTGTTGACTTATTATTTTAATCGTGATAATATTATAAAGTACTCAAGAGGAGTACAAAAGAACTTTGAAAATTAAACAGTAGGTTAATTTATAGAATTTGAAACAACCAAGAAACATAAAGCCAGATATATAACAGTATCTGAGCCCTAGATAAACTTTTATTTAAGAGT
>CAMTIM010000015.1 GCA_947072565.1 uncultured Peptostreptococcaceae bacterium | reverse complement strand
GATCAACATAAAGCACAATTAGAAATAATTAAAATTAACATAAATTCAAAAAATAATAATTAAAAATAGAGTCCATTAAGTATTTAAATACTTAATGGACTCTATTTTTTATATTTAAAAAAATAATATTTAAACAAATTTATTATATGATTTGTTTAAATAGTGCTTATTTCATATTGTTTCTTATTATAGTATCGATAATTATATCTAAGTTTAGATCATTAGTATCCAAATTTTCTAGTTCGATTATGTAATCCTCAAACTCAACTTCTACATAAGTGCAATGTTCATTTTGCTCATTTATATAGTCTACTACATTATATTTTTGTATTTCATCTTGGAAATATTCTTTCAATTCATTATATTCATCTTGGTCTATTTGTACCTCTTTAGATTTACCACATTTGCAGTTAGGGCATGACATATTAAACAACTCCTCGCTATATATACTTATTATATTTTAACTTTACAAATGTAATTTGTAAAGAGCAACATTAAATATTATAACCATTATGACTGATTAAAACTCGACTAAATTTATTGAATTTAAGGGGATAAAAATAAGTTTTACGAAATAAGTTGACTTTATACAGTATATTGTATACAATGTACTTATAACAAGAAAACAAAGGGAGAGATAAATATGATATTTTTAAATAAATTAGCAACAACATTAAAGGGAATAAGCAACTACTTACTAGTAAATGAAAGAATAAATAGCCAAAGATGTTTGGGTAAAGATATAGATACTACAAGAACTATAATAGAAAATAAATAATTAAATAAAAAGAAGATATTATTTCAAAATAATATCTTCTTTTTATTTAATTATAAGTAGATTATTGTAAACAATTATTATTTTGTATATTTTATTTATAGCAAAATAAGCGTTATAAAATTAGAAAAACATTATTTAAGTTTAAACGTAGATGTAATATTATAATTAGACTTTAAATGTATTTTTTTAACAAACTTTAAAATTAACAAACACAGAAATCACAAATCAACCTATCTTCCAAATAATCATATCTTTTTACATATGCTTAAAAGTACACCTTTTTACATTTATATATATAAATAATTCCTTTTGTTTTATGATATATCATTTAATAAATGACATTATTGTCATTTATTATTTTTTTTGATTTTATTGTGTCATTTCATATCACATTTCATATATTGGTATAAAGAGAGATAGATCTCTAAAAAAATATTAACAAAAATAAGGAGTGTTTTAATTGGCTTTTAATTGTGAAAATTCTCATCAAACTATACTTTGTGGAAAATATGTAAAAAAATATTTAGGAAATTTAGAATATGTTTCTAATGGAATACTTGGAATAATAAATGAACACATATTACCAAATGAAATAGTTAATGCACCTTATGATATAACAGACGATAAATGCGTGTGTTTACCAATATGTAATGATACAGAAACACCTACTTGCCTTACTACTGACAGTTCAAAAGTTTTTGATTGTGTTTTATGGCAAGAAATAAAAAATCATTTAATCGTTGTAAGCAATGAACCTGATGACACACAAGGTTATTTAGTTGTACTTTGTCACACTTTAAGATGTATATTAAAAAATACACCTAATATAAATCATGGATTTGCAGCGCAAGTTGAGAGACTTTTATGCTTATGTGAATCTTTAGAAACTAGATTAGATTCTATATGCTGTAATAATAAATGTCCAGAGATAATAGGAGACTTATTATGCTTATTAATACAAATATTAACTAAGTTAGTTTCTACAATATCTAAAGTATCGGTTTTAGTATATTATTCTCAATGTGATATAAACCCTACAACTGGAAATAGAGTAATTGCTTCTTTCTTTGATTGTATGGTTTGTGATTTTGTAAATGACTTATGTGAACTTGAAAAATTAATACCTGAATTAAGTGCAATAGTTATAGCATTTGCAACATGTAATATGCAATCTTGTACACCTTGCTATACTGCATCATCGACACCTAAAAGAGTTAGACCTATATGTCCTACTAATATGACAGGCAGTAATAATTATCATGGTCAAAATTGTGGAGGCTGTGGATGTAAAAAAAGATAGATAAATCCAAAGAATAAGCTTTTAAAAGCTTATTCTTATAACCTATAAAGGGGGTAAAATTATTGATTTATGATAATCTAAATAAAATACACGGAATTTTATGCAACCTTAAATTTAGTTTATTCTGTGATAAAGAATGCCATTTAAAAGAATATAATATAGTCAACAAGGTAATTTGTGAATTTACTGATGAGAAATTGTGCAAATCAAAATTTGATAAGTGCGAATGTGAAAAGTGCATAAGCTTAATCGATTTATTGATACTTGATATTTGTAGTATACAAGATTGCAGTTACTGTATTAAGAATTATGCATACCTATTATACCTAGATAGAGTTAAATGTACGTTAATCAATTTAAAAATACTTTTTTGTCAACTTAAATGTTTTCCTATTAAAGATTGTGAGTTATTATCTGAATTTTTATGTGTTTTATTCGAGATAGTAGAGTTAATAGAAAATATAATATCAAAAATAAATAATATAGAGTGCTTATGTAAATCTAATTTATGTTCCAAAAGCGAAGTTTTAGAATGTATGCTTTGTATATTAGATGATAATATTTCTAAATTAGAAAAATGTATTTCTATTTTAGGTCATTTAGTATTACAAATAGCCTGTTTAAATGTTATAAATTGTACTACTTGTACTACTCCAAAGATTTGTGGAATTAAAAATACTGATTATTTAAGTGAATATTACAAATTATATTATTCGAATTTTGATTGTGAAAACCAAAAACCACCTAGATATTACAAATAAGGAGATGTTAATATGAATTATGATTCAAACTATAATGCTGATTATTGTAGCACTTGCGGGAGTACAGGAGGATGTGATTGCTGTGGAGGGCATGAATATTCAGCATGCTCGCCTGACTATAATCCTGTTACAGTAAATAACTCAACTTGCCCAAATGTTGACGGAAGTACAGGTACCGGTGGAAGTAGTACTTCATCTGGCAACAGCAGTACAATTAATGTAAGTGTTGAAGGAAATGGTGATGGAGATAATGATGATTGTTGTTGTAAAAATGGAGTGAAAAAATTACTTGACTATTTATATAATAGATCTTTAGATGTAGCACCAAATAATCAAACTAGCAGTATATGTATCTATGGAAATATAATACCTGATGATATTGAAACTGATATTGCTTGTACTGGTTCATCATTATTGTCAATTGACACTAATCCTAAGATACAAATTACAACTATAACTAATGATATAGTAAGAGCAGGAATATTGGGAACCGTTTCATTATGTTCTATATCTATTATTAAATTTAAATTTCAATTAGCGGAAGCTGATGGAGTCAACGAAGATGCTAACCTTAGAAAAGAATTTTTCTATACACAAAAATGTAAATGCTGTTGCGATTGTGGCAATGGGGTGGGTCAAGCACTATATCTAAATGGTCTAGGAGCTAAATACACTATTACAATACAAGATACTCTAAATGGAGCAGTAATAAAGCAAGGTACTTTAGGAGATAACCAAGATCAAGTGACTTTAATAGCTGTTGATAATGATATAGCTGTTTTTTCTAGCTTAATAGGTACTACTACTGTATATTATGGGGTTCCTACTTGTAGAATAGCTAAATTCATACAATAAAGTATAGAAAGGAGTTTTAATATGTATCAAAAGAGTGGTTGCTGTATGCTTCCTAATAATAAAAAAGATGATTGTTGCTGTAAGGATGGAATACTTTGTGCACTAGATTGGTTTTTTCAAGATTTTTTAGTAAAACCAACTAATAGAAATTGCATTGAAACTGGTACATTAAAGTATTACCCTAAATTACAAGATTTATCAACATCTCCAATATCAAATATAATATATAATATTCCGTATATAACGACAGATATAGTACCTATTTATATAGATTCATATATAGTAGAACCATATACTGGAGATATATCTTATTTAAATATATGTAAGCTGTATGGATTTGAATTTCAGATTAGTAGTACTTGTACAGTTATGAAAGAAGCTGATATTACAAGTAGATTTTGTAAAATACATTACTCATCATCAAATGGATGTTGCTGTAAAAATGGGACTTTAGAATATTTATTAAAAGCTAGAGATTTTCTTTTGAATTTACCAACAACTAATTCTGTAATTTTATCTACCCCTGCTAATAGTTTTAGAGTAACTAAAATACTTGCTATAAATTCAGATACAGTTTGGGCTAAAAATATTGTCATAGATCCTATTACTGGTGACCCTACTACAATTTATTATGTTTTATCTTTATGTGAGTTAATTGGTATCACTTTAAGTAAAACTATTTAAGGAAGTGATATATTTGGAAAACTATAGCAATAAAGTAAAGGATTGTTGTTGTACCTGTGGATTGAAGAGAGCTCTTTGTATATTAAATAGACTAGATTATTTAATCGAAAAAATTACTGTATGGTATTGTAATACATCAGCAGATAGCATAATAAGAGATAGTAAATATCCTAATTTTATATTGCTTGAACAAACAATTGGCAATAAGAATATATATTCTCAAGTGTGTATAGAATCTATAAATGTTATAAAAATAAGTCCAAATACACCTTCTGGTTCGATTAATCCAGATTATCAATCTATAATAAATGAGCTAAATAAAGAATATAAAACGCCACTCTCTCTTAGTATAAACTGTGATGAAAATTGTTGTTGTAAAGAAAGTGCAATGATGTATCTTGTAGATAAATACATTGAATCAGAGATTAACAAGAGAGAGTTTATTGTAAGAGTAAGTTCACCTCCATCGACGATATCACCTTCTTATAATAAGGTGTCTGTAGTTCACTTAGATTATGATATAGTTTGGTTACTTGATTCTAGTGAAAAAGTTTTATATATAGTACCATTATGTAATATATGTGGCTTTGTAGATTATGCTTAATTATAAATGTCCCTACCTTCTTTAGCAATAAAGTTAAGGAGGGATATTTATATTGTGCATAGATTTTTATTTATATTAAATATATATATTGAAAATATATCAACTTAATCGTTTATGTTTATTATTAGATACAAGCACTGTTTGATTTATCTTAATAAATAATTATATTTTTTATTTGAATAATTGCTTAAACAAGTTGTATTTTATTATATAATAAAAAAATAATAAAATACAATATTTAGTTGTTTAATTTGTAGCTTGAAATTTGGGGTCTAAATAGAATATATTTTAGTTCAAATTAGGAATAGTATTTGTAAACAAATAAAAAAATTATATAAAC
Organism: uncultured Peptostreptococcaceae bacterium; assembly: GCA_947072565.1. GTDB lineage: Bacteria > Bacillota > Clostridia > Peptostreptococcales > Peptostreptococcaceae > Romboutsia_D. The sequence continues at coordinate 26,054 of CAMTIM010000015.1, read as the reverse complement.
AAGTATTTATGTATACTAAATTATAAAAGTAGCAAATATAAACTTTATAAAAATAATTAGCATTTGTATGCGTTGTAAATACTGATGTTGAATGAATGTGCAAAAAATATAAAAAAAATAACAAAAAAAGTATTGAAAAAAAAATAAAAAAAATGTATAATTTAATATTAAAAAATCGCAGTATACAAACCATTATTTATAGAATATAATGTAGTAAATTAAGAAAAAAGGAAGGGATATCATGGCCAGGCGGCGATTTTTAGAAAGTTTAGTAAGTATATTACTAGGTTCAGTTATATTAGCTTTTGGATTTTACAATTTTTATTATTTAAATAATATAACAGAAGGTGGAGTGTTAGGACTTTTACTACTGTTAAAGAATTTGTTCGGTATACAGCCCTCTATAGCAAATATTATAATTGATGGTGCACTTTTGTTAGTAGGATATAAGTTTTTTGGAAAAAAATTCTTTATTTATTCTATAATTGCATCTATAAGTTTTTCATTTTCTTATGAATGCTTTGAATATATAGGACCTATACTACCTAGTATACAGAGTATGTTGATATCTACTATATTAGCAGGTATTAGTGTAGGTATAGGAGTAGGTATTATAGTAAGAGCAGGAGGAGCGGCTGGAGGAGACGATGCTTTAGCATTAGTGATTGCTAAGACTACATCTTTAAATATAGGTATGGTGTATTTATTAGGTGATGTTGTAGTTTTACTTTTATCACTTTTTTATCTATCAGCATATGATGTATTTTATTCATTAATAGCAGTTACTATAAGTGGAAAAATAATAGATTTTATATATTATCATAGTAATAATAAAAAAATTATTGAAAGTGTATAGAATATATATTTTCAGTATTATACAACTAAAAGCTAATTCATTAAATAGTGTGGAATATTTCCACACTATTTTTGTATTTACATATAATAAAAAAGATGATAATATATAAAGTGTACACTAAATAAATCATTAATGTATACTTTATAATCGAAAATGAATCATTAAGACGTACAAAATCAAAAAATTACAATGATGGGGGATTTACATATGAAGATAAAAGTAGGAATTAACGGATTTGGAAGAATAGGAAGATCAGTTTTAAGAATAGCAGGAAGTAACTTAGAGAGTAATGTTGAGATAGTAGCTATAAATGCTAGAGCAGATGCTGAGACTTTAGCACACTTATTTACGTATGATTCATGCTATGGAACATTTAAAGGCGATATAAAAGTTAAAGATAATGACACTCTATTAATTAATTCTAAGGAAATAAAGATACTAAGACATAATGACCCAGCACAAATACCTTGGGGAGAATTAGGTGTAGATATAGTAATAGAATCTACGGGATTATTCACTCAAAGAGAAAAAGCTCAAAAACATATAGATGCAGGAGCTAAGAAAGTAATAATAACAGCACCTGGATCGAATGAAGATATAACAGTAGTTATGGGTGTTAATGAGGACAAGTATGATAATAACATACATAATATAATATCGAATGCATCTTGTACTACAAATTGTTTAGCGCCATTTGTTAAAGTTTTAGATGATACTTTCGGAGTAGAAAAAGGATTAATGACAACTATACATTCTTATACAAACGATCAGCAGATATTAGATAAGAATCATAAAGATTTAAGAAGAGCAAGAGCCGCTGGAGAGTCTATGATACCAACGACTACAGGTGCAGCAAAGGCTGTAGCGAAAGTACTACCTCAATTAGAAGGCAAATTAAATGGTTTTTCAGTAAGGGTTCCAACACCAACAGTTTCTTTAGTTGATTTAGTTTGTGAATTGAAAAAAAATGTTACTGTTGAAGAATTAAACAACGCTTTAAAGAATGCTTCAGAAGCAAGCTTAAAAGGAATATTAGGATATAGCGATAAGCCATTGGTATCTATAGACTATAAGCAAGATTCAAGATCGTCTATAATAGATGGATTATCAACTATGGTTTTAGAAAATAATATGGTTAAGGTAGTTTCTTGGTATGATAATGAGTGGGGATACTCAACAAGAACTGTTGACTTAGTAAGCTACGTGGCTAAAAATATGAGCTTGTCTTACAATGAATAAAATATAAAAATATTAAATTATAAATTTTATTTTAATAAAAAAAGAATGATAAAAAATAAACAAATTAAGCGTTTATTGTAGAATAATAATTTTTTTTGTTATATAATATTGTAATCATAGGAAATATTTATCAGCTTAAATATAGTGTATTGGCTTATAAATAAGATAAAAATACAATATTTTACAAGGAGAAATTTATGACGCAGGAAAGGCTTACAAAGAGAAGAGTTAAACCTATAGGAATAGAAACATTTGTATTTATAACACTTTTAATAGCTGGGTTTAGCTATATAGCTAATATTATGGGTGCGGGAATAATGTTTAAAGTAATAATGAATACGGCACATGATCTACTTTTAAACACAGTATTTTTAATAATGGCGATGGCGGTACTTGCAGGAGCTTTAAGTGCATTGTTTTCAGAATTTGGAGTTATAGAACTTTTAAATAAGATGTTTGCAATTTTTATGAAACCTCTATATGGATTACCTGGAGCTAGTATAGCTGGAGCTATAACAACCTATTTATCTGATAATCCAGCAATAATATCTTTTAGTAAAGATAAAAGTTTTACTAGGTATTTTAAAAACTACCAAATACCAGCATTATGTAATTTAGGTACATCTTTTGGTATGGGGCTTGTAGTAACAACTTTTATGATATCTCAAGGAAGTCAATATGTATTACCAGCAGTAATAGGAAATATAGGTGCTATAATAGGTAGTATAATTAGTGTTAGAATAATGCTTCATTTCACTAAGAAGTTTTATAAAGAAGATGAGAAAAAAGACAATATAAAAGCGGAAATAAATAAAAGTGAAGATTATAGAGAAATTAGGGATGGAAGTACATTCCAAAGAGTATTAGATGCTATGTTAGAAGGTGGCAAATCAGGGGTTGATTTGGGCTTAGCTATAATACCGGGGGTTTTAATTGTATGTACACTAGTGATGTTATTAACTTTTGGACCAACAATAGATCCACAAACAGGTAAATCTGCATATACAGGCGTTGCGTATGAAGGAATAGCTCTTTTACCTGTAATAGGAGAAAAACTTAGTTTTATATTAGAACCATTATTTGGATTTACATCACCAGAGGCGATAGCTTTCCCAATAACTTCTTTAGGAGCTGTTGGGGCGGCAATGAGTTTAGTGCCTAAATTCATAGTAGATGGAGTTGTAACGCCTAATGATATAGCAGTATTTACAGCTATGGGTATGTGTTGGAGTGGTTATTTAAGTACACACGTAGGTATGATGGATGCTTTAAATGCAAGGGAATTAACAAGTAAAGCCATCATTTCACATACTATAGGCGGTATTTGCGCTGGGGTAGCATCTCACTTTATATTTATGCTTGTAGGATAATATATTACATAAAAAACAGACTTAAAGATTATGTTTAAGTCTGTTTTTTTATATTGTTTTTTATATTGAATGTAAGTTTAGTTATTTTTTTCTAGGCTTTATTGGTTTAGCCGTATTTTGACTAACAGAACCAGTTTTAGATGGTCTTAGTTGTGGGTCGATATTAAGTTCTTCTGCAATTTCTAAGCTTGAATTAGCTACGTTTTTAGATTTTTTTGGTTTTTTTAAACTTTTATTCTTTGCCATAGTTCCTCCTAAATAAAATATTATCTAGCAGTAATATTTTAACCAAAATAAACAATTAATATTCCTTATTAGAGCAGGTTATAAATTAAAAGCTAGTAATGCATTATAAAGGTAAAAATAGATAATGATATATCTAGATTATTTAAGTGTCAAGGAGGGATTAATTTGGATATAGCGATAAATCTTATTGGAGGTTTAGGACTTTTTTTATATGGAATGAGTCTTATGGGTGATGGGTTACAAAAATCAGCAGGAGATAAATTAAAAAAAATAGTAGAACTTTTAACTAGTAATATAATAATAGGTGTTTTTGTAGGTGCATTAGTTACAGCAGTAATACAAAGTAGTAGTGCGACAACTGTAATGGTAGTGGGCTTTGTAAATGCTGGAATAATGCAACTTTCTCAAGCAATTGGAGTTATAATGGGTGCTAATATTGGAACGACTGTTACAGCTCAACTAGTTAGTTTTAAATTAGATGGATTAGCACCAATAACACTAGGAATAGGTATAGTGTTATATCTTTTTGCATCAAATGGGAAAATTAAAAATATAGCGGAAATATTATTGGGATTTGGGATTTTATTTACAGGTATGGAGCTTATGAAAGATGCAGTAGAGCCATTGGCAGAGTTTAAAGGCTTCACAGATGCACTTATAAGTTTTGGGAAAAGACCTTTATTAGGATTACTCTTAGGAATTGGCATAACAGCTATTGTACAAAGTTCTAGTGCGTCAATGGGTATACTTATAGCACTTGCAGCTCAGGGTATTATACCATTACCATCAGCACTTCCTATACTCTATGGGCAGAATATAGGGACTTGTGTTACCTCATTAATATCTAGCGTTGGAGCGAATAGAAATGCTAAAAGAGCAGCTATAATACATTTATTATTTAATATAATAGGAACAGTGATATTTTTAATTTTCTTAAATAAACCTACTATATCTATAGTTACTAAGATAAATCCTAGTGATGTGGCTAGACAATTAGCAAATACTCATACATTATTTAATATAGTTTCAGTAATAATTCTTTTACCATTTGCTAAATTTATAGTGAAGTTATCTATGATGATAATACCTGAAGGAATGGAAGAAAAGAAGGAAGAAACCTATCTTGATGAAAGAATTTTAGAAACACCCTCTATAGCATTTGGAAATACTATAAAAGAAACTTTGAAAATGGCTAATTTATCTAAAGAATGCTTAAGTAATTCTATGAATGGATTTTTCAATAAATCTCAAAAACATATAGATAAAACGATAGAAAATGAAAAAAGTATAAAAAGCTTACAAATCAATTTACTTAGCTATCTTTTGAAATTATCAAAAACATCTATCAATACTGAGTTAGTAGAAGATGTAGATAATTTATTCAATACAATAAATGATTTAAGAAGAATAGGCGATCATTGTGAAAATATATCAGAATTTGCACAAATTGCTATTGAAAAAGATGCAAGTATTTCAAAAGAGGGGGTAGATGAAATTAATGAGATGTATGAAAAAGTAAAACAAAACTGCGAAGATATTACTAGTGTAATAAAAAATAAAGATACAACTATAGCAAATAAAATAATACACACAGAAGAACAAGTTAATAAAATAGAAAAATCAATAAGAAAAAATCATATATATAGATTAAATAATGATGATTGTAAAATAGATGCAGGTATTTTATATTTAGATTTGATAACTAATTTAGAGCGAATATCAGATCATTGTGCGAATATAGCAAAGAGAATATTAAATTAATATAAAAAGCGTATTTTAAATACGCTTTTTTTGTTGCGAATATAGTACGTATTAAAACGTATAAAACATACTATATAACCTTATAAAAATAGACATGAAGCAAAGTATACAACATATAAATATAAATTAAAGCATAAATGTTAATAGTAAGAAATTTACTTCTTTAAATATTAAAATAGCCAAAAATACATATGCATTATGGGGGGAATATGTAATGGAAGAAATATTTCATATAGGAATTGATATCGGATCAACGACGGTAAAAATAGTAGTATTAGATAGTAATGATGAAATAGTATATAAAGAATATAAAAGGCATTATTCTGATATAAAAAAATCTGTAAAAGAAGCTTTAGTAAACATACATAATATTATTGGAAATTCAAAAATTAAGGTTGTAATAACTGGTTCGGGTGGAATAGATATATCTAAAAATCTTAATGTGAAATTTATTCAAGAAGTAATATCATCCACAAAGGCAATAGAATATTATTATCCTCAAACCGATGTGGTTATAGAACTTGGTGGAGAAGATGCAAAGATAACTTATCTAAGTGGTGGAATAGATCAAAGGATGAATGGCATATGTGCAGGTGGTACGGGAGCATTTATTGATCAAATGGCATCGCTACTACAAACAGATGCAGTAGGTCTTAATGAATTAGCAAAAGAATATGAGGTTATTTATCCAATAGCATCAAGATGTGGTGTATTTGCTAAAACTGATATTCAGCCGTTAATAAATGATGGGGCAAAAAGATGCGATATAGCTATGAGCATTTTTAATGCTGTTGTTGTTCAAACTGTTAGTGTATTAGCTTGTGGAAGAAAAATAAAAGGAAAAGTTGCTTTATTAGGAGGACCGCTATATTTTTTATCACAACTTAGGGTAGCTTTTAAAAATATATTGAATTTAGATGAAGACGATTTAATACTTCCTAAAAATGCTCAACTCTACATAGCGATGGGAGCAAGCCTACTATCAAAAGATGAGAAATGTATAAATTTAAACACATTAATAGATAAAATACAAAATTTAAATAATGATGGTATGCTTAATGTAAATAAGTTAGAGCCATTATTTAATGATGAAAAAGAATACAATGATTTTAAAATAAGACATAAAAAAAATGATATAACTTACAAAGACATAAAAAATTTTAAAGGGAACTGTTTTTTAGGAATTGATGCAGGGTCTACAACTACGAAAGTTATTTTAATTGATAAATATGGAAATTCACTTTATTCTCATTACAGTAGCAATGAGGGGAGTCCATTACAAACAATTATAACGGTAATGAAGGATGTGTATGATGTATTACCAAATGAATGTAATATAGTAGCATCGACGGTTACTGGATATGGAGAAGGCCTTATAAAAAAGGCTTTAAAGATAGACTATGGAGAAATAGAAACAATAGCTCATTATAAGAGCGCAAAATTTTTTAACAAGAATGTAGATTTTATATTAGATATTGGTGGGCAAGACATGAAGTGCCTAAAGATAAAAAATGGAGTTATAGATAGCATTATTTTAAATGAAGCATGTTCATCTGGGTGCGGATCGTTTTTAGAAACTTTTGCAACTTCATTATCTATGGACATAAAAGAATTTGCAAAAATAGGAGTTTATTCAAAATCTCCTGTAGATTTAGGTTCGAGATGCACAGTATTTATGAACTCTAGAGTTAAGCAGGCTCAAAAAGAAGGGGCTAGTATTAGTGATATATCAGCAGGATTGTCTTACTCAGTTATAAAAAATGCATTGTTTAAGGTTATAAAAATAAGAGATATAAATGATATGGGTGAGAACATAGTAGTTCAAGGTGGAACTTTTTATAATGATTTAGTTCTTAGGAGTTTTGAAAAATTAATAAGTAAAGATGTTACGAGACCATCTATAGCTGGAATGATGGGAGCTTTTGGAGCTGCATTAATTTCTAAAGAAAGATACAAAGATGGATATAAAACTAAACTTCTAAATAAAAACCAACTGGAAAATATAAGTATTAGTGTAAATGTTAATAGATGTGGTGGATGTTCGAATAATTGTTTGCTAACTATAAATAAGTTTGATGACAGTGAAGTATTTGTATCAGGGAATAGATGTGAAAAGGGGCAGTTAATATATGATAATGAAAGCAGACTAAATAGTAATAAAAATATAAATCTATTTAAATATAAATATAACAGATTATTTAGTTATAAATCATTATCTAAAAAAGAAGCTATAATGGGTGAAATTGGAATACCAAGAGTTTTAAACATGTATGAAGATTATCCTTTTTGGCATACATTTTTCACATCATTAGGGTTTAGAGTAATACTTTCAGATAGATCATCAAAAGAACTCTATCAAAGAGGAATAACATCTATAGCATCTGAAACAGTATGTTATCCAGCTAAGTTTGTGCATGGGCATATAGCAAATTTAATAGAAAAAAATATAAAATATATATTTTATCCATGCATAACTAACGAAAAAAAAGAAGACTTATCTGCAAATAATAATTATAATTGTCCGGTAGTAATATCTTACTCAGAAGTTATAAAAAATAATGTTGAAGAAATACGTGAAAATAATATAACTTATATAAATCCATTTATAAGTTTAAATAATAAAAATAAATTAAAAGATAGATTATATGAAGAGCTTTCAGTATATTTTAATAAAATATCAAAGAAAAATATATCAGAAGCTGTAGATAAAGCAAGCTATGAACAAGCTCAGTTTAAAAAAGATATCCAGGAACAAGGAGAGAAAGCTCTTGCAAAAATAAATAAAAAAGGACTAAAAGGCGTAGTTTTATGTGGTAGACCGTACCACTTAGACCCAGAAATAAATCATGGAATACCAGATGTTATAAATTCTCTAGATTTGGCAGTTTTAACGGAAGACTGCATAAGCCATTTGGCAAATTTAAAGAGACCTTTAAGGGTTGTAGATCAGTGGGTATATCATTCAAGGCTATATAAAGCTGCAAGCTTTGTAAAAGAAACTAAAAATTTAGAATTAGTTCAATTAAACTCTTTTGGATGTGGTATTGACGCAGTTACAATAGACCAAGTTCAAGAGATATTAAATGAAAGCTCAAAAATTTATACTGTTATAAAAATAGATGAAGGTAACAATTTAGGAGCTGCAAAGATTAGGCTAAGATCTTTAAAAGCTGCAATGCTGCAAAGAGAATTGAACAATACACAAATAAAAAACACTGAAGATAAAAGCATAGAATATAAGAAAGGAAAGTTAAGTAAGAAACATACTATTTTAGCACCACAAATGTCTCCATTTCATTTTCAATTTTTTGAAAAAGCAATTAATTTAAGTGGATTTAATATAGAAATTTTAAATAGTACAGATAATAGAATAATAGAAGAAGGGCTAAGGTATGTAAACAATGATGCTTGTTATCCTGCTATAATAGTGATCGGGCAAATTATAAGTGCATTAAAATCTGGAAAATATGATTTAGAAAATACATCTGTTGTAATAACTCAAACAGGTGGAGGTTGTAGGGCAACAAACTATATAGGTTTTTTAAGAAAAGCATTATATGATGCTGGATTTAAAAACATACCTGTAATATCTTTAAGTTTAAATGGTATTGAAAATAGTGGGGTTATAAAAAGTATAACTTTGAAACTAGTAAATAGAATTTTTATGTCAATAATATATGGTGATTTACTAATGAAAGTTATACATAAAGTAAGACCGTATGAAAGAGATATTGGAAGCAGTAATAAACTTTATGAAAAATGGGTTCAAAAATGTAAAGATTCTTTAGAAAAAGCTAGTATATATGAATTTAAGAAAAATATAAAAAATATAATTGAGGATTTTGATAATTTAGAAGTATTAGATATTAAAAAACCAAAGATAGGTCTAGTAGGGGAAATCCTAGTTAAATTTCATCCTGTTGCAAATAATAATTTAGTAAATATTATAGAAAGTGAAGGCGGAGAAGCTGTAGTACCAGAACTTATAAATTTCTTTTTTAGTTGTTGTTTAAATACAGCATATAAGTATAAATATTTAGAAGGTAAATGGATAAGTAAAGAACTAGGTAAAAGTGCTATATTCCTTATGGAAATTTATCAAAAGACATATAAAAAAGAACTTAGTAAAAGTAAAAGATTCACATCACCTAAGAGTATAGATCTATTAGCTAAAAATACAGAAAATGTAATATCTATTGGAAATCAGACTGGTGAAGGCTGGCTTTTGACAGGCGAAATGATAGAATTAATAGAGGAGGACGTAAACAATATTATATGCATGCAACCATTTGGATGTTTACCAAATCACATAACTGGAAAAGGACAGATTAAAGAATTAAAAAGAATTTATAAAAAAGCCAATATAATCCCAATAGATTATGATCCATCAGCTAGCGAGACTAATCAGTTAAATAGAATAAAATTAATGCTTTCGACTGCATTTAAAAATAATTAAGCTCCTAGTTACTTCAATAGGAGCTTTTACTTTTAATAAATAATTAAATCTTTATTAAATTAGATATTGTTTAACCTATTATGATATAATGAAATAGTATTATATGAAAGTAAAGGTGGGCTAGTTATGAAGGTAGTTAACAATGCTATATCATCAGATTATTTTAGGTATAAAGTAGATGAAGATATTAGTATTTATGAAGGCAGATTTTGCATTTATTTAGATAAAAAGTATAAATGTAGTGGAATTATATATTACAAAATGACACCTCCAGTATCTATAAATTTTAAAGCTCAAATAGTATCGGTTGAAGATGAAGAAATCGATTTAGAGTTAGATTATGACAATGCTATACTTGAAATGTATGGGTATAAGCCGATGTCTATAACAGTAAACTCTATAAATGATTTTAACATAGAAGGATACACAAATGATAATTATATAAAATCTAAAAATTCTTATGTAGAGTATATTGATTTTCATATAATTAATTTGGATAAGTTTCCAGGAACACTTATAAAACACGTGGATAAGTTGTTTGCAGGAAGAATACAATTTGATATAAATGATTTTACAATAATAATAGATAAAAGATATGATTATAGAAAAGAGCTAAATGAAGAGCTAAAATCAAAATCGGGTACTATAATAACGCATATTGGAAGAATTAAACGCAAAGATAATAAATTATTTAGAACTAATAACATGATAGATTTTATAGATCGTATATCGTATGCACTTAGCTTTATGTGTGGAAGATACGTTGGAATTTGTTTAGTAAAAGGATATCAAAATAATAATAATGTATTTAGGCTTTGGACTGAAAATATAATAACTCCATTTAAGTTTGTTCCTACATGGACAGACACACTTTCTAACCATCATAATATAGAAAAATATATGTCGCTTATGTGTAAAAAACTAGAAGATGGATATTGTGGACCTGCAATAAAACATGTTATAGATTGGTATATAGAATCACTTGGGGATATTACAATAGAAAACAACATAATATCTATACAAATTGCTCTAGAAACTTTATCATATATTATTTTAGTGGAACAAGAAAATTTATTGTCTGATGAGGATTTTGACTTAAATAGTGCATCTAAAAATATTAAAATGGTTTTAGATATATGTAAAATTCAATATGGAAATGATGAATTAGAATTGTTTGATGATTGGATAAAATCCAGATTTGATGATGGCGTAGATTTAGTTATTTATTTTAGAAATAAAATAGTTCACCCAACAAGAAGAGACAATAGAGCTACTCTAAATGTTGAGGATATGTGGAATATAATTCAAATTGGAACTAAATATGTAGAATTGATATTATTAGCTTTTATAGGATATAAAGGTGAATATTCAAATAGACTTAGTGAAAGATGGTTTGGAGAAGTAGAAGTAGTACCTTGGAATTAAATGGGAATATTAAAAAAATATTGACATACATTGTTTGATACTCTATAATTTATTTTTATAATAAAGAATTATATAAAAAATGTAATGATAAGAAAGAGTAAAAGTAAAAATCTTAAAAAGAGAGTTTCCGGTTGGTGAGAGGAGCATTAGATTTTATTTTGAACACATCTTTGAGCAGAACACCGAAAGAATCATATTTAGTAGGCTGTTTCCGGAATCCTTGCACCCGTTATAGTGCTAGAGTATAAACATTTATTTGTCGTACTTAAAGAGGTTAGTGCTGTGAGGTACTAATAAAAAAAGGTGGAACCACGAGAGTTAGCTCCCGTCCTTTAGCTATTAAGCTATAGGCGGGAGCTTTTTTAATGTAATTCTTTACGCGCGGAAAGAATTTATATTAATAAATAAAACTTTAATAAATAAAAATTGAATTAAAAAATGGAGGAAAAGATATGAAAAATATATTAAAAAAAATAGCTGTAATTTCAATGATTGCTGTATCTATATTTGGAGCAATAGGATGTGCAAAGGAAAATAAAAGTAAAGATAATACAAATTCTAAAAACAAACAACAAGTTATAGTAGGACTAGATAATACATTTGTTCCAATGGGATTTTCAGATAAAAATGGAGAGATAGTTGGATTTGATGTTGATTTAGCAAAGGAAGTATTCAAGAGGTTAAATATGAATGTTAAATTCCAACCGATAGATTGGGCAATGAAAGAAACTGAACTTAATTCAGGTAACATTGATGCTATATGGAATGGATACTCTTTATCAGATGAAAGAAAAAAAGTTGTATCATATACAAAACCATACTTAGCAAATAAACAAGTTATAGTTACAATGAAAGATTCTAATATAAAAACAAAAAAAGATTTAAAAGGTAAAAAGTTAGGAATTCAGCAAGGATCTAGCGCATTAGAAGCTATAGAAAAACAAGCAGATTTTGTTAATAAATTAGATAACAAAGCCCCAATACTTTATGATACGTATGACAATGCTATTAGAGATTTAGAAGTAGGAAGAACTGATGCAATAGTATCTGATGAAAATTTAGTTAGATACTATATAAACAAGAAAGGGAATCAAAAATACAAGATATTACAAGATAATTTTGGAGAAGAAAGTTATGTAGTAGCATTTAAAAAAGACAACTCTAAACTTAAAGACAGGGTTGAGATGACCCTAAATGATGTAAAAAAGGATGGATCTTTTGATAAAATTTATAGTAAATGGTTTAAATAATAGAAGCATATTAAGGAGTGAAAAAAATGATTGAAGGAATTAAAATAGTTTTATCAGTGTTTGTTTTAACCTTAGTAATTTCAACACCACTAGGCATAATAATTTCTTTTTTAAGAAATTCTAACAATAAATTAATAAGTACAATAAGTAAAGGATATATACTTATTGTGAGAGGAACACCTTTATTATTACAATTGATTTTTATATTCTTTGGTTTACCAATAGTAGGAATAGTATTTGATAGGTTTGCTGTAGCAGTAATTGCATTTTCTTTAAATTATGCGGTGTACTTTGCAGAGATATTTAGAGGTGGCATACAGTCAATAGACAAAGGACAATATGAGGCATCTTTAGTATTAGGTTTTGATAAATTTAATATGTATAAAAGAATAATATTCCCTCAGGTTATAAAGAGAATACTTCCTGCAATGACAAATGAAGTTACTACACTAGTAAAAGATACGTCATTAGTTTATATACTAGGACTTAATGATATTTTAAGAGTAGCACAAATAGCATCTAATAGGGACGTTAGCTTAGTTCCTTTAATGTATGCAGCGCTAATATATCTTTTATTTATAGGTATTATTACTCAAGTGTTTAAAGTTGTTGAAAAAAAATATTCATATTATAGGGGGTAATATATATGCTTAAAATTAGTAATTTAAATAAATCATTTAATAAAAATAAGGTTCTTAATAATATTTCATTTAACTTAAATAAAGGTGAAATAGGAGTTTTGCTTGGTAAGTCAGGAGCGGGTAAAACTACTATACTTAGATGTATAAATGGGCTTGAAAATTTTGATAGTGGACAAATTATATTAGATGGAGAAACTATAGATACCTCTAAAGATATATATAAGTTAAGGGGTAAGGTAGGAATGGTATTTCAAAATTTCAACTTATTTCCTCACTTAACTGTACTTGAAAATATAATACAATCACCTGTAAATGTATTTAAAACAAAGAAACAAGAAGCTATAAAAAATGCAAAAGAACTTTTGAAATTAGTAGATCTAGAAAATAAGATAGATTCATATCCATGTGAGCTATCAGGAGGTCAACAACAAAGAGTAGCAATAGCAAGAGCATGTGCATTAATGCCAAAGGTACTTTGCTTTGATGAACCAACTTCAGCATTAGATAAAGACACTATAAAAAATGTTGTTAATATAATGAACAAACTAAAATCAAATGGTATGACAATACTAATAATTACACACGATGTTGATTTTGCAAATGAAGTATGTGATAAAATAATAAATATTAGTAATGGAGAAATTGAAGTAGTTATTTCTAAATAGGTTTGATTAAAAAAAATAAAGGTGGGTATAAATAAAACATAAAAAACAACAAAGGATGATTAAAATGATAAAAATTTATGGATATTCAAAATGATCTACTGTTAAAAAAGCTAAGGATTGGCTTAAAAAAAATAATTTAGAATTTGAAGATATAGAAATGGTAAAAATACCTCCTACTAAAGAAGAACTTAATGAAATGTATAAAATTAGTGGATATGATATAAAAAAATTCTTTAATACTAGTGGAGTTAGATACAGAGAATTAGGCTTAAAAGATATAGTTAAAAGTGAATCAGATGATAAGCTTTTAGGTATATTATCTAGTGATGGTATGCTTATAAAAAGACCTATAGCATTTGATGGGAAAAATGTTGTTATAGGATTCAAACCAGATGAGTGGGCAGAAAAATTATTATAAACATAAAAAACATAATTAAAATAAATAGCGTACTTATATGTACGCTATTTATTTTGGTTTTATCTTATATATATTTTAGGTATATAAATAGTTATACCTTCTAGGTCTAGGATACTTTCATAAATAAGTTTACTATATTTAGTTAAATCATTAGACTCTAATTCTAAAGTTAATATTACTTCAGTATAAAGTAGCACATCTAAAATAGGGCTACCTTCCCTAAATTTCAATTTTAAGTTTTTGTTACATCTAAGTAAATTTTGTAAGATGTCGTAATTAATACTCATTGTCATCACCCCTAATCAATTATATAATACAATAATTACCCATAAATTTCAATTTAGAACACTTCCTGAAATTTAAATTTGATTTATATCCATATATTTTATATAATTAGTTTATTATGCTTTTTTGGAGGTTAACTATTATGAAAGTAAGTAAAAAACTAGAAAAACTTAAAGCTAGACTATTAGAACTAGAAAGTATAGCAGTTGCTTATTCCGGTGGGGTAGACAGTAATTTCTTACTTAAAGTAGCAAAAGATACATTAGGAGATAATGTTGTTGCAGTAACCCTTCATGCTATGATGCACTCACAAAGAGAGATTGAAGAAGCTAGACAATATGCTAAGGAATTTGGGGTTAATCATATTGTAGTAAATGTTGAAAATTTTGAAGTAGAAGAGTTTATAGAAAATAATACACAAAGGTGCTATTACTGTAAAAAGACAGTATTTGAAAAAATAAAATCAGTAGCAAAAGAACATAATATGAAATATGTAGTAGATGGAACTAATTTAGATGACTTAGGAGACTATAGACCTGGACTTAAAGCACTAGAAGAGCTTAATATAATTAGTCCGTTAAAAGAGTGTAATTTAACTAAAGAAGATATAAGAATATTATCAAAAGAAATGAATCTTAAAACATTTAATAAACCTGCTTTTGCATGTCTTGCAACTAGAATTCCATATGGAACAAAAATTACAAAAGAAGCGCTTAGAAAAATAGAAAAAAGTGAAGAATACTTAATAGAACTAGGGTTTGAACAATTCAGAGTAAGAATTCATGAAGATATAGCTAGAATTGAAGTAGGCAAAGATGAAATACATAAATTCTTTAGTGAAGATAAATTAAATAAAACGAATAATAAATTAAAAGAAATCGGATTTAAATATGTTACCTTAGATATGGCAGGATACGAAATGGGTAGCATGAATAAAGCGATACAAAAATAGGAGGACGACATGAAAAACTATACATTATTATCACCTTGCTTTTTTGGTATGGAAAAGATGTTAGCAAGAGAAATAAAAGAATTAGGATTTGAAATACTAAAAACTGAAGATGGAAGAATTACATACAAAACAGGCGAGGATGGTATAGCAAAAGCTAACATGTGGCTTAGATGTGCAGAAAGAGTAAACCTTAAAGTTGCAGAATTTGAAGCTAAGAGCTTTGATGAACTATTTGAAGGTACTAAAAGAATTGATTGGTCAAAATATATTCCTTATGGAGCACAATTTCCGGTATCTAAGGCATCTTCAATAAAATCAAAGTTATATAGTACATCGGATATACAATCAATTGTAAAAAAAGCTATAGTTGAGAGTTTAAAGAAAAGTTATTTAGAGGATGGGCTTATAAAAGAAGATAAAGAGAAATATCCAGTATATGTTTTTATACATAAAGATAAAGTAACAATATCTATAGATACAACAGGAGATGCTCTTCATAAAAGAGGATACAGAGAAAAAGCAAATAAAGCACCTATAAGAGAGACTTTAGCTTCAGGGATAATGTACTTAAATCCATGGAGACCAGGTAGAACACTAGTTGATCCTATGTGTGGGTCAGGAACTCTTTTAATAGAAGCTGCTATGATGGGAATAAATATGGCACCAGGGCTTAATCGTAACTTTATATCAGAGAAGTGGAGAACCTTAGATAAAAAAATTTGGTGGGACATAAGAAAAGAAGCTTATGATAAGATAGATGAAGACGTAGAGTTTAAAATATACGGATATGATATAGATGAAGAAGCTATAGAAATAGCAAAGGAAAATGCGGAAATAGCGGGCGTAAGTGAATATATAGAGTTTAATGTAGCAAATGCTCTAGATTTTAAAAGCGATGAAGAATATGGGTTTATAGTTACGAATCCACCATATGGAGAAAGACTTGAAGATAAAGAAACAGTTCAAGCTCTTTATAAGAATTTAGGATATACATTTAGAGAACTTAAAAACTGGTCTTATTATCTAATAACTTCATATGAGGAATTTGAAGAAGAATTTGGAAGAGAAGCAGATAAAAGAAGAAAATTATACAATGGTATGTTAAAAACTAACTTGTATCAATATATAGGACCAAGACCTCCTAAAAAAAATTAATAAAATGATGATATTTACCCCCTTAATATAATATATATAATAGAAAGAGTATTTTAAGGGGGTGTCGTTATGTTTAGAATGAATGGCAAAAATAGGAAAAAGGCATCTAAAGAAAAAAATTTACCAAGTAAAACTAAATACCAAGAAGATTTTAATGAAATAATATTAAATGACTTAGTACCTGAAGAAAAGAGACATGATTTTGGGTTAGAAAGCAAAGAACAACCAAAATCTAAATCTAAAAAATCGTCTGGAATAAAGCTAAACCTAGGATTAGGTGGTAAAAAATCATCTTCTAAGTCAAAACCTAAAAAAAATAGCAAGAATTCTCAACCAGAGAATAAACAAAACAAAAGTAATAGTCACGAAGATATAAAAAACAACAGTAAAGAAAAAAATAAGAAACATAGTAGCGAAAAACAGGCAAGTGAAAAAGTGTCAAATAAAAAAAATAATAAAAATACAAAAACAAACAAAACAAAAAAAGCAACACAAAGTAACATAGAAGAAATTAAAGAAAACTCAAAAATAGAAGGAAATAATAAGGTAATCAAAAGCAATAAAAACTCAAGCCTTGGAGCTAAGAAAAAAAGAGTTAGACCTTCTAATAAAGAAAACAATAGTGAAGCAAATAGAATCATAGAACAAGACAGTGAAACAAACTATATAACTGAAGACAATTTTAATGCTGTTACATTTAGAAATAGTGAAGATCCAGTAGAAACACAAGTAAAAAAAGCACAAGAAATAAAAGAAGAAAAAGAAGTTGAAGAAAAAGTGAAAAATAAATTTGAAAATTTAATTTGGTCAGAAGATAAATTTCCTAAAGACTAAATAAATTAACTAAATAGTGATAAAATATAAAATAAAAGCTTAGTAAAAATACTAGGCTTTTATTTTGCATAAATATATGAGAAAATAGATTTAATAAGTAAAAAAATATCAAAATAAAACCAAAGAAGAGGTAAAATATATGAAGTCTGATGAAATATTTAATGAAGTTAGTGAAATTTTATTAAAAAGTATGAAACCTTCTGAGGATATTAAGCGTCTAATAAAGGAAGGTAAATTTGATGAAAAGCCTTTCAAAGATATAAAAAGCTTAGAACTGATAGATCAAAACCCTAAGTTTCATCCTGAAGGAAGTGTTTTAAACCATATATTATTAGTAGTAGATATGGCAAGTGAGGTAAAAGAATTATCAAAAGATCAAAAAGTATTTATGTGGTCAGCATTGCTTCATGACATAGGAAAGTTGACTACAACTAAAATAAGAAAAGGTAGAATTACATCATATAACCATGATGTAGAAGGAGAAAAAATAGGATTAAACTTTTTAAAATCACTAACCGATGATCAAGAATTTAATGAAAAAGTTTCTAAATTAATAAGATGGCACATGCAACCTTTATTTTTTGATAAAAATCTTCCATTTTTTGAACCACAAAACATGTTAAATGATGTAGAATATAAAGAAGTGGCACTACTTTCATTTTGTGATAGATTAGGAAGAGGTAAATTGAATGAACAAGCTATTAAAAAGGAAAAACAAAATATTGAAAAATTTGAGGAGTATTGTAAAGAAGAGATTGAATAAGGAGATAATAGATGAAATTATTTAAGTTAATAACCTGTGCTAGTTTGCTAGTACTTTTAACAACTGGGTGTAGTATTAATTCAGAATCTCCGGAAGAGCTTATTAAAGATAAACCTATTTGTGATGAAACTAATGAAATACTGTACAAAGGAATAAAGCAACTACTTCCCCAAAATTCTTCATTAATCTTACCATCTAATTCAAGTGAAGCTGGTAAAATAAATGAAGTGGATTTAGATGGAGATGGAGCAAAGGAGTTAGTAGCCTTTGAAAAGAAAGAAAATTTAAGTGAAAATAAAAATGAAGTAGGATTTGTAGTTTTAAGCAAAAACAAATATGGAGATTACACAGACAAAGGTAATATATTGCAAGGTGGAGATTCTATAGAATATGCTAATTTTTATGATTTAAACAATGATGGATATAAAGAAATAATATTGTTAATTAAAGATGTAAATAAAACAAATATGTATATATATTCTTTTAAAAACGATGAAGTTAAAAAAATATATACTTTAGACCCAACATGGATAAAAGAAAGAGAAAACTTATTAGATTTAAAAATAAAGATTGGATATATAGATGATGATGATAAACTAGATATTTTATTACTTCACTATGATTCTAAAAGCAGTAAGGTATATACAAGTTTAGCAAATTTCACAAAAGAATTACAATTAATAGATTCCACAGAGTTTGAGGATGTAAAAGGATTGAATAATTTATATATTACAATAGGAACTATCTCAAAAGAAAAAATAGGAGATGTTACAAAAGAACAAAAAGGTGTAATACTAGATATACCAATGATCCAAGATAATAATTACATGACTCAGATAATATATGTTAAGGATAAAAAAATAAATAAAGCATTTAATTATAACGATAAAAATTTAACCAAGCCATATTATATACCAACAGAAGATATTGATGACGATAATGTAGTGGACATACCTATAGTAAAGGGAAGTGGAAATATTTACACTCAAAAGACATCAGCTCAAATAAGTTGGTATAAATGGAATGGAAAAGAAAAAGAAAAATCAGGATTAGTGTTTATAAGCCAAATATATTATAATTATCAATATAATTATAAAGTATATATACCTAATAACCTAGCAAATAAAATTGATGTACAACAGGCACCACAAAACAAAGGAAATGAAGTATTGTTTAAATTTTACTATTATGATGTAGTAAGCGGAGAACCTAAAAATTTATTTACTATATCTGTAATAAATAAAAATCTTATAGAAGATAAGAAGAATTCATCAACTGGAAATGGTATAGTTCTTAAGGAAACTGGTGAGTATAATTTTGTTTTATATCAAGATGATTTACAAGAATTAAAAAAATTAAAAATAAATACAGAGGCGTTAAGAGAAAATTTCTCATTAATATACTAATATTTATTGGGAGGATTAATAAATGAAGGAAAAAATATTAATATTAGAAGATGAAATAGGAATTAGAAGTTTTGTAAGTATAAACTTAAAAAGAGAAGGTTATGAAATAATAGAAGCAGGAACTGGACAAGAAGCTATAGAAAAAATGACTAGCGAAAAAGATATAAAACTAGCACTACTTGATGTAATGCTTCCTGATATGAGTGGAATAGACGTATGCAAATTTATAAGACAAAATTTTGATCAAGTTGGAATAATAATGCTTACTGCAAAGGCTCAAGAAGACGACAAAATAGAAGGCTTTATATCTGGTGCAGATGATTACATAATAAAACCATTTAGTATAAAAGAACTATTAGTAAGAGTATCAGCACTACTTAGAAGAATTAAAAAAGATGAAAACATTACAAAAAGTAGTGAAATAGTATCAGCACCATTTGTATTAGACTTAGATAAGAGAAAATTATTCAAAAATAACAATGAAATAGAGCTTACTCCAACTGAATTTTCAATAGTAAAATACTTAATGACAAATGCAAAACAATCATTAAGTAGGGATCAAATACTTGATGAAGTTTGGGGAACTAATTATCTATATGATTTTAAAATAGTAGACGTAAACATAAGAAGAATAAGAAATAAAATAGAAGATGACCCATCAAAACCTAAATATATACAAACTATTTGGGGGTATGGATATTGTTTTAGAAAGGAAGACTAATATTGTTACATTTTGAAGGGTTAAGAAAAAAGATAATTAAAAATTATTTTACAATAATTATTATAACAGTAGCATTATTTGAAGGCTTATTTATATTTTATATTCAAAATTACTACTATGACTATGTAAGGCAAAGTTTAAAAGGTCAAGTAGATTACACAACTACAGTGTACAACACTATAACACAAGAAGGTAGTAGTTTTGAAATAAAAGCAAAGAATATAATTGATAAAGAAAATGTAGGGTCGAAATCTAAATATGCTATTCAAATAATAGATAAAAATAAAAATATAATATTAGATTCATATGGTTTTAAAGTGAAAGAAAAAGCTGACTTTGAAGATGTAGAGAGGGCTTTAAATGATACTAAAGAGTTAACTCCGCATACGTATAGAATGGCATCTACAAAGGAACATGTAATGAGTATATCTGTTCCACTTAAGACAAATAATATAATAGAAGGTGTTGTAAGGTATACAGTATCTTTAGACAAAATAGACACCACAATATTTAAATTAACATTAGGTCTTATATTAGCAGGAATATGTATTTTACTAATAGCTATATCTTTAAGTCTTAGATTTGCAGAAACTTTAATTCAGCCACTTAGAGAGTTAAAACAATTTGCAAATGAGTTAGCACATGGAAACTATAGCATAAAACTTAAAAATACAAATATATCAGACGATGAAATTGGAGATTTAGCTCAGACCTTTGAACATATGGCAGCAGAAATTGATAAAAGTGAGAAATTAAAAGAAGAGTTTATATCTTCTATATCACATGAACTTAGAACACCACTTACATCTATAAAAGGATGGAGTGAAACTTTAGCGTATGAAGGTATAACACAAGATGAATTAGACTTAGGTCTTGGAATAATCCAAGATGAAACAGAAAGGCTTATAAAGCTTGTAACAGAATTACTAGATTTTTCACGTTTGTCATCTGACAGAATCAAACTTCAAATAGATATGGTTGATATTAAGAACTTAGTAGTGAGTGTTGTAAACCAGCTTAAAGTAAAATCAGCAGAAAAAAATATAAGTTTGAGTTGTGAATTTGAAGATGAAGATGAAGCTATTGAAAATGTACAAGGTGATAAAAATAGATTAAGACAAGTTTTAATAAACTTAGTACAAAATGCTATAAAATTCACTAGTGAAGGTGGATATGTAAAACTTGTAGCATCTCAAGGTGAAGAATTTACAACTATAAAGGTTATAGATGATGGTTGTGGAATAGAAACTGAAAACTTAGACAAAGTATTAGATAAGTTTTTCCAAGAAGATTATAATAAAGCTGGAAGTGGCTTAGGGCTTGCAATAAGTCATGAAATAGTTAAACTTCATGGTGGGAATATGATATTACAAAGTCAAAAGGATATAGGTACAACTATAACAATTACCATAAAAAATAAATTAATTGAATCAATATAGTATTAAATTGTAGAAAAATAGGATATACTGAAAAGAGTATATCCTATTTTGTAATGTAAAAACTAATTTTAATAATTTACTGATTATCAATATTGATAAATATGTATTATTTAAATGAGTTTTAAAACTACATAATATAGGAAACTTTAGTTGCAAAAATAAAATATAAAAATAATATATTATAAAATACGATTTATAATGAATAGTTATTAGTAGAAAGAGGATTAGATGAGAAATATAAAAATGACAATTAAATACGATGGATCAAGATACAAAGGATTCCAAAGGCTTCAAGATAATGATATGACAATACAAGGAAAAATAGAAAGTGTACTTAGAAAAATGACTGAAGAACCTATAGAAATAGTAGGTTCAGGAAGAACAGATATGGGAGTTCATGCTTATGGTCAAGTTGCAAACTTTAAAACAAATACTGAATTATCTTTAAAGAAAATTAAAACTTATTTATATGAATACTTACCAGAAGATATTGTTGTAACAAATTTAGAAGAAGTTGAAGAAAGATTCCATTCTAGATATAACGCAAAATCAAAAGTATATTTATACAAAATATACAACAATGAAGCTCATGACCCATTTGCTAAAAAGTATACTACTCATATAGCAAGAAAGTTAGATGTTAATTTAATGAAAGAAGCTAGTAAAGAATTAGTTGGAGAGCATGATTTTACTAGTTTTGTTTCATCAAAATCTAAGAAAAAATCTAATGTAAGAAATATACATTCAATAGAAATACAAGAAAACAATAACACAATAGAAATTTATGTTGAAGGCGATGGGTTCTTATATAACATGGTAAGAATTATATCTGGAACATTAATTGATGCTGGATTAAGAAAAAAAAGTGTTAACGATATAAAATATATGTTAGAAGCTAAAGATAGAACTGTAGCATCTGAGACAGCACCTGCAAAAGGTTTATATTTATATAAAGTAAAATATTAATTTGTATAAATATAAAAAAAATATATAAATATAGTTGACATTTCAAATGAACTAAGTTATTTTTTAAAAAACAAATCAAATTTAAATAATTTAGATTCTATGAAAAAGAAAGTAATTTAAATAGGTTTTATAGAGAGCTGGGGATGGTGGAAGCCTAGTAAAAATATTTAAGTGAAGAGAACTTTGGAGAATACTGCAGGAAAATTATAGTATGGCAGTAGGATAGTCTCGCCTTAAGAGAAAGAGTGGATAATTAAATTTTATCAACTAGAGTGGTAACGCGGATAATATTCGTCTCTTGGTTTTAACCAAGAGGCGTTTTTTTATATATTTATTTAGTGTTATTTACTATATTTGAAAAGATTATTATCAATAAGAGTGGTACCGCGGAAATTCGCCTCTTAGTATTTTATACTAAGGGGTTTTTTGTATTCAAAATAATATTAGAATTTAAATGATTAAGATAAAAGTAATCATCAAATGAATACAATATACAAAATACTATATTGATTTGCGCAAATCAAATAAAAGTTAATTAAGATAAAAGAAATCGTTTTTATAAAATAGAATATCATTTAAAAAAATAAAAATTTGATTTAAAATAATAATTTTGGAGGACTAAACAATGAAAGAGAAAGTTGTATTGGCATACTCAGGAGGGTTAGATACATCTATAATAATACCATGGTTAAAAGAAAACTATGATATAGAGGTAATAGCAGTATCTGTAAATATAGGGCAAGAGGATAATATGGGAGAAGTTTATGAAAAAGCTTTAAAAAGTGGAGCAGCAAAGGTGTATGTAGATGATTTAAGTGAAAAATTTGTAACAGAAACTATTTTTAAGGCAATAAAAGCTGAGGCGAAATATGAAGGAAAGTATTTACTTGGAACATCATTGGCAAGACCAATAATAGCTAAAAGATTAGTAGAAGTCGCACATTTAGAAGGTGCAAAATATATATGTCATGGATGCACAGGGAAAGGAAATGACCAAGTGAGATTTGAAGCGTCAATAGCAGCGCTTGACCCGACGATAAAGATTATAGCACCGTGGAGAATATGGGATATAAAGTCAAGAGAAGATGCTATAGAATATGCAAATAAGAATAATATTTCCATAACTGTAACTAAAGAAAAAATATACTCAGTCGATGCAAATCTTTGGCACACATCTACTGAAGGTGGAGATATAGAATATCTAGAAAATGAACATCAAAATCATATATATAAAAAATGCTTACCATTAGAACATGCAAGTAATACACCTGAATATATTGAATTATATTTTGAAAAAGGAATTCCAATAAAAATAAATGGCAAAAAACTTTCACCTGTGGAAATAGTAAAAGTCTTAAATGATATAGGTTCAAAGCATGGAATTGGAGTAATTGATATAATTGAAAATAGATTAGTTGGAATGAAGTCAAGAGGGATATATGAGACTCCAGGAGGTACAATACTTTATGAAGCACATAACATATTAGAAAGTGCAACTCTAGATAAGGAGGCTCTACATTTTAAACAAATGGTGTCGTTAAAATATGGAGAACTTATATATAATGGTTTATGGTATTCAAAAACAAGAGAGGCAATAGATGCATTTATAGATGAAACACAAGAGAATGTATCTGGAACTGTTAAAATGAAGCTTTACAAAGGATTTATAAAACCTGCAGGTATATTTACAGAAAATGCTCTTTATGATTATTCTATATCATCATTTGGAGATAGTGATTTATATGACCATAAAGATGCACAAGGATTTATAAACTTATTTACATTACCTCTTAAAATAAAAGCTATGAAGAAAATAAAAAAAGAAAATAAATATGAAGAAATAAGTTAAGAGGTGATGAGTATGAAACTTTGGGGTGGAAGATTTAGAAAAGAAGAAAATAAGCTTATGGAAGAGTTTAATAAATCATTTGATTATGATAATATTTTATATAAAATGGATATTGAAGGAAGTATAGCACATGTATATATGCAAGTTCATTGTAAGCTATTGACCAAAGAAGAAGGTAGAACTATAGTTGATGGATTAAAAAGTATACAAGATGATATACATAAAGGGATAATAAAGTTAGATGGAAATTATGAAGATATACATAGCTTTATAGAAATAAATCTAATACAACGAGTTGGTGAGGTAGGTAAAAAACTTCATACAGCGCGTAGTAGAAATGATCAAGTAGCAACAGATATGAGATTATATGCTAAAGAAAAAACTATTAATTTAATAGAATTAATTTCAAATTTTAAGAAAACTATAAAAGTAGTTGCAGATAGAAACTGTGTTATTATGCCGGGGTATACACATCTTCAAAGAGCTCAAGTAGTGACTTTTAAACATCATTTTATGGCGTATTATAGTATGTTTGATAGAGATGAAAAAAGATTAAAAAATGCACTAGAAATATTAGATGAATGTCCTTTAGGATGTGGTGCTTTAGCTGGAACTACTCATAATATAGATAGAAACATAACTAAAGAAAAACTAGGATTTAAAAGAATAGTAGAAAATTATATAGATGGAGTAAGTGATAGAGATTATTTATTAGAACTTATGGGTGATTTTTCTATAATAATGATGCACTTAAGTAGATTAAGTGAAGAGTTAATTTTATGGAGCAGCCAAGAATTTAGATTTATAGAAATAGATGATTTGTATACAACAGGAAGTAGTATAATGCCACAGAAAAAGAATCCTGATGGTGCAGAATTGATAAGGGGAAAAACTGGTAGGGTATATGGAAATTTATTTGGATTACTTACAGTTATGAAAGGATTACCGCTTGCTTATAATAAAGATATGCAAGAAGATAAAGAAGGATTCTTTGATAGTATAAACACAATAGAAATGTGCGTTTTAGTTATGGAAAAAATGATATCTACTATCACAGTAAATGAAGTCAATATGAAAAAAGCCGTAAGTCGTGGTTTCTTAAATGCTACTGAAGTTGCAGACTATTTAGTTAAAAATGGTGTAGCCTTTAGAGATGCACATGGTATTGTTGGAAGTATTGTGATTTATTGTGAAGATAATAATAAGGCTATAGAAGAGTTAAGTTTAGATGAATTATTTGAATTCTGTGAAGTATTTAAAGAAGATATATATTAATTTATAGATTATGAAAATATTTTAAAGAAACGCATAAAAAACCATATATTATAAAAAAATAATGAACGGTAGCTAAAAATAT
>CAMTIM010000014.1 GCA_947072565.1 uncultured Peptostreptococcaceae bacterium | reverse complement strand
ATATGTAGGATTATGGATATATAATTAAAAATATATTCATTAAAAAATAAAATTATTTAAATTAAAGGAAACTTATAAGTGTACGTAAAAAATAATTGATTAGAAGAATAAAATAAGAAATAAGGAATAGAAAAAACGTGGGGAGACATATATATATGCATTTCAATGAAAAATTAAAAAATAAAAATGAAAAATATAGATTCCTAATATCAAATTTAAAGATTAAAATAAATAAAAGAGATAAGTTTACAGGCGTATATAAAAGAAATTACTTTTTTTATTCTTTACGTACAAAAAATAATGGAACTTTAATACAAATTAAAATTATGGGAATTAATTTTGTGAATTTGCAATACGGTGTAAAACAGGGTGACGAAGTAATAAAGCATATAGCTAAGAAATTAAAAAATATGCGTAGTGATTTAATTGTAGGCAGACTATCACCGATGAACTTTGCTATATATACAGAAAATACTGATATTAATTATATACAAAAAATAATAAAGGATATACTTTTGATATCTTCGAGTATAAAACAACACGAAGAAAATATAAGTATATCAGTTAATATTGCCTCAATTATATATAAAGAAAATGATTTTAACTTGGAAGATTGTATGGATAAATTAGAAATATCTATGTCGGACGCAATTAGAAAAGGTATAAATAGGTATGTGATATATAATGAGAAATATGAAACTTATATAAATGTAGCTGCTATTGATAAAGCAATTGAAAATGGTGAAATTACTTTATACTATCAACCTAAAGTTGATGCTAAAACTGGAGAAATAAAAGGTGTAGAAGCATTAATAAGATGGTTTAATAAAGAACATGGATATATAACACCTGAAAAATTAATTGGATTCACAGAAAAATGTGGATATATAAATAAGCTAGGTGATTGGATTATAAAAAGGGCTTGTGAAGATATAAATGAAATAAACAAAGTGTTAAATACAAAAATAGATTTATCCGTAAATATATCACCTTATCAGCTAGAAGATGAAAGATTTTTGGAAAAATTAGAAAAAATATTGAAACAAGTGGGGTTTGAATATAGCCTATTAAAACTTGAAATAACAGAAAATGAAAATATGGAAGATATAGATAGAATACATGATATATTAAAAGAGATAAAGGATACAGGTATAAAAGTATCTATAGATGATTTTGGAAAAGGATTTAATTCGATTGATTATATAAAGAACTATAATGTAGATGAAATAAAAATAGATAAATCATTAGTAGAATACCTAAGTAATAATCCAATGTTTATACAAAGTCTCATTAGCATGATTCATACGACAGATACATCGGTTGTAGCAGAAGGTGTAGAACAAAAATCTGAATATGTAGTACTGAAAAACATGGGTTGTGATTTAGTTCAAGGCTATTACTGCTACAAGCCGATGAACTTAGAAAATTTATCAACAATAATAAAAAATGATAATACATAAATTATAACTCAAGTAGTGTAAAATATAGCCGTAGTATTAATAAAAGAGTAAAATAGAAAAAAGATAATATTATAGAGGTTAAATATGAAAGTACAAAATATAGGATTAAGCCCAGGTTTAAATATAGAAACCAAAAATACAAAAAATAAATTGGATTTTGGTGATAGTTTTAATGAAACTAACAAATCAAAAACAAAAGAAGAGTTAGATATATATGTAAATGAAATAAGAGAAACAGGAAAAAAATTAGTAGCAACTCAAAACTATACAGATGTTATAAAGTATAAACAGGTTATAAAAGGATATTTAAAATCAATAGTAGATTATGTTTATACATTAAACAAAAATGATAGTTTTTGGGATAGAAATTATTTTACTACAGTAAAAACAGTTAATGAAAATTTAGAACAAATAACAAAAGAATTAATATATAATCAAAAAGAAAATATTGATATTGCAGCTAAGATAGATGAAATAAATGGACTTTTAATAGATATATACATGTAGGGAGGTATCAAAATGAACTTAGCACAAAGTATAGATGAAATATATGAAATACAATTGGAACAGTTAGTTGAAGGTGAAAAAGAAAATGTAGATGCTATGGCAGATATAATGAATTCACAAATGGATATAACTGTATCTATGGGTGAAACAAAAGCAACTATAGACACAATAGTAAACTTAAAAATTGGAGATGTAATAACGCTAGATAAAAGTTTAGAAGAAGCTTTAGATATAAATATAAATGGAACAATAATAGCAAGTGGAGAAAGTATAATATTAGATAATAAGTTAGCTATAAGACTTTCTAAAATAAAAAATATAGATGGAGATAACTAAAATCTAATTTATAATAAAAAACACTAAGCTTAATATTAAGGAGGTATGTCAATGAATATAACTTCAGTTAACTTTAGAGGAATTGAAAACATGTATAAAAATAATAAAGTACAAGCAAAACCTGTAAATAATAAAGTAGTGGATAGAGTTGAAATATCAGAATTAGGAAAACAATTAAATAAACTAAATACCAATAAAGAAGATATTAATATAGATAAGATAAATGAAATAAAAACTAAAATAGAAAATGGAACATATAAAGTTGATTCAAAAGCTTTAGCAAAAAAAATAATAGAAAGTATGAGGGGAGATAAATAATTGAGCCCAGAACTAAAGGTAGTAATATATCAAGAAAAAAATATATTGAAAAAATTGCTTGAACTGTTAGATGAACAGTACGAACTAATTATAAATAAAGACATTATGAAAATAGATAAAATAGCACAAGAATTAGATAGTGTAGCTAAGGAACTTGCAACTACAGAAATAAAAAGAAGAAGCATAATGGGTAGTGAAAGTAGCATAAAAGAAGCTATAGAAAATTGTAATGATGAAAATATAAAACAAGCATATATAGAAATAAAAAATAATTTAAAAATGATAGAGATACAAAAAGACTCAAATGCTCTGCTTATAAAGCAGAGATTGTTTTTTACAAAAAAAATGATAAATACTATAAAGCCTGGCAAAGGTATAGGAACATATAATGCATATGGTCAAGTTGGCAAATAAATATAGGGAGGAAATATATGGCGGGATTATTAGGTAGTTTACATTCAGCGAAATCAGGAATGACTGTAAGTCAATTATCAATACAAACAACTTCACACAATATAAATAACATGAATACACCTGGGTACTCAAGACAAAGAGTAGAACAAAGTGCAAAAAGTGCATATAGTTACCCTGGATATAACAGTAGTATGGGGGCTGGGCAATTAGGAACCGGTGTAGAGGCGAGTGATATAATAAGAATAAGAAATACATTTTCTGATTTTCAATATAGAAGCGAATCTCATAACTATGGTGAAATAGGAATTAAATATGAACATTATACAAATATGGAAACAATATTTAATGAACCATCAGAAACGGGAATATCAGCATCTATAAATAATTTTTTTACAAGTTGGCATGAATTATCAAAAAATCCAAATGATAATGGATCAAAAGATATAGTAATTCAAAATAGTAAATATTTAGCTAATAATATAAGTCAAGCGGTTAAAAAATTAGAAAATCTAGGTGAGCAAGCAGAAAAAAAATTGGGTGAAGATGTAACTTCTATTAACTCTATGCTTAATCAATTAAGAGATCTTGAAAAACATATTAAAATAGTTGAAGGTAGTGGAAAGAGCCCTAATGATTTATTAGATGAAAAGGATAGAATATTAGACGAACTTAGTTTTAAAATGAATATACAAAATGAAGATGTAAAAAGTTTGCTAAAAGATAAAATAGAAAATGGCGGAGATGTTACAGTAGCTGAATTAAAAGCTATACCAAATATATCTGGAGAAGTAAAAGGTTCTTTAGATATGATAGATAAAATCAAAGAGTATATAGGAGATATAAAGGAGTTAGCTGAAGGTATATCAACGTCAGTAAATGATACATTAAAAATTGATTTGTTTGAGTATGATGCTAGTGGGAATCCTATTTTAAAATTAAAGGATGATATATTAGATGGTACTACTGACTTAAAAATAACAACAGACGTAGCTCAAGAAATGTATAAGCTAAAAGATAAAAAAGTTACTATCGGCGGAGAAGATACAACAATAGATAAATTTTATAATAATATAATTCAAAAACTAGGAAATGAAACACAAGAAATAAGAAGAAATGAAAAAAATCAAGGTAAAATATTAAAAGAAATAGATAATACAAGATCTAATGTGTCAGGAGTATCACTAGATGAAGAGATGATTAGTTTAATACAATTTCAACATGCATATAATGCAAGTGCTAAGGTTGTATCAACTATAGACTCTCTATTAGATGTAGTAATAAATGGACTAGTAAGATAACTTAGGAGGTAATTATGAGAATAACAAATTCTTCAATGGTAAGAAATCATATGTATGATACACAACAAAATTTACAAAGAATGGATAATATGAACAAGCAGCTTGATACAGGTAAAATCATAAATAGAATATCTGATGATCCACATAAAGCCATTAAAATAATGAATTTAAATAATGAAATAAAATATACTGAAAAATATAATTATAATATAGATGAAACAGTAGGGTGGATGAACAATACAGATTCATCATTAGAAGAAGTAGGTAGAGCACTTAATGATATTAAAGAATCTATACTTAAGGTTGGGAATGGTACATACTCAGAAACAGAAATGAAAGCTATAAATGCTGAAATGAATGAAAAAATCAAAGAACTGGGAGAAACACTAAATGCTAGTCATGGTGGGAGATATATGTTTGGCGGAAATAGTGTTGACGAACCCCCAGTTAAGATAATAGAAAATGCAGATGGAACAGTAAAATTAGAATTAAATCCAAAGGCTAATGCTAATGATTTAAAAGCAGACATATCAGATGGAATAAGCATAGACTATAATGTTTCAGCTAAAGAAATATTTGAACATGATGGTAAAGATTATATTAGTGAAATAAATAATGTATCAAAGCTGATGAATAATATATCTAATGGTACTGATGTTGAAAATAGTAAAAAAGAATTGTTAGGGTCTGTAAAAAAGGATGTGGATGGACTATTTAATCATTCCTTAGATACAAGAACAGCACTTGGAGTAAGGGTAGGAACAGCTGAAAAATTAAAGGAACTTAATGATGAAAATATATTAAACATGAAGGGTGTATTATCGTTAGATCAAGATGTTGATCATGTCAATAAATTTA
Source organism: uncultured Peptostreptococcaceae bacterium (assembly GCA_947072565.1). Lineage (GTDB taxonomy): Bacteria > Bacillota > Clostridia > Peptostreptococcales > Peptostreptococcaceae > Romboutsia_D. The sequence goes on along the minus strand of CAMTIM010000014.1, from coordinate 44,830 downwards.
TAGAACTAAAATCAGCAGAAATGGTGTATCAGGCATCTATTCAAGTTGGAGCAAAGCTAATACAACCAACAATACTTGATTACCTAAGATAATTAGGAGGATAATATGGAAATAGTATTTGATAAAGGAATACCGGGATTTGAAGAATATAAAATATTTACAATAAATGATGTAGAAGAAAATCCAAAATATAAAATGGTAAATTGTAAAGACAATATAAATATAGGATTTATAGCTATATCTCCTTTTGATGTTGATAAAAACTATGAAGTGAATTTAAGAGATGAAACAATAAATGAATTAGAGATAGAAGATCCTAAAGATGTACTAATTTTAAATTTGATAACACTAGGAAAAACACTAGAAAAAAGTACAATTAATTTAAAAGCTCCTATAATAATAAACATAAAAAACAACAAAGGTAAGCAATTAATATTACAAGATGAAAAATACAACATAAAAGAACCTTTAACAGGGAGTGAAGAACATGTTAGTAATTACTAGGAAAAAAGGTGAATCTATATTAATAGGAGACGACATAGAAATAAAAATAAGTAAAATCGAAGATGGGAGTGTAAAGATAGCAATAGATGCACCTAAGGACAAGGTTATACTTAGAAAAGAAGTATATGACAACGTTAAAGATGAAAATTCAAAAGCTATAACAAATAAAGATGATATTTTAAAGTTATTTAAGTAAACAAGCGAGGGAGAAAAAATGTATACATCAAATCCGTATAATACATATAAGCAAAATTCAGTAAATATGGCATCGCAAGAGCAATTATTATTAATGTTAGTAGATGGAGCTGTTAAATATACAAAGATAGCAAGGTTGGCTATATTAGAAAAAAATATAGCAAGAGCACATAAAGAATTAGTTAGAGTTCAAGATATATTTTTAGAACTTATGATAACTATGGATAAAGATGCAGGTAGCTATATGCAAGATTTATATGAAGTATATGAATTTATAAAAAATGAACTTATAAGAGCTAACATAAAGAAGGATGTACAAATAATAGATAAAGTACTTCCTTTAATAGAAGATGTCAGAGATATGTGGCATGAAGCTGATAGAAAGATAAAAACTGGTAAATAGGGGGGGTATTATGCCTAGTGTAAGTAGCGTAAGAATACCAGGTCTTGCTACTGGTATGGATACAGATACAATGATAAAAGAAATGCTTAAAGGAGAACAAAGTAAAGTAGATAAAGCTAAGCAAAAAGAACAGACTACAAAATGGCAACAAGAGATTTATAGAGATATTATAAAGGATACTAAAGGATTTGAAGATAAATATTTTTCGCTGTCATCAAAAAATTCCTTATTAAGTAGTAGCGCATGGAGTACATTAGCTGTGACAAGTTCGAACTCTAGTGTAATAACTGCAACAGGAAATGCTGGTGCGAATAAGGTTGATTATAAGATTGGAGTTGATAAATTAGCGTCAGCACCAAAAGTTACATCAAAAGAAGCCGCTAATAAGAAGCCTATTGAAAGAGGCAGTAAGTTATCAGATTTAGGTCTAAGCGCAGAAATTAAGTTTAAGATAAATTTAGGTGATAGTGCTAATTCTAAGGTTATAGCTATAGGTCCTGATGATACTATTGAATCAATGATAGGTAAAATTAATGATAGTACGGATGGTGATGTTAAGGCTTCTTTTAGTGATATGACAGGCGAACTTATAATTGAATCATCTAAGACTGGAAAAAATAGTGAGATGAAAATATTGAATGAAGATGGATCTGCATCCAATGGACTAGATTTTTTAGGATTAAAGAGCACTAACTATGAATTAGAAGCAGATGGGAGTTTTAAACTAGATGCAAATAAAAAACCTATATCAAAAATAGAGGATTTTAATGGGAAAGCTGTAGGAAGTAACTCTATAGTACAAGTATCTTCAAAAGATGGAACTTTAATAAAAAGCTTAACTCAGGGGGCTAATTCATTTACGATAGATGAGGTAACATATAGTGTACATACTATAGGAAGTGCTGAGATAACATCAAAGCAAGAGGTTCAGCCGGTAGTAGATAATATGAAAGCTTTTGTTGAAGATTACAATAAGATAATGGACAAAGTATATAATCTTTTAACAGAAAAGAAAAAATCAGATTATCCACCTTTAACAGAAGCTCAAAAAAAAGATATGAGCGAAGAAGAAATAGAAAGATGGGAAAAGAAAGCAAAAGAAGGTATACTTCGAAATGACTCTGAAATGAGAAGGTTTATGGACGACATGCAAAAATCTATATTTGGAGATAAAATGTCGGTTTTAAATGAAATGGGGCTGACAAGTCATGATGATTATAATAAAAAAGGTCAAATAGCACTAGATGAGAAAAAGTTTATAAAGGCTTTAGAAAATAATTCTGATAAAGTTTATCAAATATTTGCTAGAGATGATTCAAGTGTATTAGAACGTATGAAGAGTACTATAAAGGATTATACAGGTGGCTCATCTTCTATTTTTGCTAGAAAAGCTGGCTTAGAAAAAACTGCTTCAGCAGTAAATAACTTTTACTCAGAACAACTAAAACGACAAGAAGAAGCTATAAAGAAGATTCAAAGGAAAATGAATGAAAGAGAGTCACAATTATATAAACAATTTGCAAATTTAGAATCAAGTATGAATAAACTTAACTCTCAGATGAGTTATTTTTCGCAAATGTAAGGTTAGGTGAAAAACAATGATACAAAAATCTAAATTATACAAAGATATATCTATAAAAATAATTGATAACCTTAATAAAGGAGAATTAGATAATATAGACCGCCTTTTATATGAAAGGCAAGTATTATTAGAAGAAGAAAATAGTATATCAGAATTAAAAAAAATACTAATAAATGATGGAATATTAGATATAGATAAAAATATTCACAAATTATTAAGTGAAAATATAGATAGAGTTAAGTGCGAAATCAGAGAGCATAAGAAGTCTGAACGTGTTAATAGCTCATATATAAATTTTAATAAAGAAAAATTAAATATTTTTAATCAAAAAGTATAAAGTTTTTAAAAGCTATGCCGATATATATATTGTAAGCAATACTTGGCCAAGTATTTGTATATAAAAAAGACAAGGATGTCGTTAAAAAACTAAGGAGAGTAAAAAAATGAGAATAAATACTAATATGAACGCTATGATAGCAACTAACCAAATGGCAAAGAATACTGCATTATCAGGAAATTCTATGCAAAAATTATCTTCAGGATTAAGAATAAATAAAGCTGGAGATGATGCAGCAGGTCTTGCTATATCTGAGAAAATGAGATCTCAAATAAAAGGTATGGAACAAGCGGATAGAAATGTACAAGATGGTATATCTATGGTACAAACTCAAGAGGGTGCTTTAGAAGAAGCTGGAAACATAGCTCAAAGAATGAGAGAATTAGCAATACAAGGTGGTAATGAAACTTTAACAACTACTGATAGAGCTAAAATAAGTACTGAATTAACTGCATTAAACGATGAAATGGGTAAAATAGCTGAAGAAACTAAGTTTAATGGTCAAAACATATTAAACACAGGTTCTACTATAACTATACAAGCAGGAGCTAACTCTGAAACTAGAGATGTACAAACTGTAAACTTAAAAACTATAAATACAACATTAAGTACTTCTGTTAAGGTAGGAACTAAAACTGAAGCTGCAGCATTAGTAACAGCATTAGATACAGCTTTAGAATCAATAAATACTGGAAGATCTAATTTAGGAGCTATGCAAAATAGATTAGAATATACTTCTTCTAACTTAACAACTTCAAGTGAAAACTTAAGTGCAGCAGAATCAAGAATAAGAGACGTAGATGTTGCTAAAGAAATGGTTAACTTATCTAAATTAAACATATTAAATCAAGCAGCTCAAGCTATGGTTGGACAAGCTAAACAACAACCAGAATCTGTAACTCAATTATTAAGATAATTATTGAATTTAAGACTAAAGGGTAAAGCATATGCTTTACTCTTTATTTTTAAATTTAATTATAAGGAAGGTATATTTATGTTATTAAGCATTACAATGATGGTTAGAAATGAAGAAAAATACTTAGATAAAACTTTAAGCTCATTACAACCTTTAGTTAAGAATATAAATAGTGAACTTATTATCTTGGATACGGGTTCAAGTGATAAAAGTATAGACATAGCTAAGAAATATACCGATAAAATATATTGTACTAAGTGGAATAACAATTTTGCACAAATGAGAAATCAATCAATTAGTCATGCCAAAGGAGAATGGATACTAGTATTAGATGCAGATGAAGAATTATTAGATTGCAATAATTTAATTGAATTTTTTAATTCGAATTTATATAAAAAATATAATTGTGCGTCTATAGAACTAAGAAATATACATTCGGAAGATGAAAAAGCATATAGTAAGGGATCTATTTTAAGATTATTTAAAAATGATAAAGGCTTTAAATATGAAGGAGCTATACATGAGCAGCCTACTTATAGAGAACCTATATATAACAATATAGCTTTATTTAAACATTATGGATATATGTATGTAAATGAAGAGTTAAGACAAACGAAGTTAAAAAGAAATGAACAAATATTATTTCAAGAACTAAAAAAAAATCCGAATGACCCATATGTGAATTTTCAATTAGGGAAAAATCATCTTGCATCGGATAAGCATCAAGAGGCGTTTGAATATATCAATAAAGCATATGTTCTTTATAGTAAATTAGGGTATGTACCAATATATATTATTTCGAATTTAGCAAGATTATATATTTGTTTATCTGAATTTGAAAAATGTGAAAAATTATGCACTAAATATGTGAAGAAAGATAATAAAAATATAGACATATGTTATTATTTAGGATTAACTCAAAAAACTTTAGGCAAGTATAACGATAGTATAAAAACTTATAAAAGATACATATATTTGATAGAAAACTATGATATTTCGACACAAGCGAATAATATTGAATGTGACGGAGATACTTTGTCACTTAAAGAAAATGCTGAGATAGATATCATTAATATGTATTATGAACTGAAAATGTATAATGAAATTATAAAAGAAATAGACAATATTGACATTAAACAAATAAAAAAAATATATTTACAAATATTTATGAGTTTATATAAATTGGGAAATATTGAAAAAATATTAGACATATATAAGAAATTATCAGATTCGATAGTTGAAAAAAATATATTTAAGCTGAATTTAGAGAAAATGATAACTATTATAAAAGAAGATGATAGAAGTGAAATTTATGAAATGTTTTCTACAATAGATGGAAATTATGCAATAGATGGAAATTATGCTGTATTAAATAATGTAAGAAATGGTGAAAAATTATCTGTTGAAGAATTAAATCGAATTTTAAAAAATGAAAAAGAATCTTATTATTCAGACTTGATTTATTTCGGGATTAGTCAAGATCATAATTTAATAGATTTATTAAATGGGATGAGTAATGTAATTATCCAAAATTATTTTGACTATTTGGTTAACTATAGGAGAGATTGTATATTAGATTTATATAATTATTTATTAGAGGCTTCAAATACTTTAGATTTAAATAAATTAAGTATATATAGTTCGTTGTCAAAATCATTATTGTTGTATGGAAATTTAAAATATGAAAAATATGAAAATTTATTTTTACTGTATATAACCTATAATTATGATTATTTAAGGCAAGTAAGCAATAAGGATTTAACGGATGAACAATTAATGATGTTTGCTAAAAATGAAGAAGATGTATTCATTTTTAAAATTACGATGATAGAAAAGAATAAGGAATTCGACAAATTAAAATACATAAAAGAAATGAAAATATTGCTTATAGACAATCATCATCATAAAAAAGGAATAGAAATATTAATAGAAAAATTCAAAAAAGAACTTAATGAAAGTGAAGAAGTAAAAATACTTAACAGCAAATATAAAGCTATTATAGAAGAAAATATTAACTTAGGAAATATAAATGAAAGTATACAAATGATAAAAGAATATAAAGAAATATTTAATAATAAAGAAATCTTTAATTTAAGCGGAATTATAAATACTTGTTTATCAAAGTTTATGGAAGCTGATAAAGATTTCAAGATGGCGTATATAAACAATAGATATGATGATAATGTAATTTTTAATATAGCATATGTAAAAGAAAAATCAAACGATTTTGATGATGCCAAGAAGTTTTATATAGAGGCTGTAAAGTTGAATTGTAATTTAAAAGAAGAGGTAGAAGAAATATTAGACAAAATAGCAAAATAATGTTATAAATGTATAGCTAGATTAGAATGTAATTACAAAAGATAGTGTGGTAAAAATTAGTATCTATATTTTTAGAGTAGATATATATAGACATAAATCTCTCAAAAAATCATTAAATTAAGAAAAGGAGAAAATAATATGAAAATTGTAATACTTGCAGGTGGTTATGGAACGAGAATATCAGAAGAATCACACTTAAGACCTAAGCCTATGATTGAAATTGGAAATAATCCTATATTATGGCATATTATGAAGACGTATTCTTATTATGGATTTAATGATTTTATTATATGTTGCGGTTACAAAGGATATGCAATTAAAGAATACTTTGCAAATTATTATCTACATAGATCAGATATAACTTTTGATTTCACTAAAAATAATGATATGATTGTTCATTCGAATATTGCAGAACCATGGAAAGTAACACTTGTTGACACTGGACTTGATACTATGACAGGTGGAAGATTAAAAAAAATTCGAAAATATATAGGAAATGAAACGTTTATGCTAACATATGGTGATGGTGTATGTGATGTTAATATAAATAAATTATTAGAATTTCATAATCAAAATAATAAAATTGCGACAATAACAGCTATACAACCAGAAGGTAGATTTGGAATACTAGATATAGATGATGATAATAAAGCAATAAACTCTTTTAAAGAAAAACATAGAGAAGATGGCGGTTGGATAAATGGTGGGTATATGGTTTTAGAGCCAAAAATATTTGATTATATAAATGGTGATGAAATAATATTAGAAAAAGAACCATTAGAAATGTTAGCAAAACAAAATATGCTAAATGCATATAAACATAAAGGTTTTTGGCAATGCATGGATACACAAAGAGACAAATCTCTATTGGAGCAATTATGGAAAAGTGATAATGCAAAATGGAAGGTGTGGTGATTATGTTAGAGTTTTATAAAAATAAACGAGTTTTGGTTACGGGACATACTGGATTTAAAGGAAGTTGGCTTTGTAAAATACTATCTATGGCAGGTGCTGAAGTAGTTGGAGTTTCTTTAGAACCAGATAGTGATCTATCTTTATTTAATATTTTAGATATTAAAAATAATATTAATTCTGTGATTTTAGATATAAGAAAATTAGATGAATTAAAAAGTGTATTTATGGAGAATAAACCGGAGATAGTATTTCATTTAGCAGCGCAACCATTAGTAGGAGAATCATACAATAACCCAGTTTATACATATGAAACTAATATAATGGGCACCGTCAACGTATTAGAAAGTATAAGGTTTTGCAATAGTGTAAAATCTGTTATAAACGTGACTACAGACAAAGTCTATAATAATAAAGAATGGGAATGGGCTTATCGTGAAAGTGATGAGCTGAATGGGTTTGATCCGTATTCAAACTCAAAATCTTGTTCAGAAATAATAACTAGCTCATATAAAAAATCTTTTTTTGATGAAAATATATCTATATCAACAGTAAGGGCTGGAAACGTCATAGGTGGGGGCGATTTTGCAAGGGATAGAATTATACCTGATTGTGTTAGAGCAACTATAGATAAAAAGAAGATTATAGTTAGAAATCCTGAGTCTATTAGACCATATCAACATGTATTTGAGGCATTATCAGCATATTTGATTATTGCTCAAAGACAATATGGGGATAAATCACTTGAAGGTAGTTATAATGTTGGACCTAATGATGATGGATGTATTACAACAAAAAAACTAGTTAACTTATTTTGTAAGTCATGGAACAATGCTAACTGGATAAACAAAGATGATCAAAATAGATATCATGAAAGCAATTTTTTAAAATTAGACTGTTCAAAAATCAAAAATACTTTTGGATGGAAACCTAAAATAGGCATAGAGGAAGCGATTAATTTAACTATAAATTGGAATAAATCGTATTACTCAAATGATGATATAAATGAAATTTCAAACTTACAAATAATAAATTATTTTACTTAATAAAAAAATAAACAAGAGAAATCTTTTAAGGAAGGAATTAGTTATGAAGAAAAGAGTAGCGGACTATATAGTTGATTTTTTAGTAAACAAAGGAATAAAAGATGTATTTACTGTGGTTGGTGGGGGAGCAATGTATTTAAACGATGCTTTTGGAAGCAGTAAAAAAATAAATTGCACATACCATCATCATGAACAAGCAGCAGCAATGGCTGCAGAGGGTTATGCACGTATAAATAATAAAATGGCTCTAACTTGTGTGACGACAGGCCCTGGGGGGACTAATGCTATGACTGGAGTATTGTGCGCTTATCAAGATAATATTCCGATGATAGTAATATCTGGCCAAGTAAGATACAATACTACAGTTGAGAGTACAGGTTTAAAGTTAAGACAATTTGGAGAACAAGAATATACAATAGTAGACTCGGTAAAACCTATGACAAAATATGCACATATGGTTAAAAATGCTAATGAAATAAAATATCAATTGGAAAAAGCTCTATATATAGCAAATTCGGGTCGTAAGGGTCCCGTATGGCTAGATATTCCGTTGGATATACAAAGTGCTATTATTGAAACTGATAACTTACAAAGTTATAAAATAGAAAATGAAGAATTCAATCATTGCAAAGATATAGAATTGATTATTGAGGAACTAAAAAAGGCTGAAAGACCAGTGATTCTAGCTGGGTCTTCTATAAGGACATCAGGGTCAAGAAATAAATTTTTGAATTTAATAAAAAAACTTAATATTCCTGTAGTAGCTGCAACTAGTATAGCAGATGTAATTAATAATGAGAATGAACTATACTTTGGAAATTTTGGAGTTTTTGGCGGTCGAAGTGGGAACTTTATTATTCAAAATGCAGATTTAGTTATTGGGTTTGGATGTAGGATGTCTTTTAAACAGACTGGATTTAACTTTAAAGAATTTGCAAGCAATGCTAAAAAAATAGTTATAGATATAGATAAAGAAGAGCTATTAAAAAATACTATGAAGATAGACGTTCCTATATATGCTGATATTTCAGAAGTTATTGAAGAACTTAATGATTCAAATATTGAAGCTTTTAATAACAAAGACTGGTTAAATTATTGTTCTAATTTAAAGAAGAAATTTAGTATATATCAGCCTAAATTTAAAAATAGCTTACAGGTTAATCCTTATTACTTTATAAATGAATTTAATAAAAAAATAAAAGATGATAGTATTGTGGTAGTGGGAAATAGCACTGCGAGTGTTTGTACATTACAAATGGGAGTAGAAAAAGAAAATCAAAGGCTATTTGGAAATGTAAACTGTGGTACGATGGGGTATGATTTACCAGCTTCAATAGGAGCATGTATAGCCTCGAAAAAAGAGGTTTTTTGTGTTACTGGAGATGGAAGTATACAAATGAATATACAAGAATTGCAAACGATAATACATAATAAACTACCTATAAAAATAATTATTTTCAATAATAGTGGGTATCAAGCTATAGTAAATACACAAAATAATTTTTTCGAAGGTCGATTATCAGGATGTACAAATGATTCTGGAATAAGTATGCCTGATTTTTCAAAATTAGCGAATGCATATGGACTACCATATGTTTTGATTGAAAATAATGAAAATGTAGAAAAAGGACTAGATGAGCTAATTAATATTGAAGGATTTGCTATTTGCGAAATAATTCAAGACGAACATCAAACTATAGAACCTAGAGTAAAAAGTAAAGAAAAAGAAGATGGAACAATATACTCACCTCCTATAGATGACTTATCGCCGTTTTTAAACAATGATGAATATATTCAATGTCTTTTTAAGAAAGGAAACTAAAATGAATAGTTTTAAAATAGAAAATATAAAAGTAGGAATTAATGAAGTTCCTTTAGTCATACCTGAAATTGGGATAAATCATGGTGGAAGTTTAGACGTAGCAATGAAAATGGTAGATTCTGCGCATAGAGCTGGAGCGAAGTTAATAAAACACCAAACACATATAATAGATGATGAAATGTCACCACAAGCTAGAAATGTTATACCAGGCAATTCTGTGAAATCGATTTATGAAGTAATGAAAGAGTGTTCATTAAATGAATGTCAAGAAAAAGAATTAAAGAGATATGTAGAAAGTAAAGGAATGTCGTTTATCAGCACACCATTTTCTAGAGCTGCAGCAAACAGATTAGAAAAATTTGAAGTATCAGCTTATAAAATTGGATCAGGTGAAATGAACAATTATCCACTAATAGACCATATTGCAAGTTTTGGAAAACCTATGATTGTATCTACGGGTATGAACTCTATTGAATCTATAAAAAAAGCTGTAGAAATATTAGATAAAAGGCAAGTTAAATTTGCTTTATTACATACAACTAACTTATACCCTACACCTCCTAAATTAGTAAGATTAGGTGCTATGGTTGGAATGATGAATGCATTTAAAGGCATACCTATAGGATTGTCAGATCATACGATAAATAATAATGCTTGTATAGCAGCTATGGGATTAGGTGCTTGTATTGTTGAAAGGCATTTTACTGATACGATGAGCCGAGAGGGAAATGATATAGTTTGCTCTATGGATGAAAAAAAATTAATTGAATTATTGTTAGCGGCAGATGAAATAGCACAAATGAAAGGTGGAAACAAGCTACCATTGAATGAAGAGCAAGTAACGATAGATTTTGCTTTTTCGACAGTAGTAACTATAAAAGATATAAAGGCAGGAGAAAAATTTACTAGAGACAATATATGGGTAAAAAGACCAGGCACAGGAGAAATTAGAGCGGAATTTTATGAAGACGTGTTAGGTAAAATTGCCAATTCTGATATTTATGATGGAGTTCATCTAAATAAAGATATGATAAGGTAGGTTAAGTTATGAGGAAAATTATTTTTTTAACTGGAACTAGAGCAGACTACGGTAAAATGAAATCAATAATGCAGTCTATTGAAAGGTCTAAAGAGTTTGAAATGTTTATTTATGTAACAGGAATGCACTTACTTAAAGAGTATGGATCTACATATCATGAAATTGAAAAAGATAAATTTAAAAATATATTTATAGAAAAAGAAATAGAATTAACTCAAAAAATGGATATTAATTTAGGTAATACAATTATAAAATTTTCTAAATATGTAAATGACGTTAAACCTGATTTTATTGTTATTCATGGAGATAGGATAGATGCGTTAGCAGCATCTATTGTAGGAATACTAAATAACATTAGAGTTATTCACATTGAAGGTGGAGAGTTGACAGGTACAGTAGATGACTCATTAAGACATGCCATAACTAAGATGTCACATCTCCATTTGGTTTCTAACCAAGAATCAAGAATTAGATTAGAGCAACTTGGAGAAAAAAAAGAAAGTATAAAAGTAATTGGGTCTCCAGATATCGATATAATGTTATCTGATAGTCTTCCAAACATTGAAGATATAAAACAACGATATAATATAGAATATGAAAATTATTCTATATTAATGTATCATCCTGTAACTACAGAATTAGATAAAACAAAAGAAAATGTAGATCAAGTGTTTGGCGCAATTACAAAATCAGAAAAAAAATATATTTGTATTTATCCAAATAATGATCATGGGTCAAATGTTATATTAAAAAAATTAGAAAAATTAGAAAAAAATAAAAATATTAAAATTTTCAAATCGTTTCCTTTTGAGGAGTTTTTAGTTTTGTTAAAAAATAGCGACTTTATAATAGGTAATTCTAGCGCAGGAATAAGAGAAGCTTGTGTATATGGAATACCAAGTATTAATGTAGGAACAAGACAAAATAAAAGGTTTCCTAGAGGTGCAATTAAAAATATCGTGAATGTAGAAGAAGACTGTAATAAAATATTGAGTTTTATAGACGAATATAATAAATACAGACATATATCATACTATTTTGGTTATGGAAATAGTACTGAATTGTTTATGAAGGCTATGGAAAGCACTGAGTTTGTAGAACAAAGAATACAAAAATCTTTTGTAGATTTAGAGGTAACCCAAACAAACATAGCTACATATATAAATGAGGTATGTTTTTAAAAGGAAGGTAGTATTATGAAAAAAATATTATTAGTCGGGGGAACAGGTTATATAGGTAGAAATATTAAGGAATATCTAGAATCTCTTAATTATATAATCAAATCTCCCACAAGCAGTGAATTAGATGCAACAAATGAAAAAAAAGTAAGAGATTTTTTGAGTAAGGAATATTACGATGTAGTAATTCATTCAGCGGTAGATAATTCATGCACTAGACTATATAAAGATAATTCTAAAGTTTTGTATAATAGTTTGAATATATTTTACTCTTTTGAAAAAAATAAAAAATTATTTGGGAAAATGATTTATTTCGGTTCGGGTGCAGAGTACAACAAAGAAAATGATATTAAAAATGTTTCAGAAGAAGAGTTTGGAAATAGTATACCAAAGGACGAATATGGATTTGCAAAATATATTATAGCTAAGCAAATAGAAAATAGTGATAATATATACAATTTAAGATTATTCGGAGTATTTGGAAAATATGAACATTGGAAAAGTAAGTTTATATCCAATGCATGTTGTAAAGTTATAAAAGGAATACCTATATCAATAAGACAGAATGTATATTTTGATTATTTGGCAATAGAAGATTTGTGCAAAATTGTTGAATGGTTTATAAATAATAAACCTAAATTTAATGTTTATAATGTAACAACAGGTAAAAGTATTGATTTGTTAACTATAGCTAAAATGATCAATGGGTATAGTGTAGATAAGTTACCAATATATGTATGTAAAGATGGGTTAGCTAAAGAATATACATCTAGCAATCAAAGAATGCTAAATGAAATAGGCTCGTTTGAGTTTACAAATATAGAAGAGAGCATTAAAGAATTAATAGATTATTATAATGAAAACAGTGAAAGTATTGATATGTATTCGTTGTTATATTAAAAAATATACTATAAGTAAAATTTATGTAGTAATATACTAATATAATTTATAAGAGGAGTTAATTAATGAATAAAGAAGCTATTATTAATAAGATACTTGAAAAGTTTTTAGATTCAAAACAAATAGTTTTATTTGGAGCGGGTAGAAGAGGTAAAGAGGTTACAAATATTATAAAAAAAGATAAATTAGGAGAAATTGCTTTTTTTATAGATAATAGTATCGATCTTAACAATATAGATAATATACAGATATATAAGGGTGAAAAATTATTAAACTTAGATAAGAAAAAATATAAAATTATTATTTGTACAGATCTTATAGATGTATATGAAGAAATAAAAAATGAGTTAGTAAATTTAGAATATAAAGAAAATGAAGACTTTATAAGCAGTAAGATTTTAAGAAGTGAATTAATTAGTAATAAAGATAACCCATATGAAGATTATTATATGACTTCAAAATATGCACCATGGTTATCAGACATGAAATTTTCAAATTGTTTTAATGAAATTAGATAAAATACTCTTGTGGATATATATAGATGCTATGAACTTTGGACATTAGTTGAGCAGGCCAGTAAACTAAAAGAAGGAATATTTCCAGATGAAACTGGATTTGAAATAGATGAAAGGATTAGATTTTGCCATATAGATGTTGATGTTTATAAAGCAGTTAAAGATATCGTTGAATTTGTCTGGGAAAAGATGATAAATGGTGGAATTATTGTGTTTGATGATTATGGATTTAAAACATGCACAGGAATAACTACATTAATTAATGAACTCAAAAATGACAAAGATAAAATTGTAGTTGAAAATTTAAATGGTCATGCTATCATAATTAAAATAATAAACTAATAAAAAAATTATGACTACAAAGTCAATTAATATTTCTAAAGATGTAGAAAAGTTGGGATATGTATTCGCTATTACATCAAAATAACAAGGAGGTGTACAATATGTTTACTAACATGAAAAATGAATTTGAATTGTTTAAAAAAGATTATGAAGAAAATAAGTTTGAAGTATGTATATTTGGTGCAGGAAGAGGAGCATACTGGGCTATAAAATTATTAAATAAATATAATATACCTATAAAATTTATAATAGATAAAAATAATAATGTTAAAACAAACAATCTTAATGCACCTATAATAACTCTTGATGAGTTTTTAAAGTCAAATAAAAATATGAACTTCAGAATATTGATATCATCTCCTAAGTATGAATATGAAATAAAAGCAGAATTAGAAAAAAATATTGGAAAAAGTAAAATATATAGTTTTGAATGTGAACTATATTGTTCATCTATATCAAATATAACAGAATATAAAAGATATTTAGATGAAAATTATAATCAAATTAGAAAAATTTATTTAAAGTTAGAAGATGAATTTTCAAGAAAAACATTAGAAAACATACTAAAAGGAAGAGTCTCTGGAAAATTAAAATATTTTATGGATGTATTTGTACAGAATCAATATTTTTGTGAAGATATAATTAAGTTAAATGATAAAGAGATTATTTTAGATGTGGGAGCTAACTATGGAGATACGTTAGAAGATATAGTAAAACAAACAAATAAAAAATTTGAGAGAATATATTGTTTTGAGCCTGATGAAAAATGTTTGGATAGTTTGAAAGAGATAACACAAAACTTACAATTAGATAATGTAGTGATCATAAATAAAGGAGCCTGGGATAAATCTGAAAGACTTAGTTTTGCAAGTGATTCAACTCATGGAGCATCAAAAATAGTATCTATTTCACAGGAATCACATAATGAGTTACAGGAAATAGAAACTATAGCTATTGATGATATAGTAGAAGATAATGTTACATTTATTAAAATGGATATAGAGGGAGCAGAAATGAAAGCTTTGAAGGGTGCTGAAAGAACTATAAAAAGGCATAAACCTAAGTTAGCTATATGTGTTTATCATAAAAATGAGGATATATTAGATATCTATAAATATATTACTAATTTAGTTCCTGAATATAAAATATACTTAAGACATCATAATGTTAGTGGGACTGAGACTGTACTTTATGCAACTTTATAAGATAAGTATAAATGATTTTTGCATAAAAATAAATTATAGGAGGTATGCAGTATTGTATAAAAGTAAATTAACAAGATACATACTGTGTAATAAAATATTACAATGAAGTGTATTATATACGGATTAAGTACATGTAGACAACAGATAGAGTCATATTTAAATGATAATATAACGGTATTGGGATATAGTGATAGCTTTGCTAATTTAGAATCATACAATGGCAAAAAATTCTATAGACCTAATGAACTATTGAGTATAGAATTTGATAAAATCATAATTGCAATAAATAAAGTTGTAGACTGTATTGAAGTAGAAAAGAGATTGGATAAACTAGGTATACAAAATAGCAAGATAATACCTATGTATAAATTTTTAAAATATATGTATAAATTAAAAAAAAGTGATAGTCTTATAGATAGTATATTACAAGATGAAAAGCCTAATTTAGAAGGAATGATATTGGGTTTGTCTTATGGAGCTATTGGAATAGTACCTAAGTACTTAGATTTAAATTTTTATAATTTTGCTAGGGGATCACAAGATTTGTATTATAGTTTAATTCAATTAAAATATATTAAAAATAATTATAAAGATAAAATATCTGATTTGAAGTATGTAGTATTAGATATGTATACATATACATATTTCAACTATGATGTTTCATTAACTAAAAATGCATTTGATTTTATATATTATAATGGCTTTGAAAAATATACTCATAACTTGTCAGATAACGTTAACTTTTCGAGGGAACTAATAGATAATATTACTTTGGATTTGAATAAGCAAGAAGAACTTATATTTGACAATGTATTTAAAAGGGATTATATAGTTAGAGAAGACATGAGGTATTACTTTAATAAAGAAGAGATTAATAATATTTTAGATAAAGAAGAAATTAAAAGATATAATATCAATCCGCTGGGATATAGCAGTATTGAAAAAAATATATATACTAATACTGAAAAAGAAAATATTAGATACTTTGAAAATATTTTAAAAGAAATATTGGAAATAGA
This sequence comes from uncultured Peptostreptococcaceae bacterium, assembly GCA_947072565.1. Taxonomy (GTDB): domain Bacteria; phylum Bacillota; class Clostridia; order Peptostreptococcales; family Peptostreptococcaceae; genus Romboutsia_D. Next base: position 28,593 of record CAMTIM010000014.1, on the reverse strand, counting down.
TTCAAATATTCAAATATTACTAGTACTAATTCCAAGACATAAGGTTAAAGAGGATAAAATGAAAAGTATAGAATCTAAATGGAAATATAGGTTTTATGAAATAATTAGTCAAACTAAAAAGAAATATAATTTTGAAGTTTTAGACTTTAAAGAAATAGAAGAAATCTCAAGCGTAAGATCTAACTATTCTGATTTAGAACACTTAAATTACAATGGGGCAATAAAATTTACTAAGTTGCTATCTCAGTATTTAAAGTAGATGATTATACAATTTTATTATTATATTTGATTAAAGGATAAGACAAGTAATATTAATTAAGAAGGATTGTAAACATAAAATATGCAATAGCAAGAAGAGGTTGAACATGATAAAAAATCAAACATTAGTTAAACAAATGTTAGAAATGATAGAATCCATAATAGAAGCATCTGAATATTTATATAAAATAGCTGAAGATAAAGATTATAGCAATTTTATGTATATAGTAAATGATATTAACGATGCAATAGATAGTATATATAATACAATTATTAACATAAAAAAACATGGAAATATAGTTATCGATGTGAATTTAGCTTGTGAAAATGCAAGTTATTCTTTAAACAAAATAGCAAACCTTGCAAAGTCTAGAGCTAAAAATATCCTAGATAAAATTGAGTTTGAGTTAATACCTATATTACAAGATATGTATTTACAATTATATTTTTGGGGAAGTATTTATCCTGATAAAGAAAAGATACATAATTATTATCAGAATGAATTGATTAACCTATGCTCCAATAAATATATAGATCAGTCAGAAGCTACTGGAGAATATAAATATGAGCTTTCAATAATAGTAGTGGGGTATAATAAACTAGAATATACTAAACTATGTATAGAAAATCTATTGAAGTATGTACCAAACAGTATTAATTATGAATTGATACTATTAAATCATGGATCAACAGATGATACTAAAAAATATTTTGAATCTATGAACCCTACTAAGCAAGTAGATATATTTAAAAATGGAGGATCTCCGACAGTAGTGGGGAGGATTGTTGAAGGTAAATATTGTTTAACAGTTAGCAATGATGTTATAGTTACTGAAAATGCTATCTTAAATATGATTAGATGTATGGAGTCAGACCATGATATAGCCTGGGTAGTTCCTACAACTCCAAATGTAAGTAATGGTCAAAGTATACCTGCTAGTTATAAGGATATGGATGAAATGTATGAATTTTCAAAAGTAAATAATATAAGTAATAAATATAGATGGGAACAAAGGTCTAGATTATGTAATCCTATTGATTTACAAAGTTCGAAAATATGGTTTTCATCAAAAGGAATTGGATGGGGAGGCTATTTTCACACTAACAATATGATGTCATTCCCAGACGATAAGGTATCTATGATTTTAAGAAGAAAAGGATATAAAATGATGTTAGTTAAAGATGCATATTGCCATCATTTTGGAAGCGTTACATTAAAAGACGAAATTAATAGTTATGAAGATAAAAATGGTATTATAGGCAGCACAGCATTTTATGATGAAGGAAAAATAGAATTCTTAAATATTTTTGGAATAGATCCATGGGGTACTGGTTTTGCTTTTGATTTTGATTTATTTGAACATTTAGAATGTAATGATATTGGAAATATAGATATATTAGGTATAAATTGTGGTATGGGAAGTAATCCATTAAAAATAAAGGAGAATATCAAAGAAAATGTACAAAATTTAAATTGTAAAATTTATAATGTGACTGACGAAAAATGCTACCTTGAAGATTTAGAAGGTGTATCAGATATAGTAGAATATATCGATGATTCTTCAATTATAGAAAATATTTATCCTAATACAAAGTTTAAATATATTGTTTTTGAAAGTAAATTAGAGACATATGAAAATCCAATTGATATAATGTTAAAATTAAAAAATCGTATTATTGAAAATGGGATTATAGCTATTAAGATTGATAAAATAGATCTAAAAGAAAAGATAAAAAGTATGGGTTTAAAAATAATAGAATCGGGAAATTGGATTATCTTAAAGTGAAAATGGAGTGAGTAAAATGATTGATAGAAGTAATATATTGGAGAATGTGAAAAAATTTCATAGAGGAAATGTTCTTGATAAAAAATTCATGAAAGGTGAAACATATATACCTGTATCAGGTAAAATACTAGATGAGGATGATTTAAATAATTTAATTGATGCATCTCTTGATATGTGGCTTACAGCAGGTAGATATGCAGATCAGTTTGAATATGAATTTTCGAAATTTTTGGGTATAAAACATTGTGCGTTAGTCAACTCTGGTTCATCGGCAAACTTAGTAGCGATTACAGCTCTAACTTCACATAAATTAGGTGATAAGAAACTTGTAAAAGGTGATGAAGTGATAACGGTAGCTGCAGGATTTCCAACTACGGTTTCGCCAATAATACAAAATGGTTTAGTACCGGTATTTATAGATGTTGATCTAGAAACGTATGACTATAAAGTTGATGATATAGAAAAAGCTATATCTAGTAATACTAGGGCTATATTTATGGCTCATACTTTAGGAAATCCTTTCAACTTAGACAAAGTTATGGAATTAGCAAAAAAATATAATTTATGGATAATAGAAGATAGTTGCGATGCTTTAGGAGCTAAGTATGATGGGAAATATACAGGAACTATTGGACACATAGGTACATTTAGTTTTTATCCAGCTCATCATATAACTATGGGAGAAGGTGGCGCAGTTGTAACCAATGATCCCTTGTTAGATAAGGTTATAAAATCAGTTAGAGATTGGGGTAGAGACTGCGTATGCCCTCCGGGGAAAGATAATATATGTAATAATAGATTTGATCAGCAACATGGTGACTTACCTGTCGGGTACGACCATAAATATGTATATTCTCACTTAGGATACAATTTAAAAGTAACAGATATGCAGGCAGCTATAGGAGTCTCACAGCTTAAGAAGTTACCTATGTTTATAGAACAAAGAAATAATAATTTTAAAAAAATATTTGATGGCTTAAAGCATCTAGATGATTATTTGATACTACCTAAACTAACTGAAAGAAGTAAGCCTAGTTGGTTTGGATTTCCTATAACAATAAAAGAAAATGATAAGTATGACAGAAATGATTTAATTAAGTTTTTAGAGGGGAATAAGATAGGGACTAGATTACTATTTGGAGGTAATATTTTAAAACAGCCTGTATTTAAGGAAAATTCCTATACTTACAAAGTAATAGGTGAGTTAGAAAATACAGATATTATAATGGAGAATACATTTTGGATAGGTGTTTGGCCAGGGATAACAGATGAATGTATAGAATATATTATTTCTAAGTTCAATGAATTTTTTTAAAATAGATAATTGAACTTAAAGTTTATCTCCAAATTAAGATTGAGCTTTGGACTTAGTATAGCTTCAATAACATTTGGAGATAGAATGCTTAATAGATAATTTATTTTATAGTGAATTTAATCTATTTAACGCAGGAATATAACCATATTTATATGATAGATTATAATATTCTAAAGCTTTATTAACATTACTAACAAGTTCATAAAACACCCCCAAATTAAAAGCTGCTAGATAGCTTCCAGTACCTTCAATACTATCTGAATCATATGATTCGTCAATCTGTAAGGCATTTATATAGCATAGTTCTATATTGTCAAAGTATCCCGCATATAAAGTTGAATTATAAGCAATCATTTCTGTGAAAAATACACCACAGACAAAATAAAAATCACAATACTTATTTAATATGTCAAAATTATTATCTATAATTTTTAAGCCTTTTTCAAATTCATTAGCCTTAATAATATTATATAAATAAAGAATTAACCCATCTTTAAAAAATGCATCTGTATCAGCATTGAAATTATCATAAAAAGCATCAAAATAAGGCGATGCCTCTTTATACATTTTGTTACTATAATAAGTCTTAGCTGCCTGATACAATAAATATGAATTATTACTATTTTCTTTCAATTCATTAAGTATCAAAGAAATATTTCTCTCAAATTTATTAGTACCTAAATAACCATCGTGCTCTAAATCGATATCGACTCTTTTGCGAGGATAACTACAATCTAATTGTTCGTGAATACTCCCACTAAAGCAAATACCTTTTGGAGCTAATCTAGATATAAAAGAATTGGATTTTCTTATTTCACCATCTTGTTTAAATAAATTAACTATTTTTATTTGACCTATAATCTTATCTTTAGAATCCATGAATTTATAAATATTATCTAAATCTATATTAGTAATAAATTCGTCTGCATCTAATATTAAATTCCAATCACCGCTAGATTTTCTTATTGCATAATTTCTAGCATTAGCAAAATTATCATCCCACTTATAATCATATACTTTAGCATCGAATTCTAATGCAATATCCTTAGTTTTATCATTAGACCCTGTGTCTACTATTATTATTTCATCAACTATATTTTTTACTGACTCTAAACATCTTCTTATTTTAGATTCTTCATTTTTGGTAATCATTGCTAAACTTAATTTTTTCAATATATTATCCTCCGATTTTAATAGTACAAATACTATTATACGGATAAAATAAATTATTATTGAATACTATAATTTTATTAATTTATAACTATAAATAATAAAATTAGATATAATATAAAAAAATATGAGTTTTTTCTACAACTATAGCCTAAATGTTGGGAAAAAAATAAATTCAACAACATATTAACAACAAAATATGATATAATATTAATAAGAAAATTAATGAAAAATTTAATAGGCAAAACTTGGGAAACCCAGTGACGCAAAACTATAGGGGCTAAAGTCAAATGACTATGCCAGCCAGCTGCCGAAGAGTTAATAAACTTTTTGTTATCATTACTGATATTAAATAATACTCTTTCAAGGGTATTTTTTTATGCATAAAAACAAATAATACATAATCGTGTCAGAAAATGTCGAAATTGGGCGAACGAATATTGTCATAAAATGGGAAAAAATATAGAATTATGTTATAAAACGTGTATAATAATGTGTATAGTAAATTAAAAAGAATTTTAAATTTACAAAAAAGAAATTATAAAACGTTTAAGTAATTTTATATATGATTCTGTAGGGCAATATACCTTATGATTTTGTTTTGAGGTTGCATAGAAATAATTAGCAATGATTTATAACATTATGAAAGTAATTTGAACTACTCTTTTAGGGTAGTTTTTTTATTGAAAATAAAGATTGGGGGAAATTATGGATATATATAACTTAATGAAAATGGGATTAGATGCAATTGATTTAAGAGGCAAAACTATAGCAAATAATGTTGCAAATATAAACACTCCAGATTACAAGCGAAAGTATGTTACTTTTGAAGAAACTTTAAATGATGAAAAACAGAAGCCTAAAATAGAAGTTAAAACTGATCTTGGCTCAGAAATGAGAGAAGATGGAAATAATATTGATCTAGAAAATGAAAAAGTTAATCAAGCAGCTACAACACTGGAGTACAATGCTTTAGTAAGCTTGACAAATATAAAGTTAGCTATGACAAAGAGTGTAATATCAGGGAGGTAAGTAAATGAGTGTTTTTAATGGTATGAGAATTAGTGCAAGTGGCCTTTCTGCAGAAAGAATGAGAATGGACACTATATCATCAAATGTAGCAAATGTTAAAACTACAAGAACTCAAGATGGTGGGGCATATGTACGTAAGGTTGCAACATTTGGTGAAAATTACGATGAAAAGCTAGGTATGCTTGGAGTAAAGACTATATCAATAGAAAAAGATAAGTCTCCAATGAGAAAGTTATATGAACCAAATCATCCAGATGCAGATAAACAGGGGTATGTGGAATATCCAAATGTAGACATGTTAGTTGAAATGTCAGACTTAATAGCTGCATCTAGGTCTTATGAATCAAATGTTGATACATTAAATGCACAAAAAAGTATGATATCTAAAGCGCTAGAAATAGGAAGATAATATAAAGGGGTGAATACATGGAACCGGTAACAAGCATAGTATCAAAATCTAATATATTTACACAGGGTATAGGCAATGTATCATTAGACAAAATAACAGTAAGTGAAAGTGGAAATGAAACAGAAAAAGTTGGATTTTCAGACGTTATAAATAATGCTATTGCTAAAGTTAATGAAAGTCAAATAAAGGCAAATGGAAATATAGAAGCTCTAATAAAAGGTGAGAATGTAACTATGCATGATGTTATGTTATCTATGCAAGAGTCACAAATATCGATGCAATTAATGTTAGAGGTTAGAAACAAGTTATTTGATGCTTACCAAGAGGTAAATAGGGTACAACTGTAACTTATTAACAAGGAGTATATAAATGAATGTAAAAGAAATTATGCAAAAAGTAAAAAATTTTATAGGTGATAAAAAGCAACAATTTAAGGAACTTAAAAAAGAGAAAAAAATAGCAATTATAATTGGTGTAATAGCAATAATATTAGCTATGGTATTTGGTGTCATGTATGTACAAAATGATAAGTACAAGGTACTTTTTTCAGGATTAGATTCTAACGATGCAAAAGCTATAACTACAGAACTTGAAAGTAGAAAAATAGAAAGTAAGGTAGAAGGAAATAGCATATATGTACCCAAGGATCAAGTTGATAAACTAAGACTAGAATTATCTAGTAGTATATCAAATGGATCAAAGGGATTTGAAATTATGGATGAAGGATCATCTTTAGGAATGACTGATGAAGAATTTGAAATAAAAAAACAAAGAATGGTACAAGGTGAAATCGAAAAAACTATAAAAACTTTCCCGCAAGTAGAAGATGCAAGAGTACATATTACACAAGGGGACGAATCTGTATTTGCTAAAGAAAGTGTACCAGGAAAAGCAGCTGTTTATATCAATTTAAAACCTGGATCAAACTTAGAACCTAGTCAAATAAGATCTGTAATGTCTTTAATTTCGGCAAGCACCCCTAATATACCAAAGCAAAATATTGAGGTAATTGATCAAAATATGAATTTATTATCAGAAGGATTGTTTGATGAAAAAGGTAAGGTCAATTCTACAAATTCAAGCGCAGTTGACATAGCTAGAAATGCAGAAAAAGGACTTAGCAAAGACCTAGAAAAATCTATAGTAAATCTTTTAGAACCTATATTTGGAAAAGGTAAAGTAAAGGCTACTGTAAATGCAGACTTAAATTTTGACAGTAGTGAAAAAACCGAGTTAATAATCGATCCAAATAAAGTTATTAAAAGTGAATCGAAATCTGATAATAAGTCTACAGAAGAAGGTAAAACTGGTGGTGCTGTAGATAACAATATGAATAACGTAGGAAATGGTAAAAAGGGAACAAATGAAACTAAAGATCAAAAAACAGAGTATGAAGTAGGAAAAGTTGAAACAAAAACTGTAAAAGCTCAAGGTGAACTAAACAAAATCACAGCATCTGTTGCAATTGATGGGGATTTAGATTCAGGAACTATAAAGAATGTAAAAGATATGGTATCAAACACAATAGGGATGCAAAAAGACAGAGGTGATGATGTTGCTGTAGTTGGTATGAACTTTGGTATGAATGAAAAGCCTGCTGGTCTTACAGAAACTCAAAAAATACAAAAAATGTTAAAAACAACAGCTTATGCAGTAGGAGGACTTTTATTACTTATAGCAATAGCGGTTATGATTATGTTTATTATTAAGAAAAGAAATAAAAATAAAGAAGATGAATTTGATGAAAATTCTGAAATAGACATGATAAATCAAAAGTTAGAAGAAATGGAAAATAATAGATTGAACAATATAGAAGAAGATGTAGAAAATATAACTCTGGAAGACGAAGTTAAAAATTATGCTTCTGAGAATCCAGATCAAGTTACAGAACTAATTAATAGTTGGTTAAACGAATAGAAGGTGGTTGTTTATTTTGCAAAAGGAAATTACTAAATCAGGAAATGCATTTGACTTAGGTGATATACCAAAGGTAAGAAAAGTAACTGGTTCAAGAAAAGCAGCTGTGCTTTTAATGACTCTAGGAACTGATGTATCAGCTGGGATAATAAAAAATTTATCAGATAAAAAAATACAAAAAATAGGTGTTGAAATAGCCAATATAAGCACTATAAACGCAAGAGAAAGAAGAGAAATTCTTCAAGAATTTATAGAATTAAATAAAGGTAAAGAGTTTGTATTAGAAGGTGGTATAGACTATGCAAAATCTTTACTTAACGGAGCACTTGGAAATCAAAGAGCGAATAAGCTTTTAGAAGGAATTAAGTATGATGCATACACAAAGCTTTTTATAACTGCGAGAAAAGCGGAGCCAGAACAAATATTATCTTGTATACAGGGAGAAAGTTCTCAAACTATAGCCATAATTCTTTCTCATATTCAACCAGATAAGGCTGCACTTATTTTAGCGGAGTTGCCGACTAAAGTTAAGAACGAAGTATCTTTAAAAATAGGAAGTACTTCATCAGTATCTCCCAACGTCATAAAAGCTATAGATAAAGCTGTTGAATATAAATTATCTAAGCTGGGTCAAAGAGAGATGGAAAGTTCAGGTGGAGTTGATAGCTTAGTAGATATATTAAGTAGTGTAGATAGAAAAACAGAAAAAAGCATTATTAGTTACATAGAAGAAAGAAACAATGAATTAGCTGAAGAGATTAAAGCGAATATGTTTATATTTGATGATATTGTTAGACTTGAGAATATGGCTATTCAAAGAATTCTTAAAGAAGTTAATGTAAAGGATATTGCGTTTGCACTTAAAGGGTCTTCAAAAGAAGTCTCAAATGCTATCTTTAAAAATCAATCACAAAGAGCATCTCAAGCCCTTAAAGAAGAAATTGAGTTATTAGGAAAAATAAAGATATCTCAAGTAGAAGAATCTCAACAGACTATAGTCAATATAATTAGAAGGCTTGAAGATATAGGTGAAATAACATTAACTAGAGGACCTGATGATGAGTTTATTATATAGCAATACTAAAATTATTAAGGCTAAAGATGTGATTTTTAAAGGTAAAAAAACTGTGAAAATTAATATAGTTAATTCAAATAAAGAAATTGAAATACCTATAAATATAGAAGAAGAGCTTATGAAAAAAGAAGAAGCAATAGCACTAAAGATTAAAGAAGCAGAAGATAAATATGATGAAATTATTAAATCGGCTGAGATAGAAAGCCTAAAAATAATTGAAGATAGTAAAAATAATGCTTTAGATATAGAAAAAAAAGCTTATGAACAAGGTCATACCCAAGGTGTTCAAAATGGGTATGAAGACGGATACAAAGAAGCTTATGAAGATAATATTGAAAAAGCAAATATAGAATGTAGCCAAATTATTCAAAGTGCGAACAATACTTTATTTGAAGCAAAAGAGCAAGTAGTATCTTACATAAAAGAAAATAAAGCACAAATCTTAAAATTAAGCATAAGTATAGCCGAACAAGTATTAAGAGAAACATTCAATGATGCATCTTCTATGGATAATATAGTGAACGAGATAATCAAAGAATATGAACTTAAAGAAAACTTTGTTATTAAAGTAAATCCTCTATATAAAGAAAGTCTAGATGAACAAATAATGACGCTTAAAGAAAACTATAAGGTAAATGGTGATGTATTTGTTTTATCAGATAAATCTGTAGAACAGGGAAATGCAGTAATTGATACTTTAAAAGGTAGATTAATAGTTGGAATTGATTGTGTCCTAGATAAGGTAAAAGAGGAGCTATTATGATTAATATAGATTTTGAAAAATTAGTAAATAGAGTTAATGACATTCCATCCGCTATTTGTGAAGGCAAGGTTAAAAAAATAATTGGCCTTACTGTTGAAGTAGAGGGAATAAAGTGTTTTGTTGGAGAATTGTGTACTATATACAATCAATCAAATAGCCCTATTGATTGTGAAGTTGTTGGTTTCAAAGATGGAGATGTTATATTGATGCCGCTTGGAGAACTAACAGGTATAGGTGCTGGATGCAAAGTTATAGCAAGGGGAATTCCTTTGAGTGTTAGGTGCAGTGATGAGCTTTTAGGAAAGGTTCTAGATGGAATAGGAAATCCGATAGATGAGAGTAAAATACTAGCAGGTGAGAGGTATAGTTTATCTAATCAACCACCAGATCCTATGAAAAGAAATCGAATTACTGAGATTATGCCAACCGGAATAAGGGCAATTGATGGTTTTTTAACTTGTGGAGAAGGTCAAAGAATTGGTATTTTTGCAGGTAGTGGAGTTGGAAAAAGTACTACTTTAGGCATGATAGCTAGAACAGCACAAGCTGATGTTAATGTAATTGCTCTTATTGGTGAGAGAGGAAGAGAAGTTCTAGATTTCATAGAAAGAGATTTAGGAGAAGAAGGAATGAAAAAGTCAGTAGTAGTTTGTGCTACTTCTGACAAGTCACCATTAGTTAGACTAAAAGGTGCATTGACAGCTACTTCAATTGCTGAGTATTTCAGAGATCAAGGTAAAAAGGTTATTTTAATGATGGATTCAGTGACTAGATTTGCTATGGCTCAAAGAGAAGTTGGACTAGCCATAGGAGAACCTCCAGCTCAAAAGGGATATACACCATCAGTTTTTGCGATGCTTCCAAAACTTATGGAAAGAAGTGGGTTATCAGATAAAGGTTCTATAACAGCTTTTTACACTGTATTAGTTGATGGAGATGATTTTAATGAACCCATAGCAGATACCGTAAGAGGTATATTAGATGGTCACATAGTTTTATCTAGGCACTTAGCTCATAAAAATCACTACCCAGCGATAGATATATTAAATAGTGTAAGTAGACTTATGAATGAAATTTGTGATGATGAACATAAAAACAATTCATCTTTTGCAAGAGATATACTAGCTACTTATAAGGATGCTGAGGATTTAATTAATATTGGTGCTTATGAAGACGGTTCAAATAAAAATATAGATATGTCTATTAAATATATAGATAAAGTTAATGAATTTTTAAAGCAAAGGGTAAATGAAAATATATCTTTTGAAAGTAGTAAGCAGATGCTAAGTGACATATTTGACTAAAGGAGATTGACGTGAATGCATAAATTTAAGCTTCAAAAACTATTAGATATAAAAATAAAAGATGAAGATGAAAGTAAGCTGAAATATACTCAAGCCCAAAATAATAAAAATATAGTCGAAGAAAATTTAAAAAACTTAGAGCATAGTTATGAAAAATACTCGGATATAAGTAAGGTTTTAGATACAGTTACACAAAAGATAACGATTAATTATTTGTCATCACTTAATTATTCTATAAAGGCTACAAGTGAAGAACTTGTAATACAAGAAGTTAAATTAGATGAGGCTAAAACTGATTTAATAGAAAAGCAAATTAAAAGGAAGTCATTAGAGACACTTAAAGAAAACATGTTAGAAAAATTAAGAAAAGAAGAGCAAAGGGTAGAACAAATAACGAATGATGAATTTGCACTATATGCATATATGAGAAATAGAGCAAGCGTATCGTAAAAGGGTGAGTAAATATGAACTTAAATATTTCAACACAATCTATCAATAATTTCCTAGGAAATAACAATATTAAAGATAGTACGTCAAATAAAGGTGAATTTGATGACGTTTTTGAGAACATAGGGGTTGCAGAAGAAGATAATAATTTTGAACTACTTCAAAATATATTAAATAATATTAATATTATAGAATTTAGACAACCTGATGAAGAAAATAAATCTTTAGAATTACAAGGTGAAAATGTAGAGCCTGAACTAGGCTTATTAAGTCAAATAGGCGAAGTGTTAAAAGAAAATGAAAGTTATAAACAAATTTTAAATAACAATAGTGTTAAAACAGAAACCATTGAACCGAATACAGATATAAAGGGTAATATTAAATTAGAAAATAATGAGCTTTATGACTTTATAAAAGAAGGTATACAAACAAAACAAATAGATATGTCAGAACTTATAAAATTAAAAGAAATCTTAAATCAGAAAAATATAATGAAAAAATCTTCGGATTTAGACGTAAAAGGTAATCCTAACTCAATTATAAAAGATGGAGAAAATAAGATTGAAAACTTAGAAACTAAGATAAGTAATGAAGTAAACAAATTGTTTGGATATAAGCAGTTAGAAGTTAGTAGCTTATCTAATAAAGCTAATATAGTAGAAAATAACTCATCAAGTTTAGATAAAAAAGATAAAGATCTAAGTACATTAGAAAGTATATTAGATGGGAATGATGAAAATAAATTTATGTTTTCAAATAATAACTTAAATGTAGGTAATTTACAAATTTCACAACAAAGTACTTCAAAGGAAGTTCCTATAAGTAATGTAAGGCAAGAATTTATAGGTGAGGATGTTGTAAAGACTATAAAATATCTGAAATTAAATGGGATTGAAGAAATAAAAATAAAGATCAGTCCAAGAGAATTAGGAGATATGACTATAAAACTTATAAAAAATAATGAAGAAACTAAAGTAGTGATAACATTAAGCAAAGAAGATTCATTTGATATGGTCAATAAAAATATAGGTGATATAACTAAGCATCTAGGTGATATGAATATAAAAATTAAAGAAGTATCAGTTGAAGTAAAGACAGATAACCAAAAGCTTTTTTCTGATAACTTAAATCAAGAATTTGATAAAAAAAATAAAGAAAATAAGAAGAAAAGAAGTAAATACGGAAATATAGGAATTGAAAATTTAGAAGAAATAAAAGAAAAAGATAGACTAGATGAAAATATAAATATATTAATTTAGAGGGGCAAAAATGAATAATTTGAAGACTGTTAGTAATGAAGTTAAGGCTCAAAGTACTAGAGCCAATGATAAAACTGAAAATGGAACTCCAATAATTATGCCGGGTAAAGAAACTGATAAAGATTTATTTTTAAAAATGTTAGTTGCTCAAATGAGTAACCAAGACCCATTTAACCCACAAGATCCAACTCAGTATGTAACTCAATTAGCTCAATTTAATAGTTTAGAGCAGATGATGAACCTTAATGATGGAATGGAGTACTTAATGGGAATGACAAATGGATTATTTGTAAACTCAGTCATGAGTACAGCAACATCTTTAATAGGTAAAAAAGTTGAGGCATATGCTCCGGTTGAAAAACCAGATGGAGAATCTAGCGAAGGTAGCACTGGTAAAGATTCAGATAAAAAAACATTAACAGGCGTAGTTGAAGGTGTGCATATGAAAGATGGAATTGTATATATGGACGTTAGAATAGATGAAACAAAAGAGCTAAAATCTATTCAATATGCAGCACTTATAAAAGTAAACGATAATAATACAAATACAGAAAAATAGGGGAGATAAAATTTATGTTAAGATCGATGTATGCAGGAATAAGTGGTATGAAAGCAAACCAAGTTAAGATGGACGTTGTAGGTAACAATGTTGCTAACGTTGGAACAACGGCTTATAAAAAGACAGCTACAAGATTTTCGGATGCACTATACCAAAATACTATATATGCAAGTGCACCAGGTGGTGGAATAGGTGGAGTTAACCCAGGACAAGTTGGTATAGGTAGTAAGGTTAGTGGTATATTTAAAAATATGGTACAAGGTGCCGTACAACCAACAGGAAGACCAACGGATTTAGCAATAGATGGAGATGGTTTTTTTAAAGTTAAGCTATCAGAAAATAACTATGCATATACAAGAGATGGTTCATTTAATTTAGATGCAGAAGGAAATTTAGTAACAGCAGAAGGATATTATGTTGTAGGAGAAGATAATAACCCTATAAAAATACCTAAGGCAGTAGACAAAGATGGAAAACCGGTTGATGTTGGGACAGCAGGTTCAAAAAGAGTATTATCTTTTAATATATCAAAAGAAGGTAAGATATCATATCTTTTAGAAGACGGTACTAAGATGCCTGTATTAGACGATAAAGGAGCAATAGTGACAGGAACTCAACAAACTTTAAATATAGCTGTATTTAAAAATCCAGAAGGATTAGAAGCACTTGGTGGAAATCTTTATAAGGCATCTGCTAACTCAGGAGATCCTATAAAAACTAAAGTTATGGGAAAAATTAATCAAGGTGCTATAGAAATGTCAAATGTTGATCTATCAGAAGAATTTACAGAGATGATAGTTACAACTAGAGCATTCCAAGCATCAAGTAAGGTAATAACAACTAGTGATGAATTGTTACAGGAGATAATAAATCTTAAGAGATAGTAAGAGGGGGAAAATATGAAAAAGCAGGATATATTAACGCCTATAGGATTAATTTTAGCAATAGGGTTAATCTTATTTGGGATATCGCAAGGAGGAACCGGAGTTTCTGCATTTATTGATATTCCATCGATAGCAATAACTGTAGGAGGATCTTTTGCAGCAGTACTTATAACTTTTTCAATTCAAGATATCAAAAGTATACCTAAAGTAGTTAAAATGAGTTTTACTTCTAATAATATTTACAAGATGGATTTAGTAGACCAATTTAAACAAATATCAAGGAAAGTAAGAAAAGACGGTGTTTTAGCTATAGAAGAGGAGATATCTGAAATAGAAGATGATTTCTTACGAAAAGGATTAGAACTAATTGTAGATGGAGTGGATGTAGAAGATATAAGTGAAATATTAGAAACAGAAATATCAGAAGTACAAGGAAGTTACAATAAAGGTTCAAAAATATTTAAGGTATGGGGTTCATATGCCCCAGCATTTGGTATGGTAGGAACCTTGATAGGTCTTATACAAATGTTAGCTGATATGGGATCGCCTGAAGTTATAGCATCTGGAATGTCAAAGGCACTTATAACTACTTTTTATGGAGCACTATTGTCAAATGCAGTTTTAATTCCGATAGGTTTCAATGTGCAAGATAAAGGTGAAAAAGAAATTGGATTCAAAGAAATGATGCTATGTGGAATTCTTAGTATACAAAATGGAGAGAGTTCAAGAATAATAGAAGAAAAACTAGTAAGTTTCTTAAGTACAAAAGAGAGACTTAAGTATTATGATAGAGATGTTGTTGATAAGGACGTGGATAGAGATGCAGCGTAGAAAGAAAAAAAAAAATACTGAGGACGATGTAAATACAAATGCTTGGATGGATACTTATGCAGATACCATAACTTTACTTCTTACATTTTTCATATTGCTTTATTCAATATCGGCTGTAGATAGTCAAAAACTAAAAGAGTTATCAGAATCTCTTAAACATTCATTAACAGGAAATACAAATATTGAAGAAGTTAAAGATATTACAGACTTGAAATTTGAAACAGCAAATACTGCGTATGAAGATTTATCACAAAAACTAGATAATATAATAAAAGGCAATGGACTAAGTGATGTAATAAAAATTAGAGAAGAAGATAGAGGAATAGTACTTCAATTAGATGAAAGTATACTATTTGACCCTGGAAGGGCTGATTTAAAGGACAATAGTAAAGAAGTTTTAGAAACTATAGCTACTATTGTAAATGATACTGATAATGATGTATTAGTTGAAGGGAATACCGATAATATACCAATGAATAATGAGGTATTTCAATCTAACTGGGAACTATCAACAGCAAGGGCAGTAAGTGTTGTAAGATATTTTGTTGAAAATCAAAGCCTTAAACCAACTAGATTTGCAGTTAAAGGGTATGGTGAATATAAACCATTAGTAGATAATTCAACACCTGAAAATAGAGCTACCAACAGAAGAGTAGATATCTTAGTGGTAGAACAAAAGGAGAAAAAATAAGAAATATAATGGATAACATATTGCAGTATATAATCAATTTAATAGTGTTTGTACCTTTTATTATAGTTCTAATAGTTGTATCTATAAAATTTAGCAAAATGAATTTATCAAATATGACTATGAATAAATACACTCAAATAATAGAAAGAACAAATTTAAACAAGGATACAGAAGTATTTGTTTTAAAGATAGGTGATGAAGGTTGTGTTTTAGTTTCATCACCTTCTAAAATAGAAAAGATAAAAGAATTAAATAAATATGAAATATTAGAAATAGAAAACAATAAAAAAGAAAATAGAAAAAGAAAAGTAATAAAATTTAGCAAAAATGAATTAGGATTAAAAAAATTAGAATTAAGTGAACTACAATTAAAAAAATTAGAATTAAAAAAATTACAATTAAAAAAGGTAGAATTAAATAAGTTGCAATTAAAAAAAATTATATTTAGGGAGAATGAACATGGAGACAGTAACTAATTTTATATCAAATAATAAAGAACTTACTCCTTTAATAAAAACTTTTATAATGTTAACTTTTTTAATGCTTTTACCTACTGCCATCTTTATGATGACAAGCTTTGTAAGAATAATTATTACATTTTCATTTATAAAATCAGCATTAGGAGCACAACAATCCATACCAAACCAGATATTGATTGGGGTGGCAATGGCATTAACTTTATTTATAATGGCGCCAACCATAAATGATATAAATGAACATGCAATAAAACCTTATGTAGATAAAGAAATTAAATTTGAAGAAGCAATAAAAGAAGGCCAAATACCAATAAAGAAATTTTTATTAAAGCAAACTAGAGAAGAAGATATAAACCTATTTGTAGAAAACTCTAATATAGATAAAAAAGAATTAACAAAAGAAAATACGCCTTTATATATTTTAGTTCCGGCGTTTGCTATTAGTGAGTTGAAGACAGCTTTTCAAATAGGATTTTTAATATATTTACCATTTTTATTGATAGACTTAGTAGTAGCAAGTACCCTTATGTCTATGGGTATGTTCATGCTTTCTCCAGTTATGATTTCTCTACCTTTTAAACTTTTACTTTTTATAATGGTAGATGGATGGAATTTATTAATTAAATCTTTACTTTTAAGTTTTAAATAATGAGGAGAACATATTATGACTGAAAATATGGTGATGAGCGTAGTAAAAGAAGCATTATTTACAGGGATGTTAGTAGGAGGACCTATACTTATTTTATCTTTGGTGGTGGGATTGTTAGTAAGTATATTTCAAGCAACAACACAGATACAAGAACAAACATTAACTTTTGTACCGAAGTTGATAATAATAGCGATAACTCTAGTAGTAGGTGGAAGCTGGATGCTAAATGAAATAGTTAAATTTACAACTAAGATTATGAATATGATAGCTGTTATAAAAGGATAAGTATGATATTTGTATTTATTAGATTAATAACATTTTTTGGATGTATAAATGTTATATTTCCAACGGGTACACCTAAGATGTTTAAAGTTGCTTTTTCATTATTTATGTCTGTAATAATAACTTTTACTATAAATATAGATGTAAATATAGTCACCACATTAGATTTAGTTAATTATACAATAATGGAAGTTACGACAGGCCTAGTTTTAGGATATATAACTAGTTTATGTTTTAATAGTCTAAAAATAGCAGGAGCTCTTATTGACCAACAACTAGGTTTGTCTATGATAAATATATATGACCCGACTACTAAGGAACAAAATACTCTTATACAAAATCTAATTTACTGGATGGGTATGATAATATTTTTTAGTATGAACGGTCATCACAAATTAATTGAAGGAATACAACAAAGCTTCAAATTGATTCCAATTGGAGAATCAATTATTAGTAATAATTTTACATATATAATAAATGTTTTTGTAGAGTGTTTTGTAATAGGATTTAAAATAGCTGTACCTATAGTACTTGCACTTATCATAACTGATTTAGTAATAGGTCTTATATCAAGAAGTGTTCCTCAATTAAATGTAATGATTATTGGAATGCCACTAAAAGTTTTAGTAGGTATAGCATTTTTTATAATAGCACTTCCATTTGTATTAAATGAAGTACATAACTTGATTAATAATATACCTGATATATTAGATGGAACCTTGAGTATGAGTAGTAGCATGTTAGGTCCATTAGGTATGATGCTATCTACAGGCGATAAAACAGAACAACCTACAGGGAAGAAAAAAAGAGATGCTAGAAAAAAAGGTAATATAGCAAAGAGTAAAGAGGTAACGACTGCATTAACATTACTTGGAATTTTATTAATACTTTATACAATGTCAGATTATATAATCCTAGAAATTAAGAACTCTTTAATAGCATTTTTGAGTAGTGATTTTAAGACAGGTATAGATATTAATACATTACAAATGTTAATTATAAAATTGATGATATCATTTATGAAAATATTTTTGCCTATAGGAGGCGTAATAATACTGTTTGGGATTATAGGTAATCTTATGCAATCAGGAATATTACTTACAGGTGATGGTTTGAAACCACAAATGTCAAAGATGAATCCAATAAGCGGGTTTAAGAATATGTTTTCTTTAAAAGCTTTAGGAAATTTATTAAAAAGTTTAGCAATAATAAGCGTACTTTCTATAATAGGATATTCATTTATCAAAAAAAACTTTGAAGGCATAATTAAGATAGGCGATATTTATTTTCCATACCTTATATATACCGTAATAGATCTTATAAAAAGCTTATTAGGAAAGATATGTATAGCAGTAGTTGTTATTTCTGTTATTGACTTTGTATATCAAAAATATACGCACAATAAAGACTTAAAGATGACAAAACAAGAAGTTAAAGAAGAATATAAGCAAATGGAGGGTGACCCTCACATAAAAGGAAAAATAAAACAAAAACAAAGAGAAATGTCGTCTCAAAGGATGATGCAAGCAGTACCTTCATCTACAGTTATTGTAACTAATCCAACTCATATATCTATTGCTATAAAATATGAAAAAGGTAAGGATACAACTCCTAAAATAGTTGCAAAGGGTGCAGATGTGTTAGCTTTCAAAATAAGGGAAATAGCAAAAGAACATGATATACCAATTATAGAAAATAAGCCATTAGCAAGGCTTATATACAAAGAAGTAGAAATAGATCAAGAAATTCCACAAGAAATGTATCAAGCAGTGGCTGAAGTGTTAGTAGCTGTTTATAAAATAAATAATAGATATAAAAAGTTGTAAAAAGAGCTTTTAGAAGGAGAAATTAATTTGAAGAAAAAGTTTGACGTATTCGTTGGATTTGGGATTATTGGAATAGTATTAATGATAATAATCCCACTACCTCCATTTTTATTAGATATAATGTTGGCTATTAATATAGCTTTTTCAGTACTCATATTACTACTAACTCTTTTATCTACTAACATATTAGAATTAACTATATTTCCAACCATACTACTTGTAACTACTTTATTTAGACTAGGTTTGAATATATCATCAACAAGACTTATATTAGGTCAAGGATATGCAGGAGAGATAATACAGTCCTTTGGTAACTTTGTTGTTGGAGGAAATTATGTAGTAGGTGTAATTATATTTTTAATTATAATCATAGTTCAATTTGTTGTTATAACAAATGGTTCTAGTAGGGTATCTGAAGTATCGGCAAGATTTACATTAGATGCAATGCCAGGTAAACAAATGAGTATAGATGCAGATTTAAATGCAGGTGTGATAGATGAAAAAACTGCTAGAAAGAGAAGAAGAGATCTTCAACAAGAAACAGATTTTTATGGTGCTATGGATGGAGCATCTAAATTTGTTAAAGGTGATGCTATAGCAGGAATAATCGTAACAACTATAAATGTACTTGGAGGAATCATAATAGGTATAGTAATGCTTGATATGAGTTTTCAAGAGTCAGTACAAACTTATATAAGTCTTACAATAGGAGATGGTTTAGTAAGTCAAATACCAGCACTATTAATATCTACTTCAGCAGGTATATTAGTAACAAAAGCAGATGGCGACGAAAGTTTTGGTAATTTACTAGGGAAGCAATTAGTATCTATTCCAAAGGCTATAGCTATGACTGGTACAGTTTTAATAATATTAGGTTTTATACCAGGATTACCTAAATTATCATTTTTCACTCTTGGGGTAGCAGCTATCATTATAGGTTACATGTTAAACAAAGGTGAGAAAGATACTAAGGAACAATTAGAAGAAATAAATCAAAGGCAAGAAGACGAATCACCGGCTAATATAGATACGGCTGAGGATGTTTCAAATCTTATAAATGTAGAGCCGATAGAAGTTGAAATAGGATATGGACTTATTCCTTTAGCTGATGAAAGTAGCGGAGGAGATTTATTACAACGAATAGTTTCTGTTAGAAGACAGTGTGCAATAGACATGGGAATTATTGTTCAACCAATAAGGATAAGAGATAATTTACAATTAAATCCTAATCAATATAGTATAAAGATAAAAGGTACAACAGTAGTAACTTATGACCTTATGCCAACTATGCTACTTTGTATGAACCCTATGGGAATGAGTGTAGATATAGAGGGAATAAAAACAAAAGAGCCTACTTTTGGACTTGATGCACTTTGGATAAATAAAGATAAGGTAGAAGAAGCTGAATTACATGGATTTACAGTAGTAGATCCTACTACAATTTTAGTAACTCATTTACTTGAAATAATAAAATCAAAATCACATGAACTTGTTGGAAGACAAGAAGTTAAGGCTATAATAGATGCAACTAAAGAAAGATATAGTGCAGTTGTAGAGGAATTAATACCTGATTTAATGACATTAGGAGAAGTTCAAAAAGTATTCCAAAATTTATTAAGAGAAAAAATTGCTATAAAGGACAGAGTTACAATTCTTGAAACATTAGCAGATCACTCTAAAAATACTAAAGATATAGAGTTGCTTACTGAATATGTAAGAATGGCAATGAGTAGAGGAATATGTTCTGAATTAGTAGATGAAAAGAATTCAATAACGGTAGCAACTTTATCTATAGAACTAGAAAATATAATAGGAAATAATCTACAAAGATCTATAAATGGAACATATCCAGCAGTAGATCCAGATAGTACTAATAAAATATTTAATAGTATACAAAGCATAACTGAAGATATTAATTTCTATAATAATAGAGCTATATTATTAGTATCACCAAAGATAAGAGCTCCATTTAGAAAATTAGTTGAGATGGTATTCCCAAATGTGACTATAATATCACTTAATGAGATACCAAGTGATATTCAAATAAAGGCACAGGGTGTAGTTAATATATAGTAAGGGGAGGGTTAAAATGTTGACTGTATATGAGCAAGAAGAATTTATAATTGGCCATATGCCCCTTGTTAAGTATATGGCATCAAAATACTATACAAGCAAGATGGGAATGGAATATGAAGACTTGGTGAGTTATGGAGTTATGGGTTTGATAGATGCTGCTAATAAATTTGATGCTAATCGAGGCGTTAAATTTTCGACGTATGCATCTATAAGAATATCATCTTATATAATTGATGAAATAAGAAAGCAATCACCTATATCTAGGTTATCTGTAAATAAAATAAAAGAATATAATAAATGTGTTGAAATTTTACAAAATAAGTTTTTAAGAGAACCTACCATAGATGAAATATCTAAATACATGGGGATTTCAAAAATAGAAGTAAATGATATAAAGATGAAGGTATTTAATTTAAGTACATCATCTCTTGATAATATAATATTTGAAGAAGAAAGTGAAGTTAAGCTTATAGATACAATAAAAGATAAAGATATAGTTTCTCCAAGTGATATAGTAGAAAAACAAGAATTAATAGATGTAATGGCAAAAGCTCTAGACATGTTGAATGAAAAAGATAGGTTAGTTTTATCGTTATATTATTATGAAGAACTTACACTAAAGGAAATAGGAATGACGCTTGGAATTTCTGAATCTAGAGTCTCACAGCTTAATAGCAGGGCAATAGTCAATTTAAAAAATAGTATGAAGAAACTAAAATACATAGATTAGAGGAGGTAGATTATGCTAAGAGGAATGTATTCATCAGTATCATCGATGCTAAATTTACAAGCTAGACAAAGTGTGATAACTAATAATTTAGCTAATATAAATACACATGGATATAAAGAAGAAACACTAGTATCTAAGAGTTTTGATGAGGTGGTTTTATCTAATAAGGATGAGTATTCAAATGGTATAGCTAGAAATCATACATTGGGGTCTTTAAGCTTTGGAGTAAGTATTGATGATACGGTAACCAGCTATAATCAGGCTACTCATATTTCTACTGGAAATAATTCGGATTTTGCTCTAGATGGAAAGGGATTTTTCCAAGTACAAGATGCAAGTGGAAATGATTTTTTTACAAGAGATGGATCTTTTAAGGTTAATAGCCAGGGATATCTTGTAAATAATGCAGGTCATAAGGTAATTGGGTTAAATAAACTTACTGGATCTAGTGAACCTATAAATATAGGGACTGATAAAATTTCAGTTACATCAAATAATAATATAGTTGTAAATGGAGTAAATAAGTATAGTTTTAATATTGCTGATTTTAATGATTACAATAGTTTAACAAAGGTAGGTGATAACTTATATTCTGGAAAAAAACCAATTAAAGCTAATAATTTTTATGTTAAACAAGGATATGTTGAAGGTTCTAATATTGATTATATAAATACAACAGCGTTATTGATGGAAACTGTCAAAGAATTTGAGGCAAACCAAAAGGTTATACAAACTATTGATTCAACTCTTAGCAAAATTGCTAATGAAATAGGAACCGTAAGATAAGGGGAAATAAGAATGTACAATATAATGCATAATAGTAAAAGTGGAATGGCTGCTAGTCAAGGAAAAATAGATATAATATCTAATAATATGACTAATGCTCAAACAACAGGATATAAAAAATTAGAATCAAGTTTTTTAGATTTATATACAGAGACACTAGATAGACCTTCGTATCCGAATAATTCAGATAGTGCTATAACAGGTACTGGTGTGAAGATATCGCAATCAACTAGAAATTTTGAACAAGGTTCTTTAAAAAGTACTGGTATAAAAACTGATATGGCTATAGATGGAGATGGTTTTTTCCGTGTATTAAAACCAGATGGCAGTCAGAATTATACACGTAAAGGAGAGTTTAATTTAGATAGTAGTGGAAAGCTAGTAGATGATAATGGAAATATATTAGATATTCAATTTAATAATGGTAGAAGCTATAATAATACAGATTTATCAAATGGAGAATTAAGTATAAATAAATCTGGTCAGGTATTTATTGATAAGCAAAATATTGGTAAAATAGAGTTGTATGAGGCAACTGGAGATAATGATTTTATGTCGATTGGGAATAGTTTGTTTGTTCCAAGGGATGGAGCTACAGTTAGCGTTGTAAAAGATACAAAGATAATGCAAGGATATGTTGAAATGTCTAATATAAGTATGGAAAGTGAAATGACGGATTTAATAATGACACAAAGGGCATTTCAATTTAATAGTAAAGGTATTAAAGCCGTAGATGAAATGTGGTCAATGATAAATAATCTTCAAGCGAGATAATATTTAGAAAGGTAACAGTAATTTATGAATCAAGAAGTAAAAGAGTATAACTTTAAAAAGCCACAAAGATATTCTATGGATAACATGAGGTTCTTATCTGTAATAGCAGAAGATTTTTGTAAGGGAATCAATTTATTTATAACTTATGAGTTGAAAAAACAAGATATTGTCTGTAAATTAGAAAAAATAGAACAAACAAACTATGAAGAGTTTATGGAGATGATTCAAAGTGATTCAGTAATTGTTGAACATGCAATACAACCATTAGTTAAAGACCTTATATATCAACTTGATAAAAGCGTTGTACTTACTCTTATAGATTTAATGCTAGGTGGAGATGGTGCAATTGAAAATTATAAAAGAGAGCTTACTGAAATTGATAGAGAATTAACTATGCATAGTTGTGACCAGTTCTTGACAAAATTACATATAGTTGAGAGTTGTGAGTATAGAGAGGTTTCTAGAGTACATACAAATATAGGAGCTAGTAAAAAATATCCTGTTAGTGAATCTGTTCTTATTGCACATATGAAAATGATGAATGGAGATGAAGAAATTGGGAAAATGCGTTTTTGTGAACCATATAGTTGCATGGAACCAATTTTAGAACACTTAGAAACTAAAAAACTTTTTAAAAGTAAGAATAATGAATATGATTTTGAATTTACAAATGCAATATATAATAATGTTTGTGGTGCAAATACTGAGATAGTTGCAAGACTAGGAAGAACAGAAATAAGTGTAGAGGATCTTCTAAAACTACAATTAGGTGATGTTTTAAGCCTAGATACTAAGATAAATGGAGATATAGACTTACACATAGGGGGTTCAAAATCATTTAAGTGTAAACTTGGACTTATAAAGAATAAAAAGGGTGTTATTATAACAGATTCTATAAAAAAGGAAGTGTAGGCAGATGAGAGAAAACATTGATAGAGTATTAGAGATAGAATTAAAAGTTAGCGCAATCCTTGGAAGAGCAAAAATGCCATTAAAAGAAATTTTTGAACTGGCAAAAGGATCTTTGATAGAGTTAGATACTTTTGAGGATCAAGAAGTAGAGCTATTTGTAAATGGACAAAAAATAGCATATGGACAAGTTGTTATAGTAGATCAAAACTTTGGAGTAAGAATAACAAATATATTAGGTGAAGACGAGTTGGTAAAAACACTATCTTAAAAACATCTATATAGCAAGTGAGGTAAATTGATGTATGGCGAAAATATTAAGGAGCAAATATAATAGCACAGGAGAGAGATGTATAGATGCTTGCCTAAATTATGGGGAGCTAAGATACGTAAATGAAGATGGATCTCCTATAAGTATAGAAATACCTTGTGATAAATATGAGGAAGCAGCCAGCGATTTAGAAGAGCGAATAAGAGAAGGAATAACTCAAAGTGAGATAGAGCCAAAGGAGATATTAAAAAGGGGAAGTTTAACTTACACTCAAGCTAAAAGCTTAGCGAATGAAGGTAGAATAAAAGGTTTAGATTTTTTTGAAATTGATGGAAGCGTAGAATGCAAACATATACTGGGGATTTCAGGAAGTGTAGAGTATGCACTATCTGTATGGAATGGAGAATTAAAAAATGAATCATTAGTAAAAGGATTGGTTAGAGCTATAAAAGTTTATGGAGAAGAGTTTATAAATGGATTAGATTTGGATAATACAGTAGATTTAACTTCATACAGTAGATTTGCTAGGAATGTATACACTACAAGGTCTATTGTAGATGTAAATTTATATAAGGTTAAAAACTATCATATAGATAATGAAATTCATGTTGACGGAATTGATTTAAAAGAGAAATCTATTAAAAATATTGATTTACCTTTAGGTATAGCAGGGGCATTTTTAGGGTTTATAATAGTACAAATTTGCACTGATTATGGTGAAATTATAAATAATAGCATGATATCTGTTTTATTAAACAGCATAGTTATGATAGCTTTTGGATTGATAGTTATAAAAAGCAGTAGATATTTAACTGATAAATATGTAAAAAATAATACTCAAATAATTATGGAAATGTTTAATGAGGAATTAGAAAAAGTTAGTTATGACAATTTATTAACAGAAAAAGAGGCTTGCATAATACTAAAAAATATAACTAAAGGCGAGGTTTCAAGGTTACTTCTTGATATGAAAGGTAGTGTAAATAAAAAAGTATCAAGTAGTAATATTGTAACCAAAGAAACTAAATTTATATTAGATGCGAGAAGAACAGTTGTGCTTCCAAGTGAGTATGAAATAAAAGAAGCACTAAATAGATTAGTAGAAGAGTACCAAGATAAGTTATCTAATGAATATAATGTGAATAATATATAATTAAATTAAATTTAATTATATATAAATACATAAAAATACCCTATATAATGAACTGTTAAAAAATTCATATATAGGGTATTTTTATATACTTATATAGATAAAACACAATAAAATACTTTATATAAAATCTAAAGTATATAGTTAATTAGCCGTATAAGCAAAAAGAGACAAATTATTTAGATGATAAAAATAATTTATAAAACATAATTATTGTAAATTAAACCAACAACATTAAAATGAGATTAAAGGGACTCATAAATAGTATTTTCTTGTAGAGAGCATATAGCCTTGAATATTTAAGTCTTAAATATATGTGTTTAAATCGATATAGTTAGCATAAATATATGTATTGAAGTAATATAGCTCGCATTATTAAAAACAAGATTGGTTATTTAAATTTATTATTTAAGTGAAAGAAATTACTGTATGGTATGTCGCATATCATAACAACTTAAAATTTGGAGGAGAAGTATATATGAACAATTTGAAAATAGGGAAAAAATTAGGCGTATCTTTTATTATTTTGATTATGCTTGCGGTATTTGGAAATATTTATGCTCTATCTAATTTAAATAAAACAGGGGAATTAAGTAAAAATTTATTTGAGGGTCCTTATGAAGGAACAAGTGAATCTATGGGAATTCGTAGAGATGTAGTTTATTCTGATCAGAATCTTATGAATGCAATATTTACGCCTAATAGTACTAAAGATTTTAAAGGGTTAGCTATGGCAAATTTTGATAGTATTATTAATAAAAGAATTAAGATACTTCGTGAAGATAATTTATCAGATGACTCGAAAATTAATGACCTTGAAAATTCGATAGTTGAATTAAGAAAAGAATATGAAAACATCTATGCACTTATAGAAAAAGGGGATTATAAGAAAGCACAAGAAGTGGGAACAAGTTCAGATAGTCCATACTATAAGGCATATATGAAAGCTGAGGAAAGTGCAACAATTCTTTATGAAGATGAAGAAGCTAAGGGTATTGAATATAATAAGAAAGTTGAAGCTACAGTATTAAAATCAAAAATTACTTCTACAGCAGTAAGTGTATTTACTATAGTTGCAGGAATAGTTATATGTATTTATATTACGAAAAAATTAACAAAGCCAATTGAAGAAATAGAAATAGCTGCAAATAAAATGGCTATTGGTGACTTTGATGTTGATATTAACTACGAATCAAAGGATGAACTAGGTGTTTTATCAGATAGTATACGCAAAGTTAGTAGTGAAACTAAGGCTGTTATAAATGACACAGTTAGAATTTTAGGAGAAGTTGCATCCGGTAATTTTGATGTAGATCCTAAAGTAGAATATATAGGAGTATTTGAAGATATTGAAAAATCAGTGGTTAGAATCACTAATGATTTAAGTGAAACTATGTCACAAATAAATTTAGCATCAGAAGAAGTTGGAGCAGCATCAAATCAAGTCTCAAGTGGATCACAAATGTTAGCGCAAGGTGCAACAGAACAAGCAAGTGCAATTCAAGAGTTATCTGCAACAATCATAGATATATCTGAAAAAATTAAAGCTACTGCAAATAATGCGGGGGAAGCCAATACTCTAACATTAAGTGCGGGACGTGAAGTTAAAGCTGGTAATGAACAAATGGAGCAAATGGTTAAAGCTATGGATGAAATTTCATTTACTTCTAGTGAAATTGGGAGAATTATAAAGACAATAGATGATATTGCATTCCAAACAAATATATTAGCATTAAATGCGGCTGTAGAAGCTGCTAGAGCGGGATCTGCTGGTAAAGGATTTGCTGTTGTAGCTGATGAAGTGAGAAATCTTGCAGCTAAGTCAGCGGAAGCTGCAAAAAATACTGCTGTGCTTATTGAAAATTCAATAAAAGCAGTTGACAATGGAAGTAAAATCGTAGATAATACGGCTGAGTCACTTCAAAAAATAATTGATACAACTAATCAAACTATAGTATTAGTTTATGAAATAGCTAAAGCATCTGAGGAACAATCTAGTGCGATTGGCCAAGTTACATTAGGAGTAGATCAGATATCAGAGGTAGTACAAACTAATTCAGCAACATCTGAAGAAAGTGCTGCAGCTAGTGAAGAGCTAAGTGGTCAAGCACAAATGTTAAAGTCTCTTATTGAGAATTTCAAATTAAAAAATGCTAACAATTCTAATAAACATATGAATTTTAATAGTAGAGAAGTTAATTATTTTGCTATGGATGAAGTGGAATAATATAATAGGAATTTATTTAAATTAATTAAAAATATACATTTATTAACATATGTTATAGAAGGATTAAAATTAAGAATATATTTTAAAATTTAAAAATTGTTTTGAAATTTTAAAGTAATGCGTGTATAGTAAAATATTATAGTAATAAAAATGGAGGAGATGTTATGAAAAGAGTATTAATAGTTGATGATGCAGCGTTTATGCGTATGTCTATTAAAAACATGCTTTCAAATTATGAATTTGAAATAGTTGGAGAGGCAGAAAATGGTTTAATGGCAATTGAAAAATATAAAGAATTACAACCAGATATAGTAACACTAGATATTACTATGCCAGAGATGGATGGATTACAAGCATTAAGAATAATTAAAAAACTTGATCCATCAGCATCAGTTGTTATGGTATCGGCATTAGGACAAGAAGCGAGAATGAAAGAAGCAATTATTTATGGAGCAAAAGGATTTATTGTAAAGCCATTTAAAGAAGAAATTCTTGTAGCTGCTTTATCTAAATTATAATTTACAATACTACTATAAAGATATAGTTAATAACATCATAAATACATGTTATAAATTGGGAAGATGGGTATCCATCTTTCCTTTTTATAATGTCAAAATTAAATGCAATATGAAATTTTAATTAACTTTGATATGTTATAAATTCATTTTATATTAAATATTTATATTGTAATTTATAACGCAATAAAATATTTAATATAAAATCTAAAGTATATATA
>CAMTIM010000013.1 GCA_947072565.1 uncultured Peptostreptococcaceae bacterium | reverse complement strand
ACTATATACTTTATGTCTTATCTGTGATTTGTTTTTGTATAAATATTTTGTAAACTCACTAAAAAAGAGTAGTTAGTTAATTACTCTTTTTTGATAAGTATATTAAATTTTAGTTTTGGTTTAATTTAGCTAAAACTTCTTCTAAATTTAATCCATGTATCTCACAAGCTTGCTCTAATTTTTCCATTTGAGCTGATGGGCATCCTATACATCCCATTCCAAAACTCATAAGTATTTGTGGTGCCTGTGGATTCATTTTTATTATATCTGCTATTATAGTATCCTTAGTTATCATGTTATAAACACTCCTTTAAATTTGATATTTTAAGTACTTCTGCTCTAAATATATCTATGCTTATTCTATCTATAAAATCACCAAGTTTTTCACCCATCTGACCATTTTCATTGTAATATTCTAGTATTACTTTTACTAAATTATAAGCTTCATTTTCAGATAAACCTTTAGTTATTATATCTGCTGATCTTGGATAAAACCCTGCACTTCCTCCTGCGCTTATAAAGAACTTTCCATCTACGTCTACTAATACACCTACATCCTTACTGTAAACACTTGTACATGCATTTCTGCATCCTGCTACACCTATTTTGGTTCTATTTGGTAGAAGCATTCCATGAAAATTTTTACTTATTTTCATACCTATTCCTATTGTTGGGTGTTTTGAACGCTTACAAAAATTCGCTGGACATATTTCAACATTCTTTACTGAGTTTTGATTTTTAACAGCAGGCTCCATATCTAACTCTTTCCATATAGATTTTAAATCTTCTTCTTTAAGGTTAGTTATAAGTATTCTCTGTCCTGATGTTAATTTTAATACTCCATTATACTTTTTAGCTACTTGTGCTATTTTTATAAGAGTTTCTGGAAGTACAAATCCCCCAGGTATATGAGGAGTTATTCCAAAAGTCCTTTTCCCATCCATAATTTTTTGTAAGTTTGCATAATTACTCATTTCAAACTATCCCCTTTTTATTGTATTGATAGTAATGTCTTTATTTTTTACACTTTGATAAAAATATTTAATTGCTAAACTTTCTACAAATGTCTTTATCCATAAGTCTCTAAGCTCATAAAGATATTGTAAATTACCTTTTCCTAATTCATAATTAGCTCTGTGTATACATCCTTGTTGCTCATAAACTACACAATCGTCATTTCTTTGTGTTAAAGAATTTGCTCTATCACAAGGCATCCCTGATAATATATAGTTATTCAATGACATATAAACATTTTCTGGTGAATCTATTTTGTTAGTGTTTCTATTTGCACATTCTTTTGCTTGAGAAATATATGCATTATCCGTTATACTCTTACTTTCTTCTTTGCATAATTCATAGTATTTAGTTATTATATATGCACTTCTGCTTTCTACTATTTTTATCTGTTGTTGTAGCCAACCATGTATATTTCCTAAATCTATTAAATCTTCTAATGGTTTATCTTTTATATACTCTCCATATATATATACTGCCTCTTTTTGTATTTTTAAAGCTTCTTCTTTATATTTTTCATGATGAAGTTTTACTATTTCTTTTTCTAAATCTTGAGCTAGTTTTATTTTTTCAAAAAGCCAAGTGTGTATCGGTGCTAAAAATGTACTCATAATTAATGTCTCCTTTTACGTTCTACAAACTTATTATTTCTTTTTTAAGTTTATTTATTAGTATTTATTATGAATTTATTATACACATTTTTACCAGTTCACACGGTAACATTCGTTACACATTTTATTATTTTGTGGAGGTGTATATATCTGAAAATTCTATGTCAATATTTTCTACGTATTTATTATACTTGGGAATTTTTCTAGAACATTCTTTCTCATCACATAAACTTATCGGCAACTTTATTATAAATTCACTTCCCCTACCTTTTTTACTATATACATTTATAGTTCCCTCATGTAAATCAACTAAAGACTTTACTATTGATAATCCAATCCCACTACCTTCGCTCAATTTGGTCATTCTATTGTTAATTTGCTTAAATAATTTAAATACATCATCTAACTTATCCTTTGGTATTCCAACTCCATTGTCTTTCACCTTTATATACAAATGTTCTTCTTCAAAATTTAAAATAACTTCTATTTGTCCTTTTTCTTTAGTATATTTAATAGCATTAGAAAGCATATTTAACATTATTCTCTCTACTTTTTCTAAATCAAATGCCATAATTTTTTCTTCTAAATTAGTGTCAAATATTACACTTATATTTTCTTCATTGGCATAATTTTGAACTGATTCACAAATATTTTCAATAAATTCGACTATATTATAATTTTGTTTATTTAATTCTAAACAACCAGAGTTAAGTCTTGTGCTGTCTATTAAATTGTTTACCATTTTTAAAATTCGGTATCCATTTTGTTTAATTATATTAGTGTAAGTTATATATTTACTAGAATCATATCCCCTATCTATCATAGACTCAATTAATTGTATAGAACTAAATATAAGATTTAGAGGAGTTTTAAATTCATGAGATAGATTTGCAAAAAATTCCATTCTAAGCCTTTCGAATTCTAGTTCTGCTTCTTTTCTATGAGATATATCTCTTGATATCCCTAATACCCCACCAACCATTTCATGTTCATCTAAAAAAGGAACTTTTACAGTTTCAAAATACTTAGTACTTCCATCCCTACATTTTTGCGAATGATTTGATATTATCGTTTGCTTTAATACTCTTATTTGTTCTTCTTCTTTTTTATATTTTTTTATTTTACTTTTAGACTTATTTATTTGTTCTTCTGACTTTCCTATTATATCTTCTTTTCTTAAATTCATAGTTTGTGCAAAAACTTTGTTGCAATGTCTAAAGATACCACTATTATCTTTAAAGAATATGCTATCTGGTATAGTGTCGCTTATTAACTCTAGCATCTTAGTATCAGATATTTCTTCATTTATTAAATTTTGTCTTCTTAGCGTATCTATACAAATACCTATTGTACCTACTATATCATCATCCTCATTTTTGATAACATGGTTTAATCCACAATAGCAATTTCCATTAAAAAATGTTAAAGACTCCATACTTTCTAACTCCCCTGCCAATAACTTTTCATCGCTCTTTACAAAAACATTAGCTTCTTGTTCTGTAAACACCTCAAAATCAGTTTTACCTACTATTTTATCTGGCGTAGCATTTGGATATTTGTCTAAACTTCTATTTAAGTATACATAGCGTCCATATTTATCTTTACACCATATAGCAGTTCCTATTTTATTTAATAAAAGTTTTATATTTTCATCAAGATCTATTTTCTTTGAAAACCATACTATATATTTATCATCAGATATATGTCTTATGTCTATTTGATAAAAAGACCCTAATATATCAACAAAATCAACTATACTAAGTTCTTTAATTTCATTTAATTTATCTATTTTTGAAAATAAATCTCTGTATTTTTTACTGTTTATTTTGTATTTGTGATTTTTTAAAATTTCATTTTGGGCAATATTGTCCAATGCTTTATTAGTTCCTATAACTTCTAAGTAACACGATTTTTCATTTTCATTTTTTATGAATGTTGCCCATATACACGGTGTAGGGCTATCATAAATTACTTTTAGGTAATCCTCTCTCTCTAACATAATCCCCCTCCTGCTACATTTACTATATATTATGTCTATTATAATATATGTAAGTTTAAAATGGTATTTTTTATAGAATTCTTATGTGACAATTTTTGGTATATGATGTAAAAAAAAGATATATTATAGTTATTTTTAACATTGCGTCAATAAACTATAATATATCTTCCTTATTTGTTAATTATTTAATAATCTGTACGCATTCATCTATAATTCTATTATCCATTCCACCTACTTGAATAATCTTTGTAGCATTTTTAATTACAGATTTATCGCTACCAACATTAGCTAGTACAACTGGATATTCCTTAGCCAATGGAGATACTGTAAGTGCATCCACTAATACATCTCCTTTTGAAACATAAAACTCATTAGTGTTTGGATAAAACTTCTCTACTACTAACTTGTTAGTAGCAAATCTATCTACCCCACCAAGTCTTATTGCATTGGTATTTTTAACTATATTATCACTCATTACTCCACTTGATCCAATTACATAACTTTGCATATTTTTAGTAGAAAACTGTGTATCCCTACCATTTGTTAATATTATTGGAGATTTATCTCTACTTGCTACAGAAGATACACTCATAGCGTCTGGTTCACCCTTAATTCCATTTACTAAAAATACTTTATTTGTACTTGGATTTATTTTTTTTATTTCTTGTGCTACCTTATAACTAGTTTCAAATCTATCAGTTCCACCAAGTCTTACAACTTCTATTTTATTTGACTTTAATTCATTTTCTATTGAGTCAGAAACCACATCTGAACTCCCTATAATATAAACTTTAGTCACACCTTTAAGTCTATCTTTAGTCTCATCTGGAAGAGAATCTTTCTTAGCTAAAAGTATAGGTGAATTAGAAGCTCCTGACAATCCACTAGCACTAAGTCCATCTACTAAAGTTTTGTCTGCATTAACAAGTATAGCACTTGTATAACTTTGATTATCAGATATCATAGCTGCTGTTTGATATCTATTTTCACCCACAATTTTATCTACAATCACTTTAGAACTTTGCTGATTTATAATTTTTAGATTACTTTCATTTATATACCCCTTAATACCCCAGTTATAACTTCCTGGTATCGGATTTGCTACATTTGAAGGAGTTATTCTGTCTGGATTTATCTCTACATTTGAGTTTCTATCATCTGAAATAACAACAGGCTGCCCTTTAGATACATTGTATAAGCTATTTCCTTTTTTATCTTTTATATCTGATGTTTTATTAACTAAACCTAATTTATATCTATTATAATCGCTTCCTCGTCCTTGAGAAGATAAGTATACGTTCATCTCATCCATAAAACTAGATGCTTTTTCTCCCCAGAAAGGATCTGACGCATATCTAACATTACATCCTGAATCTTTGTTTCCTACATTGCCTCCAGAATATCTCCAGTCTTTAGGATTTAAATATCCATTACTCATCCATGTTTTAGCAAACTCGCCTATACAGTCTTCTACACTATTAAATTTCATAGCATCTTGTGGATTTGAATCATTTGCCTTTATCCCAAATAAGTTATTTTTAGTTTTAGATAAAGTTGACATTCCTCTTCCTGATTCATTCATTGCAATTCCTATCATAAATGATGCATTTACTCCATGCTTATCTTGAGCTTTTATAAAAGATTTTCCACTTCCCCTTAGTGCACTTCCTGATGGTGTTTTAGCTTCAAAATATTTATCAATATCATTAGCACTATATACTGTTTTGCTTCTACCTGTTAAATATTGATAGTAATTATAATATGCATTTCCTGCATTTATAGAATTTTCATGAGTATCAGATTTTGCGTCTGATACTAAATTATTTATATCATTATAGAAATAATTTCCATCATAACTATAATATTTATTTCCAGATTTCATAAAAGAAGGTGCTCTACCTATAGTTCTTTTGCTTCCATTGTTTCCTTGTACATTAGAACTTATATAGTGTACTAATTGCCCATTTACATTTTCATAATAACTTAAATTAGTAGCTTGATTGATAGGTAATAGCACTATATTAGTACCAGTTTTATCAATTTTTTCTATCCATCCAGTAAAACCTGCCACTTCTATTTTTACCATCGTGTCAGTTTCTTCTATAACTGGAACATCATCAATATATCCATGATTAATATATGTATGAACTTTTGATTTATTAGAATCTTCATATAAATCTACAGTGTAGTTAATAGCACTTTCAGATATACCGTCTCCCACTTTAACAATACGACCTATAGAATTAGTTGTATAAGCTATTACTCCCTTACTATCTATAACCGTTGGTATAATATTTCTTTGTTTGTATTCATATTCTAATCCATCTGCTATATTTACTGCTTCTTCTATTGTTGAAGCTTCTTGTACGAATGTATAATCTCCTTTTTCATTAGCAAGTGCAACCTCATAATTTGAATCAGTTTTCATTTTAAAATATTTCATATTTTCTAATTCAGATATATCGTTTATAACTTCTTTTGGCACATCTTTTGTCTGGCTAACTGCTCTTGGTATTGATTTTGTGTAAGTTTCATATTCATCCGCTTCATTTGCATAAGCTATTGGCACTATACTATTGATAGCCATCGCACTAATAACTACCCCCATGCATATACTTTTCTTTAGTTTCATAAAATCCCCCATTTATAATATATTTACCTTTATTATTTTTAATTTTCACTTAATTTTTATAAGTTCATTTCATTTAATAAGTCCTTAAGAGCCTTAAGGTCTTCATTAGTTAAAGTAATGCCCTTACCCATTTTTTCATGATTTGGTGACCAATCTCTTAAATCAAACTTTGGAGCATTATTGTTCCAACTAACTAAATTTAATTCTTTAGTCCACCCTTTGCCAGAGTTTGATATAACACCTATTTCTTCTTGTATTTCAAATTTTATGTCTGCCATTTTATCTCTCCTGATTTTTTTTACTTTTTATTTTATTTTAACATATTTTTATTATTTAATTGCTAGAATATACCATTTAAAAACAAAAAGGTATGACTTTTTTAAGTCATACCTTTTTATTTATATACTAAATCTGTCTATTAAGTTCTTCACTATCTCTTCTAAGTCTCCAGATTCTTCAACTTCTGCTATTGTTGGAGATATTCCTTTTTCATAATTAACAATGCTTATTACATATTCGCCATCTTCTGAATCTATTAAAAGACCTATTAAATGATCTAAATTAAGTTCTAAATCACCTATATCTTTTATAAGATTTTTATCCATATACAAATCGTCTACGTAATGTTTCATACTGTATTTTGTACCATCTATAAAT
Source organism: uncultured Peptostreptococcaceae bacterium (assembly GCA_947072565.1). Classification (GTDB taxonomy): domain Bacteria; phylum Bacillota; class Clostridia; order Peptostreptococcales; family Peptostreptococcaceae; genus Romboutsia_D. Next base: position 16,763 of record CAMTIM010000013.1, on the reverse strand, counting down.
TCAAATTTTTCAGCACCTTCATGCGTTTTTCCTATTATAAATAATAATGCATATTCTTCATCTAATAAAACTTCTTTGTAATCATCTGCATCTTTTATATCTTCATAATCTTCATCAAAAGTTATTACATCCATATAATCTTTATCTATTAAATTTACCCTAGCAACTGAACTAGAATGTTCAAATAACATTTCTACTACGTTATCTTCATAGTAATTTATAAAATTATTTAATTTAAAATCTTCAATCTTAATTCTAACTGGTTCCATGATATGTTTCCTTTCATTACTTTTAAATTTATCCTTAAATATCTAGTAACAAAATATAATATATCACAAAAGCTATTTATTTTAAATCTTTATTCTACATTTTTCTACATTTTTAGCCTTTATATCAAATTATCACTTTAATTTTAGTTGTTGTGTATATTCTCTAATATTTTTATCTTTATATAATTTGTTAAATTTATTTATTTCTAATCTAAGTAAATTTAAATCGTCCTCGCCTTTAATTGCCATACATCTATTTTCCTTAATTAGCTTTTGATTCCCACTACAATCAATATCTAAACATGCTAGAACTTTCTTTTGATTTATAGCAAAATTAGCAGTATGCATAGTTCCACCTTTAATACTGCTCTCACATACGATAACTGCACTACTTAATCCACTTTGAATTCTATCTCTTTCTATAAAATTACTTTTAAAAGCATCCATTCCAATAGGATATTCACTAACTAAGCATCCATTATTTTTTAGTATATCATATGCTAATTTTTCATTTATACTTGGATATATATGATCTAGCCCACATGGCAATACAGCAACACTATTTCCATTTACATCTACACACCCTCTGTGAGCTTGCTCATCACATCCTATAGCTAGACCGCTTACTACACTATAGTTTTGCCTTCCAAATATAGCACCTAATTTATAGGCACCTTTTAAACCCTCTAAATCCGCTTTTCTACTTCCTACAATTGCAATAGAGTTATCCTTTTTCAAACTATCATAATTACCTTTATAAAAAATCATTGTAGGTGGATTTTCGATACTTTTTAGTTTATTTGGAAAGTTATTATTTAATATATCTATATATTTTATATTTATTTTTTGAGAATCTCTAATTATTGTTTCACTTTTGTTTATTGACTCTTTTATTTGTTCTATTGTTGGAATTATTATACGTTTATTAACACTTTTCATTTCTATAAACATATCTAATAAATCACTTTCATCTTTAGGGTTATCAACTATATTTTCTACAAAATATAATATAGTTTTTTTCCCAACTTTAGGTAAGCAAGATAAAATTAATACTAGATTTTTCATAATAAAAACTCTCCTAATTTACATTGTAATTTTATACAATTTATATTACCCCTTAAATTTATGTATTATTACATAAACATATATAATATATAATCAAATCAAAATGCTAAATATACTTTATATTTGTTTATATTTATTTATTATTAAGGCAATTTTAACTTGTATAAACATAGTAAGTTGTAGTATATTAAAGGTTCATGGATTTATTAAAAACACCTAATATTATTTTTAATAAATCCATGTGTTTTTAATATTTTTGTGTAATTTAAAATGTTATAGACTATAATATTGTATATACACAATGAGGGTAAGGTGAAATTAATTGAACTTTAAAGAAATACAAGATTTAATAAAATCAAAAACGGAGCCAACTCGATGGATGAGAGGAATTAAATATTTCAATAAAAAATTAGTCGATCATGTTACGTTTAATATAGATGAAGATAAAATTTGTTTTGAAGGAATTTGTGAATCGGAATATTACAATGAAGTTTATCCAAATTCTATAGCCGTAGATACTAAAGAATTAAAAATAGTTCATGCTAGATGCACTTGTGAGGACTTTAGGTCAAAAACTAAAAATAACCGTCTCGTTATATGCAAGCACTTAGCTGCAACTTCTATATATGGGCTACAGCTTGCAAAAAAAGAGTATGCTAACGGCTTAGTTTCTCAAATTAAAGAAAAAAACCCTATTATAAAAGTCCCTACATTACCTAATAAACAACTACTATTTTACTTTGATGATACTAAAAGAGAATTAGTTAATCTAGAAGTAAATATATTAATTGAGAAGAATAAAATATATGCAGATTTTAAAATAGGCCAAGATAAAATGTATGTATTAAAGAACTTAAAAGATTTTGCATATGCAAAGTCTAAAAATATACCTTTAGAATATGGTAAAAATTTTAATTATAATCCAAATATTCATTATTTTTATCCAGATGATGAGTACTTAATAGATATTATCGAAAATTATGGAAATAACTTAGCATCACATTTAAGCGTATCTAGCCCTAAACTAATGCGTATCGGAAGAAGTGAATTTAAATTATTTTTAGAAACTTTAAAAAATAAGCCTTTTACACTTAATTTTAACAATGAAATATACAGTCCTAAAATAATAAAGGATGTGCTTCCAATTTCTTTTGATGTTAAAAATGATGATGGAAAAATACTTCTTACATCTAATGACGACTTGCCTGTTCCAATAACTGATAAAGGTGATGTTTTATTATATAATGACAATTTATATTTACTTTATGGAGAACAAGTTCTAAATTACAATAGAATATATTCAATTATTAACGAAACTAAAGACATAGTTTTTGAAAAAGAAGATACTCAAGGAGTTTTAAGTAATTTAATCCCTAAAATATCCCAGTTTTCTAATAACGTAAAAATAGCTGATGATATAAAAGACAACATAATAAGTGATTTTAACACAGAGTTTTATTTTGATTTAAAAGGATCTAATATAATTTGCGATTTAAAATTTGTCTATAATGATGAAAACGGTAAAAAATTCATCTTAAAAGACTTAGAAAAAGAAAATAATATCAAAGATAAACTTATTAACTTAAGTTTTGTTTTAGATAATAAGACTTATGTATTCAAAGGAAATGACTTAGACCTATACGCTTTACTTAGCGAAGAAATAATAAATCTAAAAAACTTTGGAGATGTTTTTTATTCAGATAAATTTAAAGCTAAAAAAATATATAATGCATCCTCTATCAAAGCATCTTTAAGAGATGGTGTTGAGGGTTATCTAGAGTTTTCTTTTGATATAGAAGATATCAATCAAGATGAGTATAAAGATATATTATTATCTTTTAAAAATAAAAGTAAGTTCTATAAACTTAAAAACGGAAACTTCTTAAACTTAGAAGAAAAGCAAACTAAAGACTTTTTTGAACTTCTTGAAAATTTAGATTTAATTGGTGCCGATAATATATCTAAAATTCATAACAGCAAAATGTTATATCTAAATGATATGTTTGAACATAAAAGTTTAGATTTTATAACCGGAAGAGAATTAGTAAAAGATATTTCCAAGAAATTCGAAAATTTAAAAACATTAAAACTAGAAGTTCCAAAAGAACTTGATGCTACACTACGTGATTACCAAGTATCAGGTCTTAATTGGTTTAACACCCTAGACCACTATGAATTTGGCGGAATACTTGCTGATGAAATGGGTCTTGGTAAAACACTACAAGCTATTAGTTTTTTATTATCTAAAAAACCTAAAAATTGTAAGAGTCTAATAATTACTCCTACTTCACTTATATATAACTGGAAAAATGAATTTGAAACATTCTCTCCAACTATGAATGTTTTACTAATACACGGAAGCAAAAAAGAGCGTGAAAAAGCATTTGAAGAAATGGACAATTATGACGTAGTTATAACAACTTATGGTACTCTTAGAAATGACTTAGACAGTTACAAAAAAACAGTCTTTGACTACTGTATAATAGATGAAGCTCAAAACATTAAAAACCCAGTTGCTCTAAGTACTGAGGCTGTAAAAAGTGTTAATGCTAAAGTTAGATTTGCATTAACTGGTACTCCTATTGAAAATAATTTAATGGAACTTTGGTCAATCTTTGACTTTATAATGCCTGGATATTTATATAATAGAAGTAAATTCCAAAATTTATTTATATACAGTGAAAACAATAGTTATAATTTAAAAAAATTAATAAAACCTTTTATATTAAGAAGAACTAAATGTGAAGTCATGAAAGAACTTCCTGATAAAATAGAAAGAAAATTCTTCGTTGAGTTAAATAAGGACCAAAGAAAAATATATAGTGCTTACGTATCTGAACTTAGCGAAAAAATAAACAATAAAGACATAAAAAAAGACAGAATAGTAATTTTCTCATATCTTATGAAGTTAAGACAACTTTGTTTAGACCCAAAGATACTTTTAGAAGATTATAACAAAAAAAGTTCAAAGATAGATACAGCAATAGAACTTTTAAATACGTATATAGCTGACAACCACAAAATACTTTTATTCTCACAATTTACATCAGTACTTAAAAACTTAGGTGATGAACTTAATAAAAACAATATCTCCTATTCTTATATAGATGGTAAAACTCCTGCTAAAAAAAGACTAAGTTTAGTTAATGAATTTAATGAAGGAGATGAAAATAAAGTATTTTTAATTTCATTAAAAGCCGGTGGTACAGGGCTTAATTTAACTAGTGCAGATGTTGTTATACACTTTGACCCTTGGTGGAATCCATCAGTTGAAAACCAAGCAAGTGATAGAGCTCATAGATTTGGTCAAAAAAATTCTGTTGAAGTTATAAAACTTATTGCAAAAGGTACTATAGAAGAAAAAATAGTAAAACTTCAAGAAAGCAAAAATGAACTTATAAACGAATTTATCAATGGAGATCTTTCTAATCAAAATGTATTAAAAAGTCTTTCTGATAAAGATATAATTGAGCTTTTTGCTTAAATAAACTCAAACAAAAAGGAAGTAGCTAGTTGCTACTTCCTTTTAAAATATAAAATATTTTATATTACTTTACTTAAAAAGTCTTTAGTTCTTTCTTCTTTTGTATTATCAAATACTTCAGTAGGTGTTCCTTCTTCAACTATATACCCACCATCCATAAATACAACTTTAGTTGCAACTTCCTTTGCAAATCCAATTTCATGAGTTACTACTACCATTGTAGTTCCTTCTTTTGCAAGTTCTTTCATAACATCTAAAACTTCTTTTACCATTTCAGGGTCTAGTGCTGAAGTTGGTTCATCAAACAACATAACATCAGGTTGCATAGCAAGTGCTCTTGCTATTGCTATTCTTTGCTTTTGCCCTCCAGATAATTGAGATGGGTATGCATCTTTTTTATCTATAAGTCCTACTCTTTGTAAAAGTTCTTCTCCGATTTTTGTAGCATCTTTTTTATCCATTTTTTTACCTTTAATTGGTGCAAAAGTTATATTATCGATAACAGACATGTTTGGAAATAAATTAAAGTTTTGAAAAACCATTCCTATGTTTTGTCTAGCTTTGTTTATATCACAGTTTTTGTCTAATATATTTTTTCCTTCGAATATTACTTCTCCATCATTTGGAGTTTCTAATAAGTTCATACATCTTAAAAGAGTACTTTTCCCACTTCCACTTGGTCCTAGTATCGCTACTATTTCTCCCTTTTTAACATTCATATCTATATTTTTTAAAACTTCTAATTTTCCAAATTTCTTTTTTAAATTTTTTATATTTATCATATTTAAGCCTCCTCTACAACTTTTTTAGTGCTTACCTTACTATCAAATAAAACAAAGTTTTTAGACTCACTATTTCCTAACTTAGATTCAAATACTCCAACTAACTTTGATAAGCTAAATGTAAGTACAAAGTATATTATAGATGCAACTATTAGTGGCTCAAATGCTAAGTATGTGCTTCCTTTAACTGTATCTGCGCTATACATTAAATCATGTATACCAATTATTGATGCTATTGATGATTCCTTAACTAATACTATAAATTCATTTGCAAGTGCAGGTAATACATTTTTTAATGCCTGTGGTATTATTACATGTTTCATACTAGTTGAATAATCAAGACCTAAAGAACGACTAGCTTCCATTTGTCCTTTATCTATTGATTGAATACCAGATCTTAAAATCTCAGCTATATATGCACTTGAGTTTATAGATAGTGCAATTACTGCTGCTATATAATCTGATGTTATTGGTCCTATGCTTGGAAACTGAATTCCAAGCGTAGGTAGACCAAAGTAAATTATATATAGTTGAATAAGCAGTGGCGTTCCTCTTAAAAATTCTATATATGCACCAGATACAAATTTAATTATTTTAACTTTAGATAATCTTCCTAAACATACTATAGTACCTATCATAAACCCTAATATCAAAGTAGATAAAGATATCATTATAGTAATCTTTGTTCCATCTATGAAAAATTGTGAATATTCCTTTAAAAAACCGAAATCCATATTAACTTCCTCCTTGTATTATTGAGATAGCTTAGTTGCTTCATCAACAAATTTTTGTATTTTCTTTTCTTTTTTTAATGAACCTAAAACATCATTAGTCTTTTTAATTAAAGAATAGTCCTCTGATTTTTTAGTTGCTATTGCTGAACCTTCTTCTTTATCTTGACCTAAATCTATATTTGCAAAAACTATTTCTGGATATTCTTTTAAGTAACCACCAACAGCATCTTTACTAACTACAACTGCACCAACATTTGAATTTTTAAGTTCTAATATTATGTCAGGTATTTTTGAAAGAGACTTAATATTTGTAGCTCCTATATTATCTTTTGCAAATCCCTCTTGAATTGAAGATTTTTGAACTCCTATTTTAACATTTTTTAAACTTTCTACAGTCTTATATTTTTCTAAATCACCTTTTTTGACTAATATAGCATTTTCTCCATTATAGTAAACATCTGTAAAGTTTACAGCTTTTTTTCTTTCCTCTGTTGGGCTCATTCCTGCAACTACCATATCTATATTTTGAGATTGTAGTGCTGGTAATAATCCATCAAATTTCATATCTTTTATTTCTAATTCTACACCTATTTCCTTGGCAATTTCTTTTGCTATTTCCATCTCAAATCCTACAACAGTATCTTTTCCATTTATTTTTTTGTGAAACTCGTATGGTGGGTAATCTGCACTTGTACCTATTACTAGCTTTCCTTTTTCTTTTATTGATTCTAATTGACTACTTTCCTCTTTTGAAGAACACCCTACTAAACTAAAACTTAAAATACCTACTAAAATTCCTAACGCTGCTTTTTTCATGATATTACCTCCTATTTATTATTGATTATTATTTGAGAATACAATTCTAGTTGTATCCCGATTTTCAAGATTTTACTTTATTTGGATATTAAAAAGTCCCTTAGCCTAAAAGGCTAAGAGACGAAATTATCCGTGGTACCACTCTTATTGATAAGTAACAATAATTATAGATACACGAATTAAATAGAAATAATATATTTCTGTATTAAAAAAGTCCCTTGGCTATAAAGCCAAGAGACGAAAATTTCCGCGTTACCACTCTTATTGATAAGTATACTTATCCTCTCAATCTCTTAAGGCGAGAACACCTATTGCCATACTATTATTTCAGGCAATCTCCTCCAAAGCTCTCTTCATAATAAATTTCATTGTTAGGCTCACACCAAACCCCAACTCGCTGAAACTCCATTTAATACTACTCTCTTTTTCTAAGGATTTTTTTTTATTGTTTTGTAATATAGATATAATTATAATATATTTTAAAAAAATGTCAACTACTTTTTTTAAAAAAATTACATTCCATATATATCCGAAAGATTAAACACAAGATGCTAATGTATGTTTTATCGTGTTTTATTAAATATAAATAGCTTACTATAAAAGTATACTTTTTATAAATTATATTATATCTTGTTTTATTATGTTTATATAGATTTAATACACTGGTGGCAAAAAGGTGGCAATCTAATTCTTGCCACCTTTAAATAACACAACTTGCCAGTAAAATATAGACCCTTTATTTATTATGTTGTACTAGTTGTTATTCTTAGTTACAATTAAAGATGATATAATAAATAAGTTAAGTGAGGTAAGTTATTATGAAAATATTTAATCTTTTAAAAAACACTAAAACTATAAAATATAATCCATCTAATGAAATAAAAACAACTTTAAACTTTTCAGAATTTAATTACCCTATAAAATATAATACAACTAATCCATCTAAAATTTTTAATATAAATTGTTTAGAAAAAGAATTTTTTAATTATTTGTATCTAAAATTAACAGATAAGGAAAATGCTAAAATTAACTTAATAAGAATGTCTAATGGGGAATTAAGCGCTTATTATTCAAGCTATCCTATTGGTAGAATAAAACTCCAAGGAAGAAAGTACTACATGCAAATATTATATGACTTGTATAAATTCGAACATATAGAAGGCTCTATTGATGAATTTATACCTAAAATTGATAATTGGATTACTTATATTAGAGTCCATTTAAAATATTAATAATCTATAGTAAAAATATAATTTTTTTTTTAAAAGTAGCACATTTTAGAAATTGCTTGCATATGCTACACTATGTAGCGCTTATGTAGTTTAGCGAAGCATGAGCAAACGTAGTAAGTGTGAAATGTTTAGTGTGATTAGCAACTTAGGCTAAATCTGTATTTTTATAGATTTAGCTTTTTTTATTCATTTATATATATTTCTGCATAAAAATAAGGGCATAAAGCCCTATTTTTATGAATTCATATTTAGTTCCAGAGGTAATTTAGTTATGAATGAACTGTAAGCTTTTTCTGTTTTTATTAAATTTAAACTATGATATCGTTTTAGATTAAGTAGATCATCGAGTTCATAACCTAACAAACTAAATTCTTCTTCTAATTCTTTGAATGCCTTCTTATCACATCCGCTTAATAACATATAACTAGAATTAGCACTTTTTAAAGCTTCTTGCACATCTGGATACAATTGATTTAAATAATGCAGTGTAAATATATACTTAAGTTTAAACTTTGCACTCTGCACCAATTGTTGACCTATAAGCCTTTGAGCCATAGGTGTTTGGAAAATTTCATCAATCATTACATTACATCTAGGTATATTTGTTTGTTTACCTCTTATTTGAGAAGATAACCATATCTTACTTATAAAAAATGTCACTATTACATTTTTACTTATCTTATCAAAAAATTCATCTTCTCTAAGTCTTATAAGAATTACTTTACCTTCGTTCATAGCTTTAACGAAATCTAAATTATTTTCAGGAGACATATTAAACATCAATTCCATATTTATATTTTCTTTTAATAGGTTTATACGATCTAATATACCTTCAACCTTAGTATCTTTGGTCCCGTTAACTTCATTAGTTTTTTTATCGTACTCATTTAACTCAAGCAAAGTATCTATAGCTTCCTGCAATTGTGGTTTTAGATCCTCTCCTATGCCTTCTATGCATTCCATTCTATATTTATGATTTTGCAAACATCTAATAATATCTTTTAAACTAGTATTATTTTTAGTAAATACTAGCTTTCCAGCATTAAATAAGAACCGCCTCATTTTTCCTGTCAAAGGTGAACCATCATGGTTTATAGAATCTACTAAAGACATTACTTGTTGTATTTGCATATTAGCTTTCTTAACAATTTCTATAGCACTCATTCCATCTGTTATCTTTATTTCATTATAAGCAAATGATTGTAGATTCTTAGGATTACTTAAATCTAAATCTATAAGTCTAGTTTTAGGTACTATAGATTTTACTTGTTCAGCAAATTCTGTATTTTTTATATAATCTATAATTATAAGGCCTTCTTCTTCATCTATTATATTTTTGCATACATTTATAGCATAAGTAGTTTTACCACTTCTAGATCCACCTAATATAGCTATCGGCAAATTAGATAATGAGTTATCACTACTAAAATATGCATTATGTTTAGTTTGTTTATACTGATTTTCTCCTAAACATATAGCTCCTTTTTTTAATTCATCCGGTAGTACATTCTCATTTATTTCAACCTTAGATATATTCTTATGCTCTTTTAATATATCTTTTCCTGGAAGTGATATAAAATTAGAACCTATTTCTTTGTCAGAGCATCTTATTTTTTCAATGTTAAAATCGTAATCTTCAATATTAAAGTCTTTCTTTATTTTTTTAGCTACAAGTTGATTATCTTCCCTTATCACATCAAAACTATTAGAAATACTATCTATTAATTTATTTTGTTGTACTACTTCTTCACTTTCTGTAATTACTGCTATTTGAGTATTTATAATAATGTCATTCTTTTTCTTTAAAGTTGACTTTGAAAGTTGTTTTTTATCAGCTATCGCATCGCTTATTTCTGTTAGTAGAGCAACTTCTTTAGCCTGCTTTCCTATAGCTAACTGAATATCACTTATTAAACTATTGAGTCCATCTACTAATGCTATTATAAACCTATGTGCCAATTGCCCAGCTTCTAGCTTAAACTTTTCTAGAGGCTTGTTATTTTTATGTTTTTCTATATCCTCTTCATAATGAGTTATCCATATTTTCTTTTCTCTTTTTGATAAAGGTATAAAGTTATATATTATTCCTACTGCATCACCTTCAATCATACTATCTATTGCTGTTAAATTACTTGATAATAAATTATTATTCCTTCTATCAACTTCTAAACTTAAACTATCTAGATTTTTATAAGACAATTGATATTTACTTGCTTTCTTTGAAAATACAGGTATGTTTTGAACTTCATTTATAGTTATCTTGTTGTTCCAAACATTATTTATACGTTGCTTAATCATATTTAAATGATATTCTGGTACTATAAAATAAAAATTAACATCATCTTTAGTTATATAAATGTAATAACTCAACTTGCATTTAGATTGAACTATAAGTTTTTTCTCTTTTTTTATCATTCTTTTATTTAAATCCATATACATAGAATTTACATATGAAGCTATTTCATCAGATTTATAATTTCTAACACCTGTATTAGGTATTAGTTGCAAATATATATATTTAGGATTAACAATTTGACAATATTCATTTAATTTAATCGATTTCATATCTATTCCCCCCTAAAATCCAAGTATCATAGTTTTTATCATTTCTATAATAGCAAATATAGTTACCGTACTAGCTATTCCTATTTTACCTTTATTACTACCACACATAGCTTGAATTACATAGTACATGCATAATATTATTAATATAAAGAAGCTTAAATCATATAGATTTAATAGTGCTAGCTTAAGCATTGATGTTATACACTTTAATAATGATTCTATCCAAGTAGCTGGGTTTAAAAATTTCAGATATTCAAATTCCATAAAATTATCCTCCTAGAATAAGTTTCTTATCATTTCAAATATAGTTGGAACTAACAATAATGCTACATATCCTACTCCATATTTAAATATTATCTGAAAGTGATTTCTACCACCTTTTATCAATTCTCCAGCTAATTCTATAACAGCCATTACCATAGCAATTATGCCTGCATATAATTGTATTTTAGTTACTATACTGTTTCCCATAGTTACTATTTTATCAGATGCAAATACAGCTTCTGGGTTGAGAAGCATAATATAAGCTAATGATACTACAACTTGCATATACTTCTTTTTATTTCTTTTCAAATTACCTATAGCTATATCTAATTTCACTATTTCTTTATTCTTATAATAGCTGTTTTTAAGTTTTAAACACTCTGTAACTGTATATCCATTTATTAAAATTTTCATAGAATATTCCTCCATAGAATTGGTTAAATTAATCTTATTAATATTTTTATCGGAGGTAATTTATATGTGTTATATCATTGGTATGAGCGCTATGACTGTTTATACAGTATGCGATATTTTAATTACTGCTTTTTAACTCTATTTTTTTCGTAATCCTTAACACTCTTCTACTATTTAAGTATATTAAGCTTATTTGATATGTTATTTCTCTTTAGTATGTGTACAGAATGTACATAGAATTTTTATTTAAATAGATAGTATTGAATTTTATAGGAGGGTTTTAGTAAAATTTGTAGAAAATAGTATAAGAATTATATTTTTTAATTCAGTTGATTTGAGCTCTATGGGTGGCTGCCCTGGGGCTCTTTTACATTTAGATATCATTCCTTTTTTTCATATCATCCGCAATAAGCATTTTTACATATGCACTTATTCCTATAGTATCTTTTATTTCATCTATAAGAAAATTGTAAATTTCTAAATCTCTTACATTCTCCTTAAATGATAATTGCAACTTTAAACTCTGCTTACGACTCACTATTTTCACCTCTTTCTTTGTAGCTATACTTATTTATATGTAGCATTACGCACAAACTTGCCTGTCCATTAAAAATTAACATAAAAAAATAAAGACTAGGTTTTATCCTAGCCTTATACAAAGTGTTTAATTTTATTACTATTTAACTTTAACAGCTTGCATTATATCCTTTAAATCTAAGTACTCACCATCTTGTAATGTTACATATGTTGTACCTTCAAATGACCCATTAGCTAATAATTTTCCATTATCATTAGCTCTGCTATTTTTTGATAAACTCCAATAAGCACTTTTTCCCGTCTTAGCCTGGATTTTATATTCTCCTGATTTTATATCTTTTCCTACTATGTACATACCCTCTTTAATACTAGTTTGATTAGATGGTAATGGATTAAATCTTGCAACTTTAGCTGTGCATCCTTGAATTTTTAAATATTGTCCTTTTTCAACTGTTATATATGCATTAGGTTGAGCAAAACCATTATCTAGTATATCTGCGCTTGAAGATGTTCCATTTTTAACTTCATAATATCCTAAATCATTTTTATTTGATGTTATTAAATATTCACCTGGTTCTATATCCTTGCCAACTAAGTATGTACCAGCATTTAATGCTCTATTATTTGGTTTTACTGTTGCACCTCTTGAAGCTTCATGTGCTTCCTCTGTTATTTGATAAGTAACGTTACCCACTGCTTTTATATTTATTGCACCTTTTAATATGCCTTTATCACTACCATAATGTGTTAAAACAACTGGACTATTTAATTTATTAGCTACAGGCGCACTTATCATAGCATCCTTCAAATCATACGCCTTAGTTATAAAAAATTTATTAGCATTTGGATAAAATTTAGCTATTATCTTTTTATTAGTTTCAAATCTATCTGTACCACCTAAACGTTGACTTTGTGTCTTATCCACTATACTTTGTGACATTGCTGTATTTCCACCAACTACATAACTCTCTATATTCTCTGTAAATGGTATATCTTTTCCGTTAGTTTGTATTATTGGCGCTTTATCTCTTACAGACACAGATGCTACACTCATAGTGTCCGCTTCCCCACTCCAAGCATTTGCATAGAATACTTTATTTATGTTTGTTATTTTATTTATTTCTTCTGCAACTTTATAAGACGTTTCTATTCTATCATTACCATATAATCTAACCACTTCTTGACCATAATATAAATCATCTATAGCCTTTTTACTTATAGAGGTTTCACCACCTATAACATATACTTTTTTTATGTTATCGCTGTTTATTTTACTCGATACTTCATAAGGTATACTATCTTTTTTAATTGCAAATATAGGTGCATTAACAGCTCCACTTAATCCTGCTGCACTTAATCCATCTGCATTAGAATTATCTAAATTAACTAATATAGCTGTATCGTATGCTCCAAACTGTTCTGATAACATGGCAGATGTTTGATAAATATTATCTCCTTGTATTTTATCTACTCCCCATACACCAGATGCATGTGAAATTGTTCCTAGTTGTGTGAATATAACCGCTCCTAATACTAAAGTCTTTATTTTTATATTCTTTAAAATTATCATATATTCCCTCCAAATACTTTTTTAGCTATTAACAATTATACTATAGTGTTTATGTCGTATTTTGTAATTTTATGTTTTTATTTATTTTTAATGTTATGTAGTATAATATTAATGATAAAATTTTTAAAAAGAGAGGGGAACGATTTTATTAACTATTCAGCAGATATGAAAATCAAACTAATTCAAATTATGAGTTGCTTGTTCTTAATGCCGAACTTTATATTTTTATGTGTATTAGTTTACTGGAAGTCTATATATAGTTTGCTGTTATTTTTAGCATACTCGATGTTTACAGTGTGGTTTATTAAGGCTCATAAACCATCTAACAAAACTATAGATAACATAAATTATTTAATACACTTAACTTGCAACTGCAATGATATTATTACTGATGGTAAGCTTTATCCAACTATAGGTATTGGTAATTATTCTAAAATAGGATCTAATAATATATTTGGTTTTAGTGAAAAACCTACAATATATCAATATCCAATATATAAGTATAACTCTGCTATAAAAATAAAATTAACCAAGGAATTAAAGGAACACATATACATTCGATACTTAGATAACGCACTGATTCTAAGTGTTACTGATTTAGGCACTAGCTATCTAGATATAACTAATTTAGAATATGAAATTATAGAAATTGCTTAAATAATTTTTCAAAATATATTAGGATTATTTTAGTTAACTAGTTTATCTTTAAATGCAACTTATAATCTTCTATAAATTAAGTTACCTACATAATAAGATAATACATAAGATAAGAACTATGATAAAATTATTTTTAATAATTTTCATAGTTCTTATCTTTTAATTTAAGTCAATTCTAAATAATCGGTGCTAATAAATCCCAATCCTTTATTGCCCTTGTACCCTTCTATACTAATCCATCCATTTAAACAATAGTTGATACTAACTACTTGTCCTTTTTTAAGCTTCCCTATTACATTATAACCAACACCCCTATCAAACCTAACGTTTAAAACATCTGTTGTAACTCTAGCTTTTCTTCCTGAATAATCTCCGTTTTTAAAGTTAAGTTTTGATTGTTCTTGATTAGAATTATTTCTTAATTCATTTTTAACCATTTTTTTAAAGGCATCCATGTTAGTTCTATGAGGGCAATCCTTTTTGGCGAAATCTCTATGAGCCTTTACTCTATCAATTCCCCATCCATAATCTTTACATATTTCTGCAACAACTTTAGATGCCAACTTTTCAGAGTTAGCAAACTTAGTTCCACCACTTTTGCTATAGCATATTTCAAGTGATATATACTTTCTATTTCCATTTCCAGCAGATCCATCACCGCAAGCCCATGCGTTTCGATTAAAGGGTATAACTTTTATAGCTTCTATATCATCAACTACGATATGAAAAGATACTTGATTGTTATTACTTTTCATATAAGACGCTTCATTTTTAGCAGGAGCGTCATTATAAGTGTTATGTATTGCAATTCCTATGGGGTTCATAGTATAAGGACACTTTCTTGCATATTTGCTATTACTAATTAAATCTTCTCTTATTAAACTCATAATTATACCCCCACTTTTTCTTTTATTTTTTCTATATCAGTTTTTATTAATCCTAATTCACTGTTATTATTTTCTAATGCAGTTCCAAATTTATCTAGTTTATCACTAAATTTATTTATACTATCTCTATACATTTCTCTATCCTCTTTGCTATCTGCTCTAACATTCTCAAATATCTTATTAACATCATTTCTGTTAGCTTTATCTTGTTCTATAAAGTATCTTCCTACAAATACAATACATCCTCCTAACGCTACTACACACGCTATAGGAAACCCTAAATTTGTTATCATTTGCTCCATTTGCAACCCTCCTAATTTTGTATATAAAAAGGACTAGATAAATTTATCTAGTCCTTTTTTAAATATTTTATTTACTCTTTGAAATGTTTCTTTTCTATTCAATAATTTATTTAAATTATATTTTTATTTACAATGGAAAAGAGAGCTTATAGGCTCTCTTTATAATATTTACTATTTACTATTTATCATTAACTATTACTTATTTTCACCTTTTACATATTTTTCAAATGTAAAGAAATCAGCAAACTTATGGTACTTAGGATTAACTGTATTCCGTACTTCTATTAATGGTCTATGAGGAAGATTAATTACATTTGTTTTTGACAGTATATAAAATCTATAATCTATACCATCTTTAAAACCATCCTCTTTATTTACATAAGTTACTTTTCTTTCCTCTATATATGATTTAAGCCTTTTATTATAGTCTGTGTTTTTATGGTATACCGTTCCATCATACGAAGTAGGACAAATTACCATAACCTCATCTACTTTATATAAAGCATGCATTGCACCACCACCACGTCTTCTAAATGTGATACACATAAATTCGTCATAAATAAAGTTAGAAGTATTTGGACATGCATGAATAAGATACTCTTCTATTATATCAATCGTGTCTCCAACTGGAACTGATAAAACCTCTCTCATATAATTACCCCCTCTTTTTCTTTTATACTACCATACTCCTAAATTAAATTCAAGCATTTAAATTATTGTAACCATTGAAAACACTAGCATTAAAGACTGTATCGGTTATTATATATATTTTTTTAACATAAAAAGAACTATGCTATGTAGTCCTCACCTGTTATTTGCGTATATTCTTCTTTATCTATCATTTTCGCTACTACAAATACTTTTACATCATCATTGCTATAAAGCTTATCCTTATAAAATCCTTTTACCATCTCAAACCACATATTACATACCTCCTTTTATCTTAGCCATTTCTAAACTTACAGTAGCTAGATTTTTATTTAAAGAATTTATTTCTACTTCTTTTTTAGCATTATCAAGTAATAATTTTGAACTTTGCTCGTTTAAAATATCTATTTTGTCTCGTGCTTTTTCTTCATTTGACGCTTGTTCATTTTCAATCCTATCTTTAGCCTCTTTATGAATCCTTATATATTCCTGCGCTACCTCATCAACACTTAAACCATTATCTAAACCATGATTGGC
>CAMTIM010000012.1 GCA_947072565.1 uncultured Peptostreptococcaceae bacterium | reverse complement strand
ATATAATATAGATGAGATAGAAGAATATAAAAATAAAAAAATAGTAGTGTATTGTAGAAGTGGTCATAGAAGTATAACAGCTTGTAATTTACTTTCTATGGAAGGCTTTACTAATTTATATAACTTAGAAAAAGGAATAATAAACTACAAACTCTAGCTAAATGCTAGAGTTTGTATTGTATTTTCTTATAGAAAAGGCAACAAATAAGGAAGGAGAAATATGAATAAATATAAGTATAAAAATTACTTTAAAGAAGATGGTAGCAGTGTAGAAAAAATAGAAAATAATAAATATACTTTAAAGAAATTAGAAAACTCAACTTGTGTAATCTGCAACAAAGAAAATAATAAACAAAGTAATTATTGTAAATATTGTGGGAATAATTTCAGTGAGGTAGAAGAAAATAATTTATTGAAAAATGAAATTAAAGATTCAAAGAATTTAAAGAATATATTACAAAATATAAATTTTAAAAAAGCACTAGTTACATCAGTTTGCTCTGTTTTAATTTTATTTATAGTAGCGGTAATATTTAAACTTTTAATGGGATTACAAATTAAAGAACTAGGTATGTTAATAAACCCAATACATATAGTTATGGCACTTAATTTAGGTCATATAGATATAAGTTCATCTAGTATGTTAGGTGCAGGGTCAATTACTTGCTACTTAGGGATTTTAGTACTGCTTATAGCACCTATATTAGCTCTTACAATTTCTAATTTATTGTTTATGAAAAAAGAAAATATAGATGCTAAAAGTACACTATTAAACTCAATAGGAGTAGGGCTTACATATGGATTTATATTATTTATTTTAAGTATATTTACTAAAATAAAAACTAGTCCACTTGATATAATGCAGTATCAAATGAGCTTTGAAGTGAGTTATAGATCGTTGAATATGTTTTTTAATGGATTTATAATAGCATTTTTATGTACTTACTTAATAGGGTTTAAGAAAAGTTATGAAAAAGACAATATACACTTAGCAATTATGAGAAAATCAATAAGTACAGTGTTTTTAGGATATATAGTTGTATTTTTAATATTAATCATAATAACTTTATCTGATAAAAGTTATTTATACGAATTTGGTATGTATGGTTATACAGATAATATAAGTACAAGCTTAGTACTAACACAGTTAGCGGCTTATATGTGGGGATTTGCAAATTTTGTACCTTTAACAATATCTAGCTATACAATTTCAATATTTAATTTATTAGGGTCTGATTTATTCTTAAATACAAAGCTTATATTTGTAGCTATGGTTGTATTGTCATCACTTATTGTTCTAGTAGTAGGGTGTAATTTAAAACGTAAGTATAAAGATGATAAAAAAAATGTAGTGCTGATTTTTAGCTTATACTATGCTTTATTTATGGGGATTGTAGCTTTATTTAGTAGCGTATTAATAGGTGGAAACATATCTTCAATACAAATTAGCAATTATCAGGGAGTTATATCATTAGGATTACCTGTAATAGCAACTACAATAAGATCGTTTTTATATAGCTATATAATAGCAGGTATAGGGTATAAATTATACGTATTTGAATAAGCGTAGGATGGAGTGAAACTATGAAAAATATACAAGAAAAAATGGAAAATAGATTTTCAAAAGTTCAAGATGGTATAGATAAAGGTAGAGGAAAAGTTGAAGAGATTAAAGAAAAAGCAAAGATTAACAAACAAATAGGTGAGTATCAAGCGCAAAAGAGTAATGTGTTACTAGACATGGGAATATTATTACATGAAAAAATAAGAAAAGAAGAAATCCAAGATAATGATTTTGATGAGTTATCTTTAAAAATAATAGAACTAGATAAAATGATATATGAAAGTAATAAAAAAGTAAAAGAATTAGAAGAACTTCAAAGAGAAAATATTTGTAAATGTGGAAATATAATTAATAAAAATGATAAGTTTTGTGCGTCTTGTGGAAATAAAGTAGAGATAGAAGAAGATATAAATGAATACAATATTTGCAATGTATGTGAAGCTGAAATAGATTTAGATTGTAATTACTGTGAATGTTGTGGAACTAAAATAAAGGAGCAAAAATATGAATTATAACATTAAAAAATTTAGTGAATTAGAAAATAATGAATTATATCAAATTTTAGAACTAAGATGTGAAGTGTTTGTCGTAGAACAAAATTGTGCTTACAATGATGTCGATAACAAAGACCAAGATGCATACCATTTATTATTACAAGACAACAAAAAGATAGTAGCAGGTTTAAGAATATTAAAAAAGGGTGTTTCTTATGACCAAATATCAATTGGAAGAGTTGTAGTTAATAAAGAGTACCGAGGACGTGGTATTGCGAAAGATATGATGTTAAAAGCTATAGAATTTATTGAAAATGATTTAGGTGAAAAAGAGATTAAGATTTCAGCTCAAGCATATTTGATAGACTTCTATAAAAGTATTGGATTTGTAGAAGTTTCACAAGTATACCTAGAAGATGATATACCTCATATAGATATGTTATATAAAAAGTAAATAAATATAAATAAAAAATAAGGATAGTAAATTTACTATCCTTATTTTTTTGTGAAAAAATGTTAATATAAAATAGGTAAAATTTTACAAATAATAAAACTTTTTATAAAAACAACTCGTTATATAAGTGAAAGGAGGGATGAAATTGGCACAAAGTGATGAAAAGTTAGTAAAACAGATATTGATTGGAAATGAATGTGCAATGGAGATTTTAGTTAAAAGATATTATGATTTAATACATAGTTTTATTTATAGAAATGTTAGTGATTACAATATAGCCTACGATTTAACTCAAGAAGTATTTATAAAAGTTATTAAAAATATAGATAAATTCAGTTTTGAAAAAGGAAGCATAAAAACATGGATGTTAAAAATAGCAGTTAATACAAGCAAGGATTATTTTAAAAGCGCTACATATAAACAAAGAAATGAAACTAAAGATATAGATAACCATGAAATAAAAGATGATAAAAACGTAGTAGACATATTATCTAAAAAACAAGAAGCTTTAGAAATAAAAAAAGCTATAAATAAATTACCTAATCTTCAAAAACAAGCAATAATTTTAAAATATTACAACGACTTAAAAATCAAAGAAATAAGCAATGTTACAGGAGATAATGAAAATACAATAAAATCTCGGTTATTTAACGGTATAAAAGGTCTTAAAAAATTACTAGGAGGTGATATATGTGAAAAAAATGCAAAAGAAGATTCATGCACTAAGATGTGAAAATGAATATGATGAAGAATTTGAAAATTTATTAGAAGAAGATTTGTTAGATATAGAAGATTTTTTACAAAGTTATGTAGTTGAAAAAGCAGATGAGAGTAGTGTAGATGAAACTATTGATGTATTAAGAGCATATATGCCAAAAGAGGCTAGTGAAATTTCCATCAAGAAAATATCAAATATTATAAAATCACGATTAGAGTTAATTAGATTTAATTTAAGTTTGGTTAGTAAATCATATTGGATATTTTCTTTATTATTAATACTTGGTGGTTTGGCTATTACTATCAAATCAAATGAAAATATATATGAAAGTATACTTATGGTATCACCTGTACCTATATTATTAGGATTAATTGAATTAACAAAAGGAAAGGCCGAAAATGTATGGGAGATAGAACTTAGTTATAAATATTCACTAAAAGAATTGGTTTTAGCTAAATTAGTTATAATAGGCGTATTTTCAATAGCTATAAGTATATTAATGAGTTTTGTTTTAGTTGGGAATTATTGTGAAATTAATATGATGAAAATGATTAGTATATGGCTGATTCCAATGTTTATTACAGCATCAGTATCTCTATTTGTAGTTTCTATATATAGAAATGTTAATAGCATAGGGTTATGTGTAGGTATATGGCTAATACAAGCAAATTCAATAAGTAGTAAAGATATAGAAAATTTAATAGCAACAAAGGAAGCTGTATTTTTATTTGTTTTATGTATATTAATAGTGGTTATGACAATGTGTTTGAAATTATTTTATAAAAGAACTATCAACTATATGGATTATAAGAATTGTGATTTTTAGGAGGGGCAAAAATGATATTAACTATAAAGGGAATTAATAAAAAATTTAAAGATAAGATTGCAGTAAATGATTTTAATGCAACTTTAAACACTGGAATATATGGACTTTTAGGTCTTAATGGAGCAGGGAAAACTACTCTTTTGAGAATACTTGCAGATGTTTCAAATGAAAGCAGCGGATGTATTTTAGTAGATGGAAAAAACAAAAAAGATTTAGGTGAAAAATATAGAGAGCTGATTGGATATTTACCTCAAGATGTAGGTTTTTATAAAAATTTTAGTGCAGAAAAATTTCTATATTATGTATGTGCTCTAAAGGGGATAAGCAAAGAAGAAGGTAAAATTAAAATTGATGAATTATTAAAATTTGTAAATTTAGAAAAAGATAGAAAAAGGAAAATAGGTAAATTTAGTGGAGGAATGAAACAAAGGCTAGGAATTGCTCAAGCACTTTTAAATGACCCTAAAATACTTATATTAGATGAACCAACAGCAGGTCTTGATCCTAATGAGAGGATAAGATTTAAGAATCTAATAGCAGATATATCTAAAGATAAAATTGTAATATTATCAACTCATATAATTTCAGATATTGAGTTTATCGCAAATGAGGTTTTGGTTATGAAAGATGGAGTATTAGTAGAACAACTAACTCCAAATCAAATGATAGAGACTGTTAGAGGAAAGGTATATAGTATAAATATCAATGAAGAAATGCTACATAATATTCAAAGAGAGTTTAAGGTATCAAATATAGCTAGGGAAAATGGAAAACTTGCAGTTAGGATAGTTGGAGATGAAAGACCTAATATATTAGGTACAGTTTGTAGAGAAGAAGAGCCTAATTTAGAAGATGTATTTTTATATTATTTTAATGATGAAGCTAAATTTGAAGGGGGTCTTTCAAATTGATAGAGTTAATAAAATTTGAACTAGGAAAGATATTTTCTAAAAAATCAGTATGGATATTAATAGTTGTAACAATATTTTCTGCATTAAATGGTATATTTTATAATTTTACAGCTATTATGCCTAAAGAAGTTGATACAGTAAAAGAACAACGTAAAATGCTAGCTATTTATCAAGGGCAGATTATAACAAAAGAGGGTATTGAAAATGTAAAAAAAGAATCGAAAGAGCTTAGAAAAAAAGAATCAAAAGAAGAACTTACAGGCATGGAATATTTAAAAGCAAATATTATTCCGCTTGATTATATATTAAAGATAAATCCTACGTACTTGATTGATAATGATGTTTATAATGTTTATGATATGAAGAAAGAAATGAATAAACTAGAAAAAGAAGGAAACACAGATACCTTTGAATATAAAAATATTAAATATATACATGATTTAGCTAGCAAAAAAGAAGATCCTAGATTTTATTTTAAACCTGCTTGGCACTCTATAATAAGTTTTGATTCAACGGCTATTTTTTTATCAACATTAGTAGCACTTGGAGTAGCAACTATATTTAGTAATGATTATCAAAGTAATAGTGCATCAATAGTTTTGAGTTCAAAAAATGGCAAAAATAAATTAGTAAAAGCAAAAGTAATATCGGCATTAGTTTTTAGTGCGATTATATTTAGTTTCATAAATTTTTTGTATTTAATTTATGGTATAGAGGATAGTTTTAAAGGATGCAATTTACCCCTAAATTTTCTTGCAAATTATGAAAATACTCCGTTAAATGTAAGTTTAACTGAATTTTATATTATAGGATTTGTAATTGGTCTTATAGGAATTATATTGTTTACATTATTAACAATACTAATTTCTCTAGTTGTTAAAAATAATATGATGGCTACTTTAATTACTTTAGGAATATACTATATTCCAAATTTTATAGCAGATTTTATGCCAACTAAAATGCTGTATAAAATATTTAAAGAGCTAAATATATCTAAACTTATGGAAGTAGAATTTATGTTTAAGCATACTAATACTTATAATATATTTGGAAATCCAGTACTGTACTCAAATTTACTTATAACAATAGCGTTAATTAGTATACCAATAGTACTTTATATGGCTGTTCATTTTGGAAAAAGACAGACTATATAAATTAAAAAGTATACGATATATTTAACAATTAAGTTGAAATTTAAGGGGAGATTTAAAATGGCAGAGTTAATAAAGTTTGAACTAGGAAAAATATTTTCAAAAAAATCAGTATGGGTATTGATTTTAGCAGTTTTGTGGGCTGGGATATCTTTGGTTACAAGTCAGCACATAATGTTAAAATTTTATGGTATAGATGGGGTTAAAGAAAAACAAAAAATACTAGCGCCTTATGAGGGAGAAGTTATAACTAAAGAAAGCATTAAAAAATTAGAAGATTATCAAAGAGTAATTAGAAAAAAAGAAAAACCTTCAAAAGAAGAATTTTTAAAATCAGAGGAAGTGCTATTTGACTATACTGTAGATATTGATCCAGCTTATATTGTTGATAATCAAGAATACAAAGAAGCAGAAATGAGAGCACAATTAGATAAACTAAAAAAAGAAGGAAAAACTGATACATTTGAATATAAAAATCTTGAGTATATACATAATTTAGTTAAAGAAAGAGGAATTCCTACATATCATCAAAAAATGTCATGGAGTTATAGTACTGATTTCGAACAGATATCAACGTTTTTATCAACATTAGTTGCTCTAGGAATAGCAACTATATTCAGTAATGATTATCAAAGTAAGGTTGCATCAATAGTTTTAAGCTCAAAGAATGGTAAAAATAAATTGATAAAAGCAAAAATAATATCGGCGGTTATATTTAGCACTATTATATTTATAATTTCTAACTTATCGTTTTTAATTTATACTGCTATAGAAAACTTTAATAGTTATAATGAGCCACTACATTTATTGAGATATTTAGAAGCAACACCTTTTAATATTACTATATTACAGTTTTATATAAGAGCATTAGCAATAAACTTTATGGGGCTTATTTTATTTACTTTGTTAGCTATGCTTGTATCTTTATTTGTTAAAAATAATATGATAGCAACGGTAATAACTTTAGTTGTATATCAGGCTCCTACTTTTATATGTGACTTTATGCCAACTGAAGCATTGTATAAAATATTTAGACAGCTAAATATATCTGAACTTATGGGAGTAAAACCTATGTTTAGAAATACTGATACTTATAACATATTTGGAAATCCAGTATTGTACTCAAATTTAATTATAACATTAGCGTTAATAAGCATACCAATAGTACTTTATATGACTGTTCATTTTGGTAAAAAGCAGACTTTATAAAAAGGATAAGATACGTTCAATAATTAAGTGGAGACTTAAGGGGTGGTTTTAAATGATAGAGTTAATAAAGTTTGAATTAGGAAAAATATTTTCAAAAAAATCAGTATGGATATTAATTTTAGCAGTTTTATGGGCTGGAATATCTTTGGTGACAAGGCAACATATAATGTTAAAACTTAATGGTATAGATGGAGTTAAAGAAAAACAAAAAATACTAGCTCCTTATGAGGGCGAAATTATAACTAAAGAAAGCATTAAAAAGTTAGAAGATTATCAAAGATCAATTAGAAAAAAAGAAAAACCTTCGAAAGAAGAATTTTTAAAATCGGGGACAATGAGTTTTGATTATACTATAAATATTGATCCAGATTATGTTGTTGATAATCAAGAATACAAAATAATAGAAATGAGAGAACAATTAGATAAGCTAAAAAAAGAAAGAAAAACTGATACATTTGAATACAAAAATCTTGAGTATATACATAATTTAGTTAAAGAAAGAGGAATTCCTACATATCATCAAAAATTATCATGGAGCTATAGCACTGATTTTATGGTAATATCAACATTTTTATCAACACTAGTTGCGCTAGGAATAGCAACTATATTCAGTAATGATTATCAGAGCAACGTTGCACCGATAGTTTTAAGTTCAAAGAATGGTAAAAATAAATTGATAAAAGCAAAAATAATATCGGCAGTTATTTTTAGCACTATTGTATTTATAATTTCAAATTTATCGTTTTTAATTTATACTGCTATAGAAAGTTTTAATGGTTATAATGAACCGCTACATTTATTAAGATTCTTAGAGGCAACACCTTTTAATATTACTATATTGCAGTTTTATATAAGAGCATTAGCAATAAGTTTTATGGGGCTTATTTTATTTACTTTCTTAGCTATGGCTGTATCTTTATTTGTTAAAAATAATATGATAGCAACGATAATAACTTTAGTTGTATACTATGCCCCTACTTTTATATGTGATTTTATGCCAACTAAAGCATTATATAAAATATTTAGACAGCTAAATATATCTGAACTTATGAGAATAGAACCTATATTTAGAAATACTGATACTTACAATATATTTGGAAATCCGGTATTGTACTCAAATTTACTTATAACATTAGCGTTAATAAGTATACCTATAGTACTTTATATGACTGTTCATTTTGGCAAAAAGGAGACTTTATAAATTAAATGTGTCACGATAGCGTGAAAATATAGTATATATATTTTTTCACGCTATCGTGACTTTTTTATGAATATTTATACATTTAAAACCATGTTTAAGAAGTTTGCAGTTCTCTCGCTTTTAGGATTGTTAAACACTTGATTTGGAGATCCATCATCTAAGATATGTCCACCATCTATAAAAATCACACGGTTTGCCACTTCTTTAGCAAATCCCATCTCGTGAGTAACAATTACCATAGTCATACCTTGCTTTGCAAGATCTTTCATTACTTGAAGCACCTCTCCAACCATCTCAGGGTCAAGAGCAGATGTAGGCTCATCAAACAACATTATATCAGGATCCATAGCAAGGGCACGAGCTATAGCCACCCTTTGTTTTTGCCCTCCAGATAAAGAGTCTGGGTATGCATCTTTTTTATTAGCTAGACCTACAGTTTCTAAAAGTTCGATAGCTCTTTTTTCAGCTTCATTTTTATCCATCTTTTTTATATCTATAGGCGCTAGTGTAATATTGTCTAGTACTGATAAATGTGGAAATAAATTAAACTGCTGAAACACCATACCGATATGCTGCCTTACTTGATTTATGTTAGTATTTTTGTCTGTCAAATCAAATTTATCAACTATAATTTGTCCACTAGTAGGTTCTTCTAATTTATTTATACAACGAAGAAACGTGCTTTTTCCAGAGCCTGAGGGACCTATAACACACACGACATCTTTTTCTTTAATAGATACATCTATTTTATCTAATACTAAATGATCACCATATTTTTTTATTAATTTATTGACTGATATTTTTGTCTCCATCTATCTAAATCTCCTTTCTAATATTTTTGCTAGTTTTGTAAGCAATGTGATTATTACTAAGTATATAACAGCTGTAATCAAGTAAACCTCAGAACTTTGCAAAGTACGAGCAACTATAATCTTACTTACTTGTAGTAACTCAATAAGTCCTATAGCAGATAGTATAGTTGTATCTTTTAGTGAGATTACAAATTGATTTACAAAAGAAGGAATCATAATTTTTATTGCTTGAGGAAGCACTATTTTTCTCATTGTCTTTGTGTAAGAGAAACCAAGGCTTCTTGCAGCTTCCATTTGACCAACAGGTACAGCACCTATACCACCACGTACAATTTCTGAAATATAAGCACTAGCATTTAGTGTTAATGTTATAATACCAGCTACGTATTCATTCATGGGTTTTCCAGTTATATTTGGTATACCAAAGAAAATGAAGAAAGCCAATACTAGTAGAGGTATCCCCCTAACTACATCAACATAAAATCCAGATAATATTCTTAACGGTTTTATAGGTGAAACACTAAATAATCCAAACATTATTCCTATAACCATAGCAAAAATAAATGACACAAGAGTTAATATAAGGGTTTTTTCAAGACCACTTAATAGACTTTTATAGTTATTTTTAATTAATCCAATAAAAGTAGATTCATCAATTGAACTAGCATCATTAGACTGCGATGAACTTGAAGTGTATTTAGCAATAATAGCATCATATTCTTTAGTTTGCTTTAATTCTTTTAAGCCTTCATTAAACATATTAACAAGCTCTTGATTAGTACCTTTTTTTACAGCAAAGGCATAGTCACAACGTTCTTGTATATCACCAACTCTTTTTAAAGACTTACCTTTTGTAATTGAATAATCAATAATAGGATAGTCATCAAATATCGCATCAGCACCTCCGACATTTATAACATCATAAAGAGCATCTGCTGAATCATAAGATTTAACTGTAAATCCATATTTATCTTTGATTTTATCTACATAATTGGCACTAACTGTTCCTGTTTTTACGGCAACAGCCTTACCTTTTAAATCATCATAAGATTTAATTTGAGTGTTATCTTTATGAACTGCCATAGATATGCCACCAATAAAATAAGGATTAGAGAAGTCGAAGCTCTTTTTACGTTCTTCTGTAACACTCATTCCAGCAATCATAGCGTTAACTTGACCCGATTGAACCGCTTGAACCGAACTATTAAATCCTAATGGTTTCAAATCAACAGTAAAATTTTGTTTTTTTGCGATTGTGTTTAACAAATCAACATCAATACCTACATATTCTCCATTATCATTTTGAAACTCAAAAGGAGCAAAGGTCAAATCTGTACCAACTTTATATGTATTACTTTCTGCATACGATTTTTGAGAATTTATGACCAAAAATAAAGTACAAGACATACATAATACAAGATTAAATATAAAACATTTTTTTTTCAATATGAAAACCTCCCTCTAATTAATATCATTTTAACAAATTTTCTGAACTATTTATAATTACATATTAAACCATATTGTATAACTGAATACAATATATTTTTTTGTTTGAATTTTATGAAAATTGAGAAAAAATAATGCAGATATAGTAGGTTTATCATCAAAAATAAGTATTATTAAATAAAGAATAGTTGTTGAATTGACTGGGTTATATCGTTATAAAATAATTATTGTATTTTAAATTTGAGTTAAGGTGAAATTCAACTTTAGCATACAATACTTTACACAGATTTAACATTGCAATAGAATTTTTAAAGTTGAATTTTATGGAAATGTCAAAAATGAATTATGATGGATATATGATATTAACTTTCAAAAATATAAAATTTATTACCAATATGGATTATATATTTTTATATTTTAAGCTTCAATGTGAAGATTTGTAATTTTACTTTTATAGATACAATGTATCGATGTAGTATAATTATTTATATTATCGTATTATAAATTATAAAATGAAGGTGAAAAAATGAAAAAACTTATGGAATATGATGTAGATAAAGTAGAAATATTTAAGAATATAAAAGAAGAAACTAAAGCAAAACTTATAGACATTGGGAAATTAAAGAAAATAGATAAAAAATCAATTTTATTTACAGAAAAAGAAAAGTTAGAAAAAGTATTTATTTTAATAGAAGGTAAGGTTTCTATTTTTAAAATGAGCGAAAATGGAGAGCGAAAAATAATATTTATACTCAATCAAGGTGAAATGATAAATGAAATATTATTAAATGAAAGTAATACTTCGACTGTTGCATGTGAAGCCTTTGAAAATTGTCTTATATTAGAATACAACAACAATGACTTTATAAGTATAATAGAAAATGATTTTACAATGACTAAAAATATATTAAGTTATATGGAAAAAAGAACTAGAAGATTATACCGACAACTGAAAAATTCCATATCAATAAAAATGGATAAAAAATTAGCTGCAAAGCTTTATAGGGTAGGAAAAGAATTTGGAATATCAAAAGGGGAATGGACTTTTATAAATGTAAACGTAAGCATAACATATATTGCTGATATGCTAGGATGCAAAAGAGAAACTTTATCAAGGGCTATGAAAACTCTTCAAGATAAAGGATTAGTAAAAATAGAAGGAAAAAAGATTTATACAAAACAAAGAGAATTAGCTAGATACTTTAAAAGTAATTAAAATTTGTTTTTGTCTACAACTTCATTTACCCCAAATCTGTGATATTAATCACGGAAATCTGATTGATAAAATGTTAACATTGAATTAATAAGATATAAGAAGAGGTGGTTTTTATGAAGATAAAAATAGATACACAAAAATTTAATGCAGGATTAAAAGCATTAAGTAAAGACTACAAAATACTTGCACCAGTGTCCTTAGAAAACAAAGGAACTTGTTCGGATACTAGTGTTGTGAGATATGAACAGGTAAGCACTATAGAGGAAATAGAATTTAGTAGAAAATCAGACTTTTCACCAAAGGAAGTAATATTTCCGATAACTCAAATATTATTTTATTTTACAGAAGATGAATTTAAAGAAAAAGATATAGATGATAAAAAGGTAATAATCTTTTTAAGAGCTTGTGATATAAATGGTATAAAAAGATTAGACCAAATATATTTAGCTAACGGAATGGACGAAGATTATTATTATAAAACAATTAGAGAAAAAGTTAAATTTGTTCTTATAGGATGCAAAGAAAGTTTTAGAAATTGTTTCTGTGTTAGTATGGATTCTAATAAAACTGATAATTACGCTATGGGAATTAATATATGTGAAGATAAAATTCAACTAGAAATAAAAGATGAAGAGTTGAATGTATTTGATGGTGAAAACGTTGACTTTGAAATAGATTTTGTAAAAGAAAATTTATTTAGTGTAAATATCCCAGACGAAAATAAGCTAAATCTTAAAGAAGTGGCAGCTAGTGAGATATGGGAAGAATATAATTCAAGATGTATTGCATGCGGAAGATGCAATTTTGTATGTCCGACTTGTTCTTGTTATACTATGCAAGATGTTTTTTATAAAGAAAATGAAAATGTTGGCGAAAGAAGAAGAGTTTGGGCAGGTTGTCAAGTAGACGGATTTACACAAATGGCAGGAGGTCACGAATTTAGAAAAACTAAAGGTGAACGAATGAGATTTAAAACAATGCATAAAGTATATGACTTTAAAAAGCGTTTTGGATATAACATGTGTGTAGGATGCGGAAGATGTGATGATGCATGTCCTCAATATATATCATTTTCAAAATGTATAGAAAATGTAGCAGACTTAGTAAATAAGGAGGACAAATAATATGAACTCATATATACCGATAAGTGCAAAGATTACAGATATAGTCAAACATACTGATATAGAGTGGACTTTTAGAGTTAAGTGCAGTACTAAAGGAGTTCTTCCAGGTAAATATTATGAAATATCTATACCAAAGTTTGGGGAAAGTCCAATATCTGTAAGTGGATATGGAAAAGATTATATAGATTTTACAATAAGAAGAGTTGGTAAAGTAACTAATGAGTTATTTAAGTATAAGGTTGGAGATAACTTCTTTATGAGAGGGCCATACGGAAATGGTTTTGACGTAAAGAAATATGAAGGAAGAGAAATAGTGGTAGTAGCAGGAGGAAGCGGGCTTGCACCTGTAAGAGGAATAGTAGAGCATTTTTATGAAAACCTTGAAAAATGTGAAAGTTTTAAATTAATAGTTGGATTTAGATCTTTAAAAGATTTGTTATTTAGAGACGATTTAAAAAGATGGAGTGAAAAACTAGACATAATAGTTACTGTGGATAAAGCAGAAGATGATTATGAAGGAAATGTTGGGTTAGTTACAAAGTATATTGAAAAATTAAATATAAAAGATATAAATAACACATCAGCAATAGTAGTAGGACCTCCTATGATGATGCATTTTAGTGTCGGAGAATTTCTAAAAAAAGGTTTAGCAGAAACTAATATATGGGTTTCATATGAAAGAAAAATGTGTTGTGGAATAGGTAAATGTGGACATTGTAAAATGGATGACACTTATATATGCATAGATGGGCCTGTGTTTGATTATTCTTATGCTAAAAATCTTATAGATTAGGAGAAAAATATTATGATAAGAGATTTAAATACTAAAAAAACAATGAAAAATGCTTTTAGAATAACTAAAAATAAATATGAAACAGCACTTAGAGTTAGAATACCAGGTGGATGTGTAGACCCTGAAAGTTTGATGACAGTTTCAAAGATTGCAAGTGAATATGGAAATGGTCAAATACATATAACAACAAGACAAGGTTTTGAGATACTTGGAATAGATATGAAAGATATGCAAGAAGTAAATAAACTTATACAACCAATCATAGATAAAATGGATATAAACCAAACTAAAAAAGGTAGCGGATATCCATCAGCAGGAACTAGAAATATAGCTGCTTGTATAGGTAATAAAGTTTGTCCAAAAGGACAGTACAATACAACTAAATTTGCAAAAAAGATAGAAGATGCAGTATTCCCTAATGATTTACACGTTAAAGTTGCTTTAACAGGATGTCCAAATGATTGTATAAAAGCAAGAAGTCATGATTTTGGAATAATTGGTATGGCTTTACCTATTTATGAAAAAGATAGATGTGTGTCATGTGGAGCTTGTGTTAAAAAGTGTAAAAGTGTATCAACAGGAGCACTTCATGCTGAAAATTATAGAGTAATAAGAGATCATAATAAATGTATAGGATGTGGGGAATGCGTTCTTAATTGCCCAACAAATGCATGGACTAGAGATTCTAAAAAATACTATCGATTAGCTATAATGGGTAGAAGTGGTAAAAAGAACCCAAGACTAGCAGCAGATTTTTTAATATGGGCTGATGAAGAAAACATTATAAAAATAATATTAAATACATATAGATACGTAGAACATTATATAGATAGAAGTCTTTTAAAAGAACATATTGGATATATAGTGGATAGAACTGGATTTATGGAATTTAAGAAATGGGCGCTAGAAGATGTCAATTTTGATGATATAACTATAGTAAATCAAAATGTTTCTTGGAATGGTATAAAATATTAAAACTTACTATATTACATGGAGGCTATATTATGCATAACGAAACATTAGAAAAACTAACTAATGCAGCAAAGAGTAAAATCAACTTGTTAAATAAAAGTAAGTTGAAATACTTAACATCTGCAGCTTTTGCAGGGCTTTATATAGGAATAGGAATAATTTTAATATTTACAATAGGGGGACTTTTATCAGCATCAGATTCTCCTATGACAAAGATAATGATGGGGGTATCATTTGCAATAGCTCTTAGTTTAGTAATAATGACAGGAACAGAATTATTTACAGGTAATAACTTAGTAATGGCAGCAGGTGCTTTAAATAAAGGTGTAACTATTCGTGATACTTTAAAAGTATGGATTTATAGTTATGTAGGTAACTTACTAGGTTCATTATTAGTAGCAGGTTTATTTGTAGGAAGTGGACTAGTTAATAAGGGTGTAGTAATGGAGTTTTTTGCAACTACGGCAGCAGCAAAATCATCAGCACCATTTATGGCGTTAGTGTTTAGAGGGATTTTATGCAATATATTAGTATGTGTAGCAGTTTTATGCTCAGCTAGAACTAATAGCGATAGTGCTAAATTGATAATAATATTTATGTGTTTATTTGCATTTATAACAAGTGGATTTGAACATAGCATAGCTAATATGACTGTATTTGGAGTAGCTTTATTATCACCAACAATACAAACTGTTACAATAGCTTCAGCGGCATATAATTTAGTAGCAGTAACTATAGGAAATATTATAGGTGGAGCATTATTTATGGGTGCTGGTACTTATATACTTGGAAGTGAGAAAAAATAAAATATTATATTTGATTATAGAAAAAGCTCATTGATTTTGGATGAGCGTTTTCTATAATATTTAAATACTTTTGTTTATTATTCTTTTGCATCTATATCTAATATTGACTTAGATTTATTTAAGTAGTTTAGATAGGTTGGAGAAGTAGGATATTTATTTACAAGATTTTGATAATAATTTAAAACTTTAGGATAATAAAGTTTATCATATTCATCAGTAGACACGAATTTATCATTTTCAAATTTATAAATTTTTACTATATAAGCCTCACCTGTATCATGAGTCCATAGTACAATTTCGTAAATACCATCATCGTTAAAATCCAAAACATCTATTTTTCCAAAATACAGTTCATTATTTACTAATATAGATTTTAGTTTGTTATCACTATACACTAATAAGTCTAGATTAGAAGATATTTCTCTTATTTTCCAGCCGATAATTATGGTTTTAGAATAACTACTGTCAACCGGTTTTATATCTAAATAAGATATATCAAGTCCTCTGCCTTTATATATATCTATTATTTTAAAAATATCATTTTCATATACCCCGATACCTAAGTAAGCATCACCGTTGTATTTATAAGCAAAGATGATATCATTATTGTAATCATTGTTTAAATCTGTGATTATAATATCATTTTCCCCACCAAATTTATCTAATGAAATAATCTCTGCACCAATTGGAAGTTTAGTTAAAAAGCTATCTTTGTTAGCTTTAAATAGTAATAGGTATTGAGATTTAATAGATATTTTATTGTTTTCATCAACTTCTATAACTGATTGTATAGCACCTAACAAGTCGCTATTTGATACACCTACAATACGCTGTTGAATTTGTAAAGTATAATGATTGTCACCACCAACGATAATAGGATATATAGTATTAGGAGCAGATACGGTAGGAGACATACCTTCAATAGGATTTTTATCATCATTATATGCTAAATCTAAATAACCTTTGAAGTTTTTATTAATATCAATTATATATTTTTGATTATTTTCAATACACTCAATTTCAACTTTGTAATCTTTTAAATATTTAGCAGAACAGTTTAATGATTTAGTCAAATTTTCGTTATTAAGTATTAGTTTTAATTTATTGTCTTTGTACTGATATAATCTAAATATACAATATCCACCAGTACCACCGTATTGACCAGTTATCAATATTTGGTCAGAATTCCCTTTGAAAATATTTACTAAATAAACATTAAATTGGTATCCTTCCATGTCTATATTAAAAACTTTAGTTGAATTATTTATGTCCATAATAAGCTTTAAATTTTTGATGTAAGAGGTATTATTTTTTTCTACACTACCAATTAAAGCTACTTTATCACTTTTTAAGTCCCCATCTAAATCTCCAAATCTAGTACTTAGAATTATATTGTTTCTATACATATTAGTACTCCTTTTTACAACATTATCTTATATTATAAGTGTAATTCCAAGTTATATTATTTGTATCGACATTAAATAAACTATATTCATCTTTAAAGAACGTAAGTAATATTCTTTTGCCCTCATAGGGTCTTATGCTGCCTTGAATGTCAACATTATCAAATGTTTTTTGAGCAAGTAATCTTCCACTATTATCTCTAAGTTCCATTTTGAAATTATTAACTTGAGAAATAGGATTATTTTTTAAATTTATTAAATAAGCATCAATATACAAAGTGTTGTTGTCTTCATTTATAGAGTTTACTATTAAGTCTAAATTATCTTTTTCTATATTAAATTCTTTACCATAGAAAACTTCATTTCTTGTTGGAAAAGTGGAAGTTGCATATTTATCACGTAGAGTATTATTTGATTTAGTTTTTGACTTTTTAGGATTTTTTCTGTCTTGAGCATCTAGATATGATAAAAATAATAATCCCTTAGACAAGATTTCAAATTTAGTATTTTCTAAACTTCCTAGAGTCTGGATTATTCCTAGAGTATCTGCATTTGCGATACCTACAATTCTCTGCTGAATAAGAAGGTCATAAAAATTATTATAAACTTGTTTTATAGGATAAATCGCGCTTGGTGCATCTACATATGGCTCATAATAAGGTTTAACACTACTATCAGATGAATATATTTCATTTAGGTATTGCTTTGGTCTTGAAGATAAGTCTATAGAATATTTTTTATTGCCACAATTTACATGAACTTTATAATTATTTACATATTTAGCCACACAGCTATTGTCTTTTGCAAACTTATCTTGGTTAAATATTTCTATTAATGTATTGTTTTCATATTTGTAAATAACTCCGATTTCAAATCCACCAGAGCCACCAAATCCCCCTCGTACCATGATTTCTGATTTATTATCACCTGTGAAATCACCTATGAAAAGCTGCATATTATATCCACCATAATTAACATCTATAGATATAGGAGAGTCACTTTTAGGATTTAGTATGAGTTGAATATTATCTGTATACGCACTATCTGTTGAAGGATGAACGCCTACAAGTATTACGTTGTCTTTTGAATGTTCATCTATTATATTTCCTGATGCAGAATCTATAATTACTTTTTCAGTATTATTAGCCATATTAATCCCCCTTGTATTTAAATATTTACTATCGTATTACTTTATGATATTTATGAAATTAGTGTTAATAAAAAGTAAAAAAATAAGGCATAAATTAGTACAAGTATAGATTATAGACATCTATAGTTTTTGTTTTAAATGCATTTTTAGTATGATATAATCAAATAGTAAATATTATATTAATATATAAATTAAAAATCTAAATAAAATCATTAATAACTTTTATTTAGGACTTGTTCGAGAACCTCCAAGTATAAAAAACTAAGGTGTTTATATAGTGGCAGTATATAATACGTATCCTTAGCTATGACTTTTAAGTTGTAAGGTTCTCCTTATTAATAATTTTTAAGGAGGCATTATTATGCAAAAAAGAAAAGTAATAATTGATTGTGACCCAGGGATAGATGATTCTCTGGCAATTCTTCTAGCACTAAACTCACCAGAACTAGAAGTAGTAGGTATAACTACTTGCAGTGGAAATGTACCTGCAAGACTTGGAGCTAAAAATGCTCTAAAAGCACTTCAAATGTGTTCTTCATTACATGTACCTGTATATGTAGGAGAAGAACATCCATTAAAAAGAGAACTTGTAACAGCACAAGATACCCACGGAGAAGATGGAGTGGGAGAAAATTTTTATGAAGAAATAAGTGATGCTCAAATTAAAGATGGAGGAATTGATTTTATAATAGATACTTTAAAAAATAATGAAAAAATATCTATAATAGCTCTAGGACCTCTTACTAATATAGCAAAAGCACTTATGAAAGATAAAGAAGCTTTCAACAATTTAGATGAGTTTGTATCTATGGGTGGAGCTTTTAGAATTCATGGAAATTGTTCACCAGTAGCAGAATTTAATTACTGGGTAGATCCTCATGGAGCTGATTATGTTTACAAGAACTTACCTAGAAAAATTCATATGGTAGGATTAGATGTAACTAGAAAAATCGTACTTACACCAAATATAATAGAGTTTATTAATAGACTTGATAAAGATATGGCTAAGTATATAACAGAGATTACAAGATTTTATATTGATTTTCATTGGGAACAAGAAAAAGTAATAGGGTGCGTTATAAATGACCCATTAGCAGTAGCATATTTTATAGATAGAAGCATATGTAAAGGCTTTGAATCTTTTGTTGAAGTTGTAGAAGATGGTATAGCTATGGGGCAATCTGTAGTTGACAGCTTTGATTTTTACAAAAATGAAAATAATGCAGTTGTATTAACTGATACTGATGAAAAGAAATTTATGTATATGTTCTTAAAACGATTGTTTAAAGGATATGAAGATGTTATAGACTCAGTAGAAGGGGTGATATAACATGAATAAAAAAACTAATGTCAGAACTATTACCTTAGTTGGATTAGGAGTAGCTTTAAATATTATCGGTGCTTTTATAGCTCTTAATTTAAAACTGCCAATATACCTAGATTCTATAGGAACTATAATGATAGCTGCTTTATTAGGTCCTAAATATGCAGTAATAACTGGAGTATGTGGAAGCTTAGTTAGTGGTATGACATTTGACATATATTCACTTTACTTTGCACCTGTTCAAATATCAACTGGATTCTTTGCAGGACTTATGTATGAAAAAGGATTTTTAAAAGGTAGAAAAACACCTTTAGGAGTACTTATATTTACAATTCCAACGTCTATAATAAGTGCTGTGATAGCTGCTTATTTATTTGGAGGAGTTACATCATCAGGTTCTTCATATATAGTTCAAATACTTAGAGTTGTAGGAATGCCTGATGTAGTAAGCGTGTTTATAGTACAAATATTTACAGACTACGCAGATAAATTTGTAGCAGTAGCATTAGTAGCATTAGGAGTTAATGCGCTTCCTAAAAGTATTAAGCTATCTATGACAAGTAAATAGACAAAGGAGATATTATGGATAGATATAGTGAAGTAACAAATAAAAATATTAGAGAGATTGTACTTCTTAAAGGATACCCATGTATATGGGGAAAGTGTAGCTTTTGCGATTATATATTAGACAATTCAACTTTAGAAAATGAGATGAATGAATTAAACTTTGAAGTTTTAGAAAATGTGTCTGGTAAATATAAAGTACTTGAGGTAATAAATTCAGGCAGTTGCTTTGAATTACCAAAGGCTACACTCAATAAAATAAAAGAAGTAATAAAAGAAAAAAATATAGAAAAGTTGTTTTTAGAAAGTCATTGGTGTTATAAAAATAAAATAAAAGAAATGAGAGATTTTTTTGAAATACCAATAACTTTTAAAATAGGGGTAGAAAGTTTTGACTATGAATTTAGAAATACATTTTTAAATAAAAATGCAAAGTTTAAAACTTATGAAGATATTAAAAAATATTTTGATTCTCCTTGTATGATGGTAGGAATAAAAGGCCAAACAAAAGAGATGATAGATAAAGATATGGAAATAGTATTAAATAATTTTGACCATGCTACTATCAACGTATTTATAAATAATTCATCACAAATAAAAAGAGATGAAGAAATAGTAAGATGGTTTAGGGAAAAATATAAATTCTTAGATGAAAATCCAAAAATTGAAGTACTGTATAACAATACTGATTTTGGAGTTGGAGATTAATTTAAATATAAAAACCGTATTGAAAAAAATTCAATACGGTTTTATTTTATAAAAATTTATACTTTAATTATTTTATAATAAATCGGTCTAGAGATATCCCAAACTCGTAATCATCGTTAGTGTCATTTATATATGAAGAATAGATTATGTTTTGTCCAGGTGAGTCAAGTTTAGTAACAAATACTTCAGTATCTCCATCTTTAGCAATAACGCTACCGTGATAATTAGCACTTGGTACAATTGGGTAATTTGCTGAATAAGTAGAACCGACAATACAAGCACTTCCAATTGAGTCGACTTCTATTGCATAACCATAAGAATATGCAAAATCAGGATTTGGAGGAAGATCGTTTGTAGCACTATATATACATGTAGAATAGTCTATATCGTATCCATTAGGTTTAAGCTTAGTAACAAATACCGCAGTTCCACCAATAATAGGCTTTGAACCAAGGTCATTAGTAGAAGGATAATCTTTTGAATAAGTAAAACCAGTAATATAAGGACTATTATTAGAATCTATTGCTATTGAGCTAGCATAATCAAGGCTTTCACCATGTATATATGCAGAATATAAAATTGTATTTCCAAGTTCATTAAGCTTAGTAATAAATATTCCGCTGTTAAATCCGTCTGGAGGAAAACCGTGTATATTAGGTGTATTAGGAACATTGGGTAAAATTGGATAGTCTATTGAATAAGTGTATCCAGTTATATAAACATTATTAGATAAATCAACTGCTATTGAAACAGAAATATCATCATTATTACCATTAATATAGGTAGAATATATTAGATTGCCATTTGTATCATACTTAGTTACAAATACAGCATATGATGTATTATAAGCAACGCCTATTATAGGGTTGGTTGTATAAAAATCACTAGAATTAGTGTAACCGGTAACATAAGTACTTCCAGAAGAATCAACGGCAATGTTATATGATAGAGTTTCAAAATTGCCACTTAAATAAGTTGAATAAAATAAAATGGGATTAATTATTAATTCTTTTGATTTATTATAAGTTTCAATTTCTATATTTAATTTACTTTCATTTATAATAAAATTAGATTTTACTTGTTTTTTATCTTTATTTATAATTTGGTATGAAATTGGTTTTAATAATTTCATATCTAAATCTTTAAAAGAAATTATAGTATTACCTTGTTTGTCTAAATTGAGTGAATCATTACCGTTAAATGATAACTCAATGTCATTTGGGTTGCCTGTAGGTTTAACAATAAAATCATACTCTAATAAATTTTCGTTAAAATAGAAAACTAAATCTATGTTAGGATAAATATTTTTATATTTTATTTTAGAATATGTGTTTATATTTATAATTCCTTCTTCTGCTAGATTATTTCCAAAATAATTGCATTTTGTTTTTTGTTCATCCTCTCCAATTATATCTATATCAATATTGCTATTTATAAAAAATATATCCATGAAATTTATTTTTCTTTGAGGTAGTTTTTCTTTAGGCTGTTTCTTTGATTTTTTTATAAATTTTTTTAATTTTTTATTTTCATCTTCTGATAGAGGATCTATAACGCCAATAGTTACTCTATCTTTTAGAAAAAAGAATGTTAAATCTCCTTTTTTAAGTATAAATTTAGCATCACTATACTGTTGACCTAAATTTTTTTCGAAAAAGCATGAACTATTTTTAATTAAATTATTTTTAATCTGCAAATTCATATTATTATCTCCTTTTATATTTCAAGCTACTTTATATAATGTATGAAATAAAAATTAATTATGTAACAATATGGATTGTTTATATTATAGATAAGACATGCTATTATAGATGTTTTCTATAATCACATGATAATATATATAGTTTATCTATATTACTGTACTAATAAATTTTATTTTGATAATATGAAACAGTATATAAAAATGACAAAAAAGGTAGGTAAACGAACTTGAAGCGAACTTTTAAAAACATAGCACTAATAAGTACTTTAATAACAAGTATGCTAACACTATCTGCGTGTAGTAATAAAGAAAATGAAAAAACAGAAGTAAATGAAATTAAAACTAAGGTTATTTCAACAGAAGAGCTAAAAACTAATGTAGATAAAAAGGATTGGGTAGTTGTAGATACAAGATTAAACGATTCATATAATGGATGGACTTTAAATGGAGAAAAAAGAGGTGGGCATATACCTCAAGCAGTAGATTTTTCTTATAACTGGCTAAAGGTTGAAGATAAAAATAAAGATAAAATATTAAAAGAAGCTTTAAAAAATAAAGGGATAGAAAAAGATAAAAATATAGTTTTATACGATACTGACGGTAAAGCAAGTAAGGAAGTTGCAAGTTATTTAAATGAAAACGGATATGAAAATTTATATACATATGATATAGACCAATGGGCTGAGGATAAAAACTTACCATTAGAAAAATATGAAAACTATAAAATGATAGTACCTGCAAAGGTAGTTAAAGAAGTTGTTGATGGAAAAAAACCAGAAACATTTGAAAAAGCAAAAAATGTAAAGATAGTTGAAGCGAGTTGGGGAGAAGAAACTGAAAGCTATAAAAAAGGTCATATACCAACTAGTGTTCATATAAATACAGATACAGTAGAACCACCACCAACTTGGATGTTAGCAAGTGATAAAGATTTAGCTAAATTTGCTAAGGATTATGGTTTCACAAAAGATGATACTATAATAGTAACAGGCGCTGAACCAATGGCATCTTATCGTGTAGCAACTGTACTAAGATACATAGGTGTGAATGATGTTAGAGTATTAAATGGAGGAAGTGATTCTTGGGTTAGTGCAGGATATGAGCTAGAAACTAAAAGTAATCCTAAAACTCCAGGAGCTGACTTTAAAGCAACAATACCTGCTAACCCTGATTTAATAGATACTATACCTGAATTAAAAGAAAAATTAAAAGATGATAAATTCACTTTAGTAGATAATCGTATGTGGGATGAGTATATAGGGAAAATATCAGGATATAGCTACCATAAGAAAAAAGGACGTATACCAGGAGCAGTTTATGGATACGCAGGTACAGAAGGATCTACGTCTCTTAACTACTATAGAAACATAGATAAAACTATGAGAAATGCAAATGAAATAAAAGATTTATGGAAAAAATGTGGTATAGATACAAACAACCAATTAGCATTTATGTGTGGAAGTGGTTGGAGAGCAGCAGAAGTTTTAACATATGCTAATGTTATGGGATATGATAAAACATCTTTATATAGTGATGGATGGATAGGATGGAGTACTGATTCTGCAAATCCTACAGAAACTGGAGAACCTAAATAAAGCATGAAAAAATTAAATTTAAGCAATATTATATATAGATTAGTAGCTTTTATACAAAGTGCAATAATTGTAGCTACATTTATATTACAATATTTAACTAATAAAAAGGCTGGTGTTATGCACCATGTTTATTATAAAAAATACCAATTTGAAACTGGCATTTTTTCACCAGAAAACTTGCAAATTCAAAAGATAATTTCGATAATATTAATTATAATAAGTTTAGTATTATTAGCTTATTTTATGAAAAAAAGAGTATCTAAGTTTTTTAAAGTTCAATTAGTAATAACTATTATATTGAGTGTGATGCTTTTTATAGTTATGAATAGTGGATATTTTGCTAGTAAGTTAGCATATCACTATTTTATAATGGCATTTGCATTAGTACTTTTGATACAAGTTTTAGTAAGCGTATTTAGTTATAAAAAATCAGATAGAAGATAATATTATATTAATAAAAATTTATTATAAACTATAAAATAGCAAATAACATATAAAAAATATGTTATTTGCTATTTTTGTTTTGTATTATTTTAATCATAAATTTAACATTAATACTGATAAAATTTAAGATAAAAAACGAAAAGAAAGAACCAAATTGTCACAACCTGAATAATATATAAAGAAGATATTATAATAGGGAGGAATTTTTGTGTTTAATTATAGCTACCCAACATCAAAATCATTTATAAATTCAGTAAATCTAATGCAACAATCTGTAGAAGGTGAAAAATCTGATGCACTTTTTTATGAATGGCTAATAAATAACATACCAACAGATATACTTACTAAAAAACAATCAAAATCAATAAAAGATACAATAGAATCAATAAGAGAAGATGAAATGTCTCATAATAAGATGTTTAAGAAAATGTATAAACAGTTAACGGGCATAGATGCATCTCCAGTAGAAGAAGAATTTATACCACCAGGGAATTTTACAGAAGGAATACTTAAGGCTTTAAATGGTGAGTTAAATGCAGTTAAGAGATATAGACAAATAATGAATGGAATGCCAAATCTTTATTTTAGAGACCATGTATTTAACATATTAACGGATGAGCTAAGACATGCAAGTTTATATAATTATATTTATACAACTGTTTTAGATGCTCAAAAACAAATTAAATAATTCTAAAAGTATGAAATAAATTATTATATTATTTTCTAAAAAAGTCCTATGAATAGGACTTTTTTTGTGTTTTCTTTTAATTTTGAAAGGAGGTTTATTAAAAATGATTAAAATTAATAAAAAATCCATATTAATGCTTGTTCTTAACTTATTATTAGTAACAACAATAAGTTTATCTGAATATATTTACACTTCTTATTATGATATATTTAGTTGGCATGAAAATAGTGGCATTCAGTTTTTATCAATTCTTATGATTTTGGCTCCAATTTTATTCTTACTAAGTATTGTTTATCATTTTTTAGGAAAAAAAGGGATAGTATCAGGAATAAATAAAAATTTACCAGCTATATCTCTAGTGATTTTTTCAGCTCCGATATTATTAGATACTAGTTTATCTACATTACTTATAACTATAGGAACTATACTAGGTCTTATTTTATCAATAGTTTCTATAGTAGT
Source organism: uncultured Peptostreptococcaceae bacterium (assembly GCA_947072565.1). Classification (GTDB taxonomy): domain Bacteria; phylum Bacillota; class Clostridia; order Peptostreptococcales; family Peptostreptococcaceae; genus Romboutsia_D. The sequence continues at coordinate 1,059 of CAMTIM010000012.1, read as the reverse complement.
TTTATTAAAAAAATTTTTAACTGTTTAAAGTTTCATAATAGATATTAATATCTTTCAACTTGTTTATTATTAAATTTTTTTTTATATAAAAAGTAAATTAATAGGATTTAAAATAGGTCTTCATGAAGTCAAGATACTATTTGAATAATAAAAATAATTAGTGCAGATAATAAAAAGATGCAAACCAGCTTGACTTTTAATTAACTAATATTTTAGGAGGGTTTTAAATTGATAATATTAACTACTAATGATTTTCCAGGGAAGAAAGTGACTAAGGTTGTAGGACTAGTAAAAGGAAGTACTATAAGAGCTAAGCATATAGGAAAAGATATTGGAGCGGGTTTTAAAAATCTTTTAGGCGGAGAACTTAAATCATATGATGAAATGCTTAGAGAAGCTAGAGAAATAGCAATACAAAGAATGATTGAAGATGCTGAGTCACAAGGTGCTAATGCTATAGTAGGATTTAGATTAACTTCAGCAGCAGTTATGCAAGGAGCAGCTGAAATGCTTGCTTATGGAACTGCAGTTGTGGTAGAAGATTAAGATTATAATTAAATAAATAATAAGTAGTATGATAATTGATTTAAATTTTTATATTACATATTTCAAAAAAGCCTTTTTTTTAGAAAGAAGGCTTTTTTTTATTTACATATACTTTATATTCTATATTTTAGTATATAGTATTATCAAATATATCGCTTTAATAAAAAACAATTGACTTTTAATAAAAATAAATATAAACTTTAATAAAGTTTAACTTTATTAAAGAAATATAAATAAAGTTAAAAATATAATAAACTAGGGGATTGCTAAATGGATAGAGGGTTTAAACGATAAGAATCTAAATTTATGAGTTGGTTTTTCATATTTATAAATTTATATAGTTAGCTAAAATATAAAAATAAGGGGAATATGTATAATGAAAGAGTTGTTAAGTATTAAAAATGTAGTTAAAAAGTATGAAATGGCAGAATATAATGCGCTAGACAATGTTAGCTTTAACATAACTCAGGGGGAATTTGTTGCGATAATGGGGGCTTCTGGTTCAGGTAAAAC
>CAMTIM010000011.1 GCA_947072565.1 uncultured Peptostreptococcaceae bacterium | reverse complement strand
GAAAAAGAAAAGCTGAAAAAGTATTATAGATATTTAAAGATATGCAATTAATATTGTATGTCTTTTATTTTGCATAAATTTAGTAGAATCGAGGTGATCTTATGGCAAGGGAATCTAATCCAAATAGAAAACTAGCATTTGAAATATATAAATCAGATACTTCATTAACTCCTAAGCAGATAGCAGAGCAGTTATCAGAAAAAGTAGAGAATATAAGGTCGTGGAAATGTAAAGATAAATGGGATGAGAAATTAGGATTAAAAAGAAATAAGCGAGGAGCTCCAAAGAGAAATAAAAATTCTATTGGTAATAAAGGTGGCGGAGCGCCTAAAGGAAATCTTAATTCAATGAAACATGGAATGTGTTGTGATGAGACAAAAAGATTACCAAATGATTTTATTAAAAAGTGGTTTCCAGTTGGATTAAAAAATGCTTATGAAGAAAGTGCCAATTTAGGTATTAGTAAATTAGATAAGATTGGATATGCAATAGATATATTATGGTCAAAGATTTTAGTAAGTCAAAAGATAACATCTATAAAGAATAAGAAGGATACTACAAAAGAATTAAAAAAGCAAAGCTGGGGAAAGACTTCATCAGAAGAATTTGAAATACAATTTGCATGGGATAAAGAAAATAATAGCTTAGATGTCAATTCAAGAGCTATGGAGCGTTTAACTAATATGATTGATAAATATGAAAGATTACTTAATATCAATTGGGATTTAGCAACAGAAGAACAAAAATTAAGAATAAATAAGCTTAAAGGTGAGGTTGAAAAGTTAAATGGTAATGGTGATGATGGTCCAATAAAAATAGAGTTTGTTAAGGCTAGTGATAAGCGTGAGTAAAGCAGTTAGATTAATATGCTTTGCATTAAATGATCATTTTTATAATTTTGTACATGACTGGAAACATAAGTTTTACTTTTTAGTTGGTGGATATGGAAGTTCCAAGAGTTATCATATAGCAGTTAAGTTAATAAAAAAGCTATTAGAAGAGAAAAGAACTGCATTAGTTGTAAGAGAGGTATTTGATACTTTAAGGGATTCATGCTATTCATTATTAGAAGAAGTAGCACTTGCTATGGGATTTGATGAAAAGGTAATTAAGTTTACTGAATCACCTATGAGAGTTAAGTTTGCTAATGGATCTAAAATAATATTTAAAGGTATGGATAAGCCTGCTAAGTTAAAATCTTTAAATGGTGTATCTATAGTGTGGATAGAAGAATGTTCAGAAGTTAAGTACGAAGGCTTTAAAGAAATTACAGGTAGATTAAGACATCCATACTTAAGTAATCATATTATACTTTCTACTAATCCAGTATCAAAAGGCAACTGGTGCTATAAACATTTTTTTCAGGATAAAAGAAATAATTTTTTTATATTAAATGATGAAGAGCTTTATAAAAAAAGAATAGTAATTAAAAACAAAACGTATTATCATCACTCAACTGTAGATGATAATTTTTTTGTGCCAGAAGATTATATTGAGTCTTTAGATGAATTAAAGCTACATGACGAAGATTTATGGAGAATAGCACGTAAGGGGAGATTTGGTGTTAATGGTAAGCTTGTGTTACCTAATTTTGAGATAGCACCATTAAGTGAGGTTATGAAGGATATTAAAGCTATAAAGAAACCATTACTTAAGAATGGGATGGATTTTGGATTTGTTACTTCATACAATGCACTTCTTAGAATGGCGATAGATCATGAGGAAAAGATACTTTATATATACTATGAATATTACACAAGGGACAAGACAGATATAGAAATTGCAGAGGATATAAAGGAATTTAAAGAAAGTGGAGAACTTATAAAAGCAGATTGTGCAGAGCCTAAAGCAATAAAGTTCTATAAACAGGCAGGTTTTAGAATGAAAGCCTGTAAGAAGTTTCAAGGTTCAAGAGCAATGTATACAAAAAAGGTTAAGAGATTTAAAAAGATAATATGTGCAGACATATGTACTAATACAATAAATGAATTACAGGACTTAACTTTTAAAGTGGATAAGGATGGAGAAATTATTGAAGACGAATTTAATATAGATCCACATACATTAAGTGCAATTTGGTATGGTCTTGATGATTATGAAGTATCTAATTTAAAAGGTGGAGGGTTAAAGAATTTTGGTCATTAATTTAATAATCATTATGACTATTAGTTTTGAATATGCTTAAAGTATTAATTTTACTAGATAAAAAAATCATAATCAAAACATATAAGATATGACTATAATGTTTGGGAAGTGGTAAAGACGTGGGAATTAAGAATATTTGGAATAAGATTAAGAAAGGAGTTAAAGCTGGCATTATGGCAATAAGAGAGAATAATTCACTAACAGATAATAAAATAGTGTCATTAATTACTGATTTTAATAATTCTAATATTAGAAAATGGATGCTTATTGGTGAACAATATTATGAGGTAGAAAATGATATATTTAAAAGAAGAATCTTTAAGAAAGTTGATGGTAAAAACATAGAAGAAACATATAAAGCTAATAATAAGTTAGCTCATTCAAAGTATAAAAACATGGTAGATGAAAAGGTGGCTTATTTATTATCTAAGGATTATAGTCTTAAATGTGATGATGATAGTTATGTTAAAAACATAAAGGATATACTAGGCAAGCATTTTCAGTATCAATTAAGTGGTTTAGGATATGAGGCAAGCAATAAAGGTATTGCATGGTTACAAGCTTATATTGATGAATATGGAAACTTTAAAACAATGATTATACCAAGTGAGCAATGTATACCAGTATGGAAAGATAGAAGTCATACAGAACTAGATACAATGATAAGGGTATATGAAACTGTAGTTTGGGAATATGATAAAAAGAAAACTATAACTAATGTTGAAATATGGACATCTGAGGGAGTAACTTACTATAGATTAGATGGAAAGCTCCTAGTAATGGATTATGAAAAAAGCAATGATGATAATAATGGTCCAGTAGCACATTATAAAAAAGGTGATAGCTGGTTAGCATGGGGAAGAGTTCCTTTTATAGCTTTTAAAAACAATAGAATAGAGCTCCCAGATATTAAATTTGTTAAAAGCTTAGTAGATGCATATGATTTATCTAGAAGTGAAGCAGCAAACTATGTAGAAGAAGTTAAGAATCTTATATTTGTGTTAAAAGGGTATGGTGGAGAAGATATATCAGAATTTATGAGAAGATTAAATGAAGATAGAGCTATTCCAATAGATGATCCTACAGATGGTGGAGTTGATACTTTAACACCTACTATGGATATTACTGCTTTGAAAGAACACTATGAGCAATTAAAAAGAGACTTAATAGAAGATGGACAATCTATTAATAAAGATTTAGATAAGTTTGGTAGTGCCCCAAGTGGTGTTGCTCTTAAGTTTATGTATGCAGGACTAGATTTAAAGAGTAATAACATGGAAACTGAATTTAAAATGGGATTTGAAAATTTATTATATTTTATAAATATATATCTTTCTGAAAATAATCTAGGATTATATAAGAATATGGATCTAGATATATTATTTAATAGAAATATGGAGATAAACGAATCGGAGGTTATAGAAAATTGTAATAAATCTAAAGGATTAACATCTGATAAAACTATATTAGCTAATCATCCTTGGGTTAAAGATGTTGAAGCAGAAGAAAAGGAGTTAGAAGAACAAAATAAAGCTAATTTACCATTTCAAGATAAGGTTCCTATAGGTGGTGGAGCTAATGAAGAATAGTGAGTACTGGGAAGAACGAATTGCTAATAATATATGGACTACTTACAATAACCTAGAAGAAAGAAATAGAGCATTATTAGAAATGTATCAGGAAGCAAGCTTAAGTATTAGTGATGAACTTTATAGAGTTGGTGAAAAGATTAAAAGTTCTAGACCTATGTTATCTGATATGCATAAATTTAATAGACTTAGTGGACTTCAAAGAAATATGGAAAACATTATAAAAGAGCTTGGAGAAAATGTTGAAGGTTTTGGCAAAAAGGGAATGTTTGAAGGCTTTAAAGATGTTTATTCTAATGTGAGAATGGAGCTTGGGGAATTAGAGTTTGACATTGTACCTAAAAAGGTAATGAAAGAAATGCTTGATAGACCTTGGCTTGGTTCAAATTTTTCAACTAGACTTTGGAAAAATACTCAAGTATTAGCGAATAATCTTAATGATATTCTTACTAATGGACTTACTCAAGGAAAAACAGTCACAGAAATGGTTATAGAGCTTAATAATAGAATGAATGAGGGTTTTAATGTATCACACAGACTTATACGAACAGAAACAATGCATTACTTAAATGAAAGTGCATTTAAGGGATATGTAGATGGTGGTTGTGAAGAAGTACAAGTTTGGGCAGCACTAGATGAAAGAGTTTGTCCTAAATGTGGTAAATTGCATAGTAAAAAGTATAGAATAGATAAAAGACCTATACTTCCATTCCATGCTCATTGTAGATGTACTTATTTGCCAGTTATTGACTTAGATGATAAAAAAGGTGATAATAATATTAAAGATACAAAAGACTTTAATGAGTTAGAAGTTAGCTTGAAAAATAGATTACAAGTTAAAATATCTAATGATGTAAAAAAGTTGGATTTTAATGTAGTCAAAGACACATGTGTAAGTATGGAGAAAGCCTTTAATGAGTTCCCACAACTTAAAGGCTTTGTAGATGAGTTATATACTTCTAAAAGTGGAATGATGTCTTGTACTCCTACGGATAGAAGTTTTAGTTTAACGAAAATATCATTCAATCCTACTTATTATAAAGATAATAAGATTAAAGAGGTATACTTAAGAGATACTGCTAGTGGATTTCACCCAAAGGAAACTACATATGAAATAAGTGGAGTTCATGAATTAGGTCATGCAGTAGAAGCATATTTAATAAAATCAAACAGATTAAAATCTGATATAGAGAATATAATGTGTTGGAATGATTGTACTATTGCTAAGCATATAGTTTCAGAGGCTTGTAAGAAAGCAAAAAAAACAGAAGAGGGTAAAGGACTTAAAAATGCAGAGCTGAAAAACAATATTTCAGGGTATGCATTAAATGATGCTTCTGAGTGCATGGCAGAAGCATTTGCAGATTATTTTGGAAATAAAGATAAAGCATCAATATTAAGCAAAGAAATTATGAAGATAGTAAAGGAGATGATGAAATGATAGAAAAACCTATTTTTTGGGACTATATAACTTTAAATGATGAGGGAGAAATGAACGGAATTAAAGAAGATGCTCCAGAAGAAATTAAAAAGTCATATGAAAAATATTTAGATGAAAAGAAATTAAAAAAGAATATGTTAATAAAATAGGCACTTACTTAAGAAAATGAGTAGGTGCTTTTATTATAGGAGGTATATATGCAACTAGAATGTAAAAAGTGTAAAAGTGAGATTCCTATAACAAATGAGATGCTTAAAAGAAAGTATTTAGGTGCAATGTATGATGAAATATATTATAAATGTCCTGTATGTAATAAAAAGTACATTGTAGCTATAGAGAATACTAAAGCTAGAAAGTTAAAGAAACAAGGTAATAAGAAAGAATATAAAAATTTATTAGATAAGATTAATGGTAAATAAGCACTTACTTATGTAGGTGCTTTTATTATTGCCTTTTATTGCTATACACAAGGCGTAAAAGAATGGATTAGTAAAACTATACTAATGTGGAGCAACTCACGTATAAAGGCGTAATTATAGGGAGGATTAAAAGAATGTTAGAAGCATTGTTAAAAAAGTTAGGAATTGCAGAAGATGTAATTCAAAAAGTCATTAAAGGAATGTCAGATGAAAAAATTTATACTACTAAAGAAGAGAATATTGAAGAGAGATACACAAAGTTAAAAGAACAAAAGGAGGATGTTGAAGTTGTCCTTCAACATCCTCCTTGTGTTGTTTTAACTGTCTGTATCTCTCTTCAATATTCTATTCTTTAGTAGTATAAATTTTTTCATCTGCCGTTACTTTAAT
>CAMTIM010000010.1 GCA_947072565.1 uncultured Peptostreptococcaceae bacterium | reverse complement strand
TATGACCTGAAACTATTGCATCTATACCATCAACTTGTTGTGCCAAATCTTGTATTCTATTTCCTGGATGTCTTGGCTTTTTAGGTTTTTCTCCTGTATGTGCAACAGCTACTATAACATCAGCGTGGTCTTTTTTCATTATCTTAACCCATTTATCAGCATCTTTTACTAAGTCATTCATATATAGACTTTCATATCCAGGTAAGTCTTTTAGATCTTCACTATCTTCTCCTATTTCTTTTATAGTAAGGCCTAGTATTCCTAATTTTACAGTTCCTTCAGGAGTTTTGATTTCTTTTATAACATATGGTTTTGTATAGTTCTTTCCATTTTTATTGTATATATTTGCTGATAATACATCTATGTCTTGTTTTTCAAAGTCAGATATCATATTATCTAAGTAGAATTTACTAGGTACAAATTCATGATTTCCAAGTACTACAGCATCATAACCTACTTCTTTCATTTCTTTTGCAATAGGTGCTTCCCTGTACTTTTGTTCATTTTTTTGTGCATCTTCTCCTGATTTATCCCGATATTTATTCATATCATCTGATGCATCAAATCCAAAATCAAAGAAATCTCCTGCATCTACTAACGTTATATTTTTATCTTTCTTTTTTTCATTTTCTACATAAGAAGATAATTGATATGGTATCGTTGCATGTAAATCTGTTGTTGCTAGTACACTAATATCAGTTGTCTTGGTTGAAGTACAACCTGACATTAGTAGTGTAGATAATCCTAACACCCCGCATAATAATTTAATCCTCATAATTTCCCCTTTTCTTTTGTGCTTTAATACTCAAATTAACTTATAAGTATGTATCTTTATTCTACCCAATAAGGTGGTCGATTTAGTGATTTAGGTAGTTTTGTATTAGAGTCTCCTTTGGCAGTGTTAATTTGAGATTGAGTAATAAAAATACACTCAGATAAATTAGCACCTCTTAAATCAGCATCTCTCAAATCAGCCCCAATCAAGTCAGCTTTACTTAAATCAACACATCTAAGATTTGTAGCAATAAGAAATGCACCTCTTAAATTCGCGCCTTTTAAATCTACCTTTCTAAGATCTGAGCCTATACAATCTAATCCTCTTGGTATATTTTTGGTTTTACTTTTACCAAAACTCACTTTATTTCTAACCATTTCGCTAGTTTCAAAAAGTAAAGCATTTACCTTATCTTGATGAGATGGTATGTCTAACTCTATAAGAGAATCAGGATTTAAATAAGTAAGTTTATCTGTCTCCTCTATCATGACTCTAATTTTATCATGAATAGAAATATTCTCTTTAAGTGAAATCGCTTGATTTAAATACCATAGCATTTCATGAAGTTGTCTCATAACTAAGAAAACATCAAACATCTGGTTGGAAGGTTCTTTTTCTTTACTCCAATCACATCCATTGTATGTAATTTGAGCTACTTTTTGACCTGCTCCAAAGCAATCATAAGCAGTGCAACCTTTAAGGCCTTGGTTCCTAAGATTTGTATGTATAGAACATGTAAAATTTGGTTCTAAATTTACGCATGGTTTCCCAGCAACTTTATCAGTTGGAAATCCTTCTGATTTTGAGAAATATAGTGCAACACAACAAATTCCAAAACATTTTTCACAATCCACTCTTAAGTTTTTATATAATTCTGTATCTGAATATGTCATCTAGTTTACCTCTTTTTTCCTATAAATATTTTCACGTTTGCGAGACATTCTCTATAAAAAATAGTTGAATTCGAAGTGCTTTACTCTCCTAATTCAACTATTTTCTATGTTTTTTAATAAAACTCCCTCATTATAATTTACCCTATAAATTTTTATTCCTCATTTTCATAAACTTGGAAATAATGTATGTAACCACCTTTAACATAATTAAATTGATTATCAAACATATAGCAATCCATAAAACTATCGATTTCATGTAGTCCCCTAACTAAAAATACTATTATATTATTATAATTCCTAAAAGTAACTATCTACTTCCAATGTACATTATAGCTTTTTTATGCTCTATTAGTATAGATATTAATTTATTATTATTTATTTTGTATTTTATAAGTAACATCATTAATAACAATAAATATTATCAATGAAATAAAAAAGATTAATATATTTGATAAAACCCCTTTTATTAAAATTCTAATAAAGCTATAAGTGCAGCAATAGATGTAATACCTAATATTAGTCTGCTTGTATTGAATTTTTTACTATATACAAACAAGTTTCCAACTAAAAAAGTTATAAAACCTCCAATAATAACTTTTTTAATAATAAAATTAGTAGGCAAAGCTGTAAAACCTGCCAATAGTTCTAAAAAAGTAATTATACTTATAATCATAAATATCCACTTTTTCTTTAACAGCTTACCTTTTTTATAAACTGATAAAAAAACAGTAATTGCTGTAAATAATATAAAAAATAAAATCATTATTGTCATTAAGAAAAATACCATACTAATCCTCCTATCTGTAAGCTATATTAAAATGCTTCAAGTTGAAATCATTTTATACATTAACATTATATCATAATTTTAAATTTACATTATAAGCCTATAAAATAGTGGGTTTAGAAATTATAAGTCTTTATTTATATCCTGATAATTCATTTGAAAATTTATTTATAAGTTCATCTATTTACTTTGATTCCATACAATTCTTTAACTTCACCTTTTCAATATATCACTACAGTGTTTATAATTTCAACATTTTTGCCCAACTGGTCATATAATCGACCCAACTGGTATGTAAATTAGATTTCAAACAATAATTTTTGTGTATCTATTGATAAGTATATTTTTACACTTCAGTCTATTTTGGAAAATAAAACCATAGTCTTGGATTTACTTTCATTACTACTAAGTTTATAATTCAACAGTAATTGGTAATATTTTCAGTTTAATAAATGACAAAAGAGAGTGGAGATTTTATGAAAAAAAGAATAATAATTGGATTATTAGGGGTATGCATGTTATTAATAACAGCATGTAGTTCAACAAAGAGTGTAGATGTAAATATATTAGCTACTACTGATTTACATGGGCTTTTACCATATGAGTTAACTTCTTATATAAAAGATGAAAAATCTAAGAATACCATTTTAGTAGATGCAGGAGATTTTTATGACTGGGGTAAACAGGGCTCAGCTTGGAATAAATGTCTTGATTTGAAATGGAGCACTGATGAATACGATTCGAGTTATCTAGAAGTTCCGATTGCAAAAGATATGAAAGCAGTTGGATATGATGCTGTAGTGCTTGGTAATCACGAATTTATAAAAAGTAATAAATTTCAATTAGATAATATGGTGTCTGATTTTAAAAAACAAGATATAGATGTACTATCAGCAAATACATATAAAAAAAATGGTGAAAATTATGTAAAACCTTATGTAATTAAAAATATTTCAACACCTGAAGGAGATGTTAAGTTAGGAATATTAGGACTAACTATACAAGAAGTAGGTCAAAAGTATGATACTTTAAAAAATGGAGATATAAAAGCAAAATCTGAAGGATTAAGAGACTTTGAGGGTTATGATGGTACGTTGTATATGGGTGATTTAGTTGAAAATGCAAAAAAATGGGTAAAGGTTATGAAAAAAGATAAACCAGATATCATAGTTGCTGTTGTTCATTCCGGAGAAAATACCAAGGAAACTAAATATCCTGGAAATAATATACAAGAACTAGCACAAGAAGTTGATGGTATAGATGCCATTGTGGCAGGTCATACACATAAGGAATTTGAACAACATAATTATAAAAATAAATCAGGTGAAAAAGTTATAGTTACTCAACCCGGAAAATATGGAGAATGTATTTCTAAAATTAATTTTAAATTTGAAAAAAACAATAATAAATTTAATGTAATAGATAAATCTATTAAAATAGCTAAATTTGAAAAAAGTGAAGAAGATAAAAATTTCGAAAAATTACTTGATCAATTTTTTAATTTTTGTTATAAAGATAAAAACTCAAATAAAGCTCCTAAAGAAATTAATTTAAGTGACTTCACCCCTTTTGATTGGGACAAAGCATATGCATTTGATACGCACACCTCACCCGAAAAAATATACAAAACTATATGCTATAAGTGGCAAGATATTAAAAAGACTGAAAGCGAAGATATGGTACAAATTATATTTATGAAAAATAATAAGGTTGTTTGTAACTTATATGGCTATGAATTCTATTTTAACTCTTATTTTGAATTTAATAAATCAGAATATAAAGATAGCACTATAACTATTTATCCTAAAAAAAATGATAGATTTAAAATTAATATTGATAAACTATGGTGTATTCTTCATTTAAAACACATATAAAATATTACTTTTTAACAAAATAGCATATCATGTTCTGATATGCTGTTTGTTAAATCTATAATATTAATCTATTAAATATATTTATATACTATTAACATTTACTTTCATAATATAAAGTAGTTACTATAACTGTAATAAACATTATTCCCGACATAATTCCAAATGGTATATATAAATATAAAAACACTTCTAATCTTTTAACTACATAAGCTAATATAAGTAATACACTTATTGCCATACAAACTATAAAACATATCATAAAAGAAGTACTCTGTGCTTTCAATGTTACTAATTCACCACGTTCATCCTCTTCTCTATCATCTTCATCACTATACTTAAAACTAAGACTTCTATAAATTTTAGTTATTGCCAATAAAAAACATACGGTATTTATAATAATCGATTTTATAATCTTCAAATCATCTAAGCTGTTAAACCTTAAACTAATTGTTATTGTACCGATAATTGCTAATATAAAAAAAAATACTCCACTTTTAAATCCTTTTTTATTATATATTTTTTTCACTTTAATTTCCCCCTAAATCTAAATTTTCTTTAAGGCAGTATAAGCCCTCAATGGTAGTATTAAATATAATGGATATTTTGTATGGAAGCATTATTGATGGATTATACTGACCTTTTTCAAGAGAAATAATAGTTCTACTTGATACTTTTGCTTATTCTTAATTCTTTAACCTTATTTTTCAATTAGATTCCCCCATAAACTATATAAATTCAATAGCATAATATGAAATGTATTTCACATGAAGTGAACTTCATATTATACTGTTAAATATTTCAATTAACAATAGCAAATTAAAAGCTATCACTAAAATAAGATAAAATATGTTACTATAATTTTGTATATGCAATTGAATAATAAATAAAATTTAATAAAAATTAAATTCTATTAAAAAGGAGTACATGCCAATGAAAAATATATTATTTGTAACTGACTTATATTATCAAGCTAATGGTAGGAATTATTATGAAGAGGATTTATTTATAACATCAAAATTAAGAGAAGATTTTAAATTAGTTATTTGTAACCCTAAGGATATGAACACATTTACTCAAGACTTTGATTTGACTATATTTAGAAATGCAGGACCCGTTTCTAACTTTCCAAATGAATATAATCAATTTAGAGAAAGTATAAAATTACATAACCTAAAAACATACAACTCTTTCGATGGAAAAGGTGATATGAATGGTAAAGACTATTTAATAGAATTAACTAACTTAGGCTATCCTGTAATAAGTACAATTGATTGTATTAATAATTTTAATAAGCTACCAAAAGTCTCAAATTATGTTATAAAACCAAAAGATGGAGCAGATTCAATAGGTATGGAATTTTTAAGCAAAGATGAATTGTATAAAAAAGTATCTAGTGAAGATAAAAATACACTAATTCAACCTGCTATAGATTTCGATTATGAAGTATCTTTTTACTTTATAGATCAAGATTTCCAATATGCTCTATATGCACCTGATAAAAGTAAGAGATGGGAATTAAAAGAGTACAGTGCTACTGAAGAAGATCTAGCATTTGCTATGAAATTTATAAAATGGAATAACATAGATCATGGAATTCAAAGAATAGATGCTTGTAGAAATAAAACAGGTGAACTTTTACTTGTAGAACTAGAAGATTTAAATCCATATCTTTCTGTTTTAGAGTTACCAGTTGAACTTCAAAGTAAATTTATAAGCTCGCTAAAAAAATCAATAAAAAAAGTTTTAGAATATAATTAACTTCAAACTAGTTATAGTATATTATATCTTTACAAGTATGTTATCATATATAAATAAATATTATTTTACTTCACCTAGATTGGAGGACTTCAATGAACGACAAATATATTGTTTATTTTATTAGTAGGGCTAAAGCTAACATGATAAAATTTATAGAAAATAAATTAAAAGAAAATAAATTAGATGATTTAATACCAACACACGGTAATATCCTAACAGCTCTTTATGAAAGTGATAAAAATCTTACTATGAAAGAGATTTCACAAAAAATAGGTAAGGATAAATCTACAGTTACATCTTTAGTAAATAGACTTATAACGCTAGGATATATTGAAAAAGAAAAGTGTACAAAGGATAAGCGTGTTACTTATATAGGTTTAACTCAAAAGGCAAGAGACATAGAAGGTAGTTTTAACTTTATATCTTCTCAGGTTAAAGAAACTGCATATAACAATTTTACAGAAGATGAAAAAAAAGAATTTCTTAGACTTCTAAGAAAGCTTAGCTCTAACTTTAAAGATGCAAATAATTAAAAATTATATATTACAAAAGGGCTACTCATATGAGTAGCCCTTCTGTAATATATTAATCTATAAATGTTACAACGTCCTCTAATGGTTTACGAGGTGGTTGAGCAGGAGTATCATCCTTTGCAACACCTAATGAAATCATAGACATTAATTCATATCCTTGTTTTTCAAATCCTATTAGCTTTTCTATTTCACTCTTAGCATGAGTTGGTCCTGTCATATAACAAGTTGCATAACCCATTTCAGATGCAGCTAATAAGAAGTTTTCTACTGAAGCACCTATACCTTGTGCTGCTGATTGAGGTGATACTAGAACGTCTAGCACTTCTTGAGGTGCATTGTTTTGCTTTAATATCTTATATTCTATCATTTTATATTCACATGAATATACTAAAACTACTACTGGTGCATCTTTGAAACATGTATAATAGTTTATTACACTCATATGTCTTTTAAAATCTTTTTCGTCTTTTGCAAGTTGTCCTATATTTTCATGGCTTTTTCTTACTATTTCTGCCATTTCATTTATTACATCTTTGTTTTGAAGTACAACAAAATGCCAGTTTTGTTGATGTTTTGGAGATGGTGCATAAGTTGCAGCCTTTAATAATTCAAGTATGTCCTCTTTTGGAACTACTGTATCTTTAAATTGTCTTACACTTTTACGTTTGTATATAAAATCTAAGTTTGCCATTATGTTATTTCTCCTTTTGTTATGTATACATTTTGATTTTTATCAAGTATTTTAACACTACTCATAATATTATGTACTAAAGTTTTAAATATAAATCCAACTTACTAATACACAATAAATTTGATTTAAATACTTAAATTAGTTTTATGACAAACTAATAATATAACAGAAATAGTTTCATGTCAAACTATTTCTGTTATATTAAATTTATTATCTATTTACTAACTTCGATTTTACCATATCTATAATATAATCAGTTGAATCCACTCTGAATACTAATACCAATACACCGTATACTATGGCTCCAATAGAAACAGAAACTACAAAAGCTAGTAATTCATTTATAACATTTAACCTATTAAATATAAATAACACAGCTATTGCCATTACTATACCTGCTGTAAATGTTTTTATTATAGTCATCAATATACTCATTCCATTAAGTTTTCCTATTTTCTTTCTTAGACTAAACATTAAAAATATTGCAGCTAAAATGGCGGATATACTAGATCCAAGTGCCAATCCTGGTGCTTTTAAATATTTAATTAATATTAGGTTAAATATAATGTTAAAAGTAACACATAAAATACTATTTTTCATAGGTGTTTTAGTGTCTTTCAATGAATAAAACACTCTAACTAGTACTTCTCTAAATCCTGTTGCAACCATACCAATGGCATAGTATGCTAGGACATGAGATGTAGCTATAGTTGCACTAGCATCAAACTTACCTTTTTCAAATAATATTCTAACTATAGGTTCAGCTAGTATAAATGCTCCTATTGATATTGGCATAGTTATTAAGGTAACAAAATTAATTGATGAGCACAAAGTCATTTTTAATTTTTTTATATTGTTGCTATTACCTAATTTTGAAAACAATGGGTATATAACAGATGTTATTGTAGCTATAAATAAACCAGTTACAAATATATTTAATTTATATCCATAACCCAAAGAAGATAAAGCACCTATTGGTAGTATTGATGCTAGATTTTTATCTACCAAACTATTTATTTGATTTGCCGAAGCACCCACTAAAATTGGCAATATAGCTAGACCCATTTGTTTTATGTATTTATCTTTTATACTGAAACTAAACTTATATTTGAATTTTTTCTTATAACAAAACGGAATTAAAAAAATCATTTGAACAAAAAATGCAAATACCGTACCATATGCTAACATATTAATCCCATATTTTCCACTAAGTAAAACTGCGATTATTATAGATAAATTATACGGTATGGGCATTAACCCTGTTATTAGAAAATAGTCATGAATCTCTAGATAAGATTTTAATACATATGTAATACAAACAATACCCACTGAAAACAATATAATCTTAGTAAGTTGTACTGTTATTGCCAACCTTTCTCCCTTAAATCCTAACGCAAAAAATTTAACTATAGGCTCTGTATGAAACCAACCTAAAATACTAATAAAAATAGACACAATAATAATTATATTAATTACATTCCCAGTAAATTTTAAAGCTTTATTTCTACCTTCTTTAGTCTCTACACTAGTGTATATAGGCATATACGTACTTTGTATTGCAACACATAATAAAGAAACAAATGCAATTGTCATAATATTTAAAGCTGCAAAATAAGAATCAGATATAATCCCAGCTCCATATACATATCCAATAACAAGATCTCTAAAAAAACCAAGTACCTTTGATATCATAGTCGCAACAAATAAAATAAAGGCAGACTTTACTACATTAGACATAATTTTTCCCCTTTTCATTGTTTTATATATATCGATTATACCTTAAATATCCAATTAAAGGAATTTTTTGGTAATTATTGATATTAAATTCACAGTTTAAATATTAATATATTACACTAAAATTTATGCCCTTAAAGTCTAAATAAATAGATTTTAAGGGCATTTTTATTATATATATTTAAGTTAATATTACATCCTTCTGTTAGATAAACTTAAGTTTATCTCTTCTATTTTTTTCTTCCAATAATGTTTATAACTTATCCAAAATACAACATATGTAATTATATATACTGAAATCATAATTAAAATATCGGATTTATTACTAGGAATCCAGCCTGCAATATACGCTAAAGTAAAATAAAAAATAGCTTGAACTATAGCATGAATTATTATTTTAGATAGTACACTTAGGTTCTCAATACTAAGTATCTGTGATATTCCAACAAACCCCATTCCCATAATTCCACAAATCAAAATTTGAGTAACGAATAAGCTTTCTTTAATTGTACCTCCCATATCATTACAAATTGCCTTTATAAAAAATACTCCTACTGCAAGTAATATCCCACATACTAGCCCATAAACGCATCTTTTGATTAAAGATTTTAAATTTAACATTTTATCTTCCTCCTATTTGTAAATAACTCTTTATATCTGTTACATATTTCCTTGAGACATACTCCTGGCTTTTATCAAAAAATGTAATACACAACGTTCCATTAAAAGAAACTTCTAGATTTTTAACTTTATCGACGTTTGCAATTACTGATTTTGAGATTTTTATAAAAGATGTGTTTTTTAAATACTCTTCTATAGCATACAACTTGTCTTTTATTTCGTATTTATCTTTTTCTGTTCTTGCCATAATTTTTTTATTTTCTGTGTAAAAACAAAAAATATCTTTTGGATTAAGGATATACATCCTGTCCTCCTTAACACCTATTATATGTTTCTTTTTTTCATCATTTATTTTGTTGATAATTTGTTGTACTTCATCATTCATTTTAGGTGCCATTATTAAAACTCCTAGTTGCCTATACTTTTCATCAATTTCTATGTTTATTTTCATTAATATTCCCCCCTTTGTCACTAGTATATTTGAATTTTATATATCATAGTTTCATTTTTAGTCAACAGGATTATTTTAACAATTAAGATGCTTTTTTTACATACTAAAATATTTATTGAATCAATATTGGTAGTTTCGTTAATTGTATATGTTATTAAAAACAAAAAAAGATGTAGGTAATTTATATTATATAAACTTCCCTACATCTTTTTTACATAGACTTTTCTATTTTAAATTCATTTATATATACTCTATCATCAAATTGGCCCAAATCCTCATATTTTTTAATCATTTTATCTGAGCTTATTTCGGTAACTTCTTTTGTGTCTATATTTACTTCATACGGATAGCTATTATATCCATTAGTGTAGTAATCATCTTCTATATCGAAATTAAAAGTTACAAGGTACGTATTACTATCTATCTTAACTGCATACCAATCGTCAATATAATATGGATTTATATCCTCTACCTTTTCTTCTATATATGTTCCTATAGTCTTTGTAGATGATTTATCTTTATCGTATAAAGTATTTATTACTATATCTATAGCTTGTTCTTCTTTTATAATTCCATATATTTCATAAGATGTATAAATTCCTGTAGCTATTAAAATACATATACTTATATATGATATTTTTTTTAGTTTTTTATTCCTGTATGCAAAACGATTCATATCATGTGTGTTGGTAGCCTCTATATCCTTTTTAATACACAGATGTAAAACGAAAATTAAGTTTATTATAGGTATTAACAATAAAAATATTAGCCACATTGACTCTTCTTTATATCTAATTCTTTTTACTGTTAACGCTGTTAATCCAAATCCATTTATAATCCATAATAAAACTGATATAATAATTGATGTATTGTCACTCATAAAGCTATACGTATATATGCTATCAGCTATTATGTTTGCTAACATATAAATGGCTGCAGTTAAAAGTACATAGCAACTATACTTATTTCTATCAATTTTTCCTTTAAATGATACTAATGATTTAAATAATGACATATCTCTCTCATTAGCATTATCAGTATGTACATCGTTATTTTTTGATAATTTACTACTATTATTATTTTCTGATTTTTCATGTTTGTCTGTTTCTATATCATCATTAATTGGTTTGTTTAAATAATCTTTGTACCTATTTATTAATTCTTCTGTCTTCATTGCAGTTAAGTATATTGTGGCTAGATCTACTCGGATATCTTTAGAAGTTATTTCTTCATCAGTTAAATTGAATATCTCTTTAGAGCTACTATATATATCGCCCCTTTTGATATTTAAAAATGGCATAATTTCAATTAATTTAGGGTATTTATATCCAAATTTTTCGCTTGGTATTTTTAGTATATCAGTATAATACTTCATCGTACAAAACTCTTCATATACAAAATTATTTTTATTATCACATCTCATAAATTCACTCTTAACAAAGTTTATATCATGCTCACATTTATGACACACTATAAAGTTATTATTTAAATCATTAAATATTTCCTCATATTGATCTTTAAAAGTTTTATCATTTGATAATGACTTTAATTCATCAATGTTCAACTTTTTTTTATACGATTTAAAGTTTACATACTCTACCATAAAGAAAAAGTTTTTAGCCTCTACTATACTAAGATCACTTCCTAGTACTATGTAAGACATCTGACATATCTCATCTATAAGATGATTCGCTCCCGTTGTTTCTACATCTAAAATAACAATATTTTTCATTTATCCTCCAAGTTTAAATTGCTTATGCTAATTTATATTTCTGTCAAACTTCTAACTGATTATATCATATTGATACTTCGTTTTAATATATATTTTAATTAAATGCTATATTAACTTATCTCTATAATTTGTTATACTTTTATTAAAATCCACATAAAAAAAGACAGATTTCTCTGCCTTTTTCTAACTTTTCTTATATAATTTACCTACTAATTAATATACCCCAACTGCACTCCATGCTTGCTTAACTGCTGCTGCTTCAGTTTTTCCATAAAGATCTTGTGCTGATTGAGCTAAAGCTTTACTAGTTTCTGAGAAATTTGATGTGCTTGTTAAATATTTTGTAAGAGCTCTGTAATAAATTTGTTCTGATTTTTCTTTTCCTAATTTATTAATAGTATTATATGCTGCTTTATTAGGAATACCACTATTAATATGAACTCCTCCTTGGTCATAATTTATACTGTAATTTTTGTAATTTTTCATATTATCTGGTTGACCGTATAATTTAGGATCTTTCAAACTTCTTATAGCTGTATTAGGTGCTTTGTATAAATCCTCACCCATCAACCAGTCTTCACTATCTACAAAGTAACCAAATACATCTGAGAAAGATTCATTTAATGCTCCTGGTTGGAATCTATACACTAGGTCAGCGGATGATGATGTAACTCCATGTGTAATTTCATGTGCTACAACATCATTTGCTGCTGTGAAAGAATTTTCTGTTTTTTGATCACCATCACCATAAATCATTTCTGCTCCAGTCCATGCAGCATTACTCCAAGTAGCTTCACCTGTTTCTGGATCTGGTACATTTACATAAGAGTTTATATCTGATCCTTTTCCATCATAACTTTCTCTATTATGAACATTTTTATAATAGTTATATACTTGATTTGTAAAGTAATGAGCATCTACTCCTGCTTTAAATTTTGCATCATTGAAAGAATTTAGTGGATTAGAGAAAACGTCTCCTACTATACTATCACCTTCAAAAGCTTTAAATCCCATAGTATTTATTTTACCTTTATGAGTAGTATCTAATAAATAAAAGTTACCAGCATCCTGTGTCAAGTTTAAAGGAGACTTAACTTCTCCATTTGAACCTATCCCAGATCCTGTTGTTTGTATAGCATCTTCTAAAACATTTTGTTTATCTACTACATTACCATTTTCTGCATCAACTTTAATTATCCAGTGAGCTGGTTCTGGTAAAGTATATATTAAATCTAAACTATAAACAGCTCTGTTGCTTTTTTCATCAACAACAATTTTAGCATCTTGAACAACATCTTTTCCTGATAAATTTTTAACATCTCCAGGTAATTTTTCTATGCTTTTAAAAGCTAAATCAATAGCTTTGTCCTTACTTATTTTTGTATCATTTTTAACTTCAAGCTTACCTTGTTCTAAATCCCCATTTACAAATACAACTTTCCCAGATTCATCTGTATGAATTTTAACTTCAGCATTTTCAGCAAAGTATCCATCAGCTTTAGGCTTTAAAGTATAGTGAGTATATCCTAAATTATCTTTCTCTGTTTTAATTAATTCATATTGATCTGAGTTATTTTTTATACTATGTTCATCTGAAACCCCTTTTAATACATCTTTTAAATCTTTTTCTGATGTAATTTTGTATGTTTTTTCTAAATCCTCATTAGTTTGAGTGTCTGCATAACTCAATGAAGGTACTAAAAATAAACTTACTATCGTTAAAATCCCTAATTTTCTTTTAAACATTTAAACTCATCCCCTTATAAAATTTTTGTTTTTGTTATACCCATGATGAAAAATTTGTACTTTAAATAATACTCGCTAAACACTTTCACCCCCATATTTAACAAATATTAATTTAGTTTAATGTCTTTCTTTAAGGTTACTTTTTATATTGTAAAATTTTATATGATTAGATAAAAATATCCTAGAATGTATTTGATTATAACTAAACTAACACAAGCATCGTTTATATTAATTACATAAACGTCAGACTGATATTTTTTACACTTTTAGATTTATTTTATGACAGTAATAAAAGATTAGTTTTAATGATTAGTATTAAGACTAAGGATTTGTTTTGAATATACAATAATTTTGTATATAAAACCCTATTTTGTTGTTTTGAATATAATTATGTTAATTGTTCTATATAGATAATAGGACTAGCTTTTAAGATTGTCAACACTTTTTTTATACAAAATTTATTTAGTTATATTTGCTTTATATTCCATAGTTCACATACATTTAAATTCATACTATCTCATATAGTTTGATTGGTGTTGAACACTATTTTCTATAAGTAAATTCAACAAAAACCGTACCCCTTAAATTGAGATACGGTTTTTTTATAAATAATCTAATTTTAACAACCAAAGTTAACTTATATCAAATTATATCTTTGCAACAATTCCTCAACTATAGTTCCTGAAATTTCTTTCATAACCGGCTCTAATTTAGCTCTGATTTCTAATGGAAGTTTGATGTCTGTAAGTTTTTTTCCATCCATCATCTTAGCAGTTGAGTCAAGCAATACCCTAACGTCATAACAAGAACCAAATACCTCAGGAACCCCACGGTCAATATCAAGCAATGTATATACAGACTCCATAGCAGTTCTTACAGAATACTCTGTTGTAAATACAGTGTCACGAACAGTATCTGCAAATTGACCTATAAATGCAAAGTTTACACTTTTCTCTGGTACTACTTTTGGTCTATCTCCAGATGTTCTTGGCATAAAGAATGAAGTAATGTATGGCATCATACAAGGAATGCAGTGAGTAGAATTCTTTGCCATCTCAGGAATTTGTTCTATAGGAACTCCTAAATGATATAGCCATTCTTGAGTGATTTCATACCCTGTGCACTCTCTCATTGGTTTTTTTATAAAGTCTCCATCAACATTAGTAAATAACCCGTAAACCCATACAACAAGCTGGTTATCTGGTTGACTTTTGAAATGTGGTTGTCTATTTAAAGTATAACTCATTAACCAAGATGAGTCTTTTACTGTAACAATGCCACCTGTAACAACTTTCCCACTAAATGGATTACGCTTACATACTTTTTCTATATATGGTGGAATTCTATTATCTAAAGTAGTTATAGTAGCAGATTCCCAGTTAGTTGCATTTGTGTTAGTACAGAATTTATCAGGTCTACCAAAAGAAGTATCTTGTGTCGAAATGTTTCTCCAAAGTTTCCAACAACCACCTTCTTTAGTATTGAAAGTTGGAGCATTATTATCATCGCCCAAAGTTGAATTTTCTGTACAGCTACCATTTGTAATAAACACTAAGTCATCTTCTACTAAATCAATATTTTCTTCTTTTCCATCTTTAATACAAACAATTTGTTTTGCTACTTTTTTATCTTCTGTTATTTCAAATTTTACATTTATAACAGTTGTATTGTACTGAAAGTGAACTCCATTACACTCTAGATATTTAATCATAGGTAAAATTAATGATTCATATTGATTGTATTTTGTGAATTTTAAAGTTGAAAAATCAGGAAGTCCTCCAATATGATGAATAAATCTTTGAATATAAAGTTTCATTTCAAGTGCACTATGCCACTCTTCAAAAGCAAACATAGTTCTCCAATATAGCCAGAAGTTTGATGCAAAGAAATCTTCGGTAAACACGTCTTCAACTTTTTTATCATATAAATCTTCATCTCTTGACATAAATAATTTTACTATTTCCATAGAGGCTTTATCTGTTAATGTAAACTTACCGTCTGTGTGAGCATCTTCTCCACAATTAACTGTAGCTCTCATTAAAGAATAGTTTGGGTCTTTTTTGTTTAGCCAATAGTATTCATCTAATACAGAAATTCCATCAGTTTCTATTGAAGGTATTGATCTAAATAGATCCCATAAACATTCAAAATGATTTTCCATTTCACGCCCGCCACGAATAATAAATCCCTTTTGAGCATCATTAATTCCATCACAAGCACCACCTGGTATATCCATTTCTTCTAATATATGAATATGTTCACCTTTCATCTGACCATCACGAACTAAAAAACATGCAGCAGATAAAGATGCTAAGCCAGCTCCAACTAAATATGCTGACTTTCTATCTACACCTTCTGGTTTTTGTGGACGTGCAAATGCTTCATAATTTCCATTACTATAATACATATAAAATTATCCCCCTTGTGTAATGTAGTTGTAACATCTGATAGAAATTTTTAGTAATTTATTTACTAATAGCATATTCAAATTTAATATTTTCTTATATAGACAATATATAAACTATGTAAAAATTTTAAACATAAATATTAATTTGTAAAAAAATTAGACAAATAATAATATTTGTCTAATTTATATTTTCTATTTATTTTTTTCTAAATCTATTTATCTGTCCTATATTGTTCCAAAGCCCCTTCAATATTTCCACAAATCAATGTATTTAATCGACTTATTATATCTACAGGCTTTTCTTTCATTCCTTTTTTAATCCAATCAAGCAAGAGTCCTACAAATGCATATTTATAAAAATCTGCAATAAATTCCTTGTCCTTTTCCCTAACAGACATACCTTTTGCCTTTTCTTCTACTACTCCCATGAGAAGTAGTTGTATCTCATTATATAAGTAACGCTCTAAATATTCTCTACTTACAGAATTGAATGTATTTAATACAAAAGATTTATTCTCTAACATATAGTCTAATATCTGTGTAAATCCCTGTTGCCAAGTATCATATGTCTTTTTACCATCTAAAGCTCTTGTTGCTTCATTTGTATAAACCCACTCTAACAAATCATAAATGTCCTTAAAATGATAATAGAATGTCTGTCTATTCACTTCACAATCTTCTGTAATATCTGTGACTTTTATTTTTTCCAATGGCTTTTGAGCTAACATTTTTTTTAGCGACACAGCCAATGATTTTTTAGTCATTTGAGACATAGGTATCCCCCCATTATTATAAACCTGTAATATTTATCATAATTAAGCTTTTATTTTTGCATACCTAGATAACTCTTACAATAACATTATTGTATCATATTTTATAATACTACCTTATACACTAATTTCTAAAACAAATCCATTTTTAAGTTCCCGCAAACGTGACATTTTAATAACCTAAGATAAACAATAATGTCACGTTTGCAGGACGTTTAAAATGTACTCCTAATATGCTTAAAAGATTATACAGACTAATCTATATGTCTTTTAATTCGCTTTAATAAATACTAACTCTACTTTGAAAAGATCTGCATCTATTTGTATTTCAAACTTCCCCTTTTGAAGTTCTACTAAATCCTTAGCTATAGCAAGTCCTAATCCGCTGCCTTCAGTGTTTCTTGATAAGTCCCCTCTTTTAAATCGTTCTGTTATTTCATCAGGTTCAAAATTTAATTGATAAGATGATATATTTTTCATATCAACATATACGTTTTCATCGCTTTCTTTAATCTGTATATAAACTCTAGTGTTTTCTAAAGAATACTTAGCTATATTAGTTAATAGATTTTCAAATACTCTATACATTCTTTTTCCATCACAATTTATGTAAACTGGATCTTTTGGTAAGTCTATTATTAATTCTAAATTACTCTTTGCTAGTTTCTCTTCATTTTCACCTATACTTTGTTTTAATAATTGACTTAAATTTAGTTTTTCAATATTAAGATTTATTGTCCCACTACTAGCTTTACTAGCCTCAAATAAATCTTCTATTAGTACCTTTAACCGCTTTGATTTGTTATCTAGTATATTTACATAATCATTTAAATATGGTGGCTGTATGTCTTCTTCTTTTTTTATTAATCCAACATAATTTATTATAGCTGTTAAAGGAGTTTTTAAATCATGGCTTACATTTGTTATAAGCTCACTTTTCATTCTTTCACTTTTTAGCTTTTCATCTATTGCATTGTCTAATCCTTCGCTTATATTATTTATATTTTCAGCTAAAATAGTAAAACTATCATTACCTTGTATTTCTATTTTGTAGTCAATTTTTCCATTTTTAATTTCTTGTGCACCTTCCATTATTTTGTTTAAGTATATTAGTTTTTTTATAGTGTACAAAACTATCATTACTATTAAAATACTGGGCACTGAAACATATACTATAATTACTAGGAATTGATTATCCCAGTACCAAGTTGTATATATAAGAACTATGCTTAAACATATTATTATAATAGATGCTACTCCTATTAGTATAATTCTAGTTATTAAAGGTATTTTTTTTCTATATTTTTTAATATTAATAAAAAATTTGTTTAATGATTTAAAAGTCTTTTTTATTAAACTATTTTCAAATATATCTTTTTTATTTGTAAGTCCTATAAAATTCTCCACCAAAGCTAAACTTATTAGTACAAATACAGTTTTTATTGTAAATGATGCCATATAGCTAAATTTAAGATTTGAATAATAGCCCATTATAAATATAATTAATAAATTTAGTTCTAAAGGTATTTTATTATACAATGATTTTTCTGATTTAAATAATCTTGCTTTGTTTGTTAAGCATAGTATTGAAGATATAACCCCAACTAAAAATGTAGTTACTGAAACTAAAATTAATTTATCTATTTTATCTTTGTAGTAAACGAAATCATTGTAATTATTTACTAATTCATCATCATAAAAAGATTTATCTTTAATATTTTCAATAGGTTTTTTAGGAAATGCCATATTTATTCTCACATTTTCATAAGTTAACCAGTTAAATATTCCTTCGAATGCAGGTGTAGCTTTTTTATTATTATCTATAGTTTTAGAATACAAATGATTCCCATCTACAAAATCTAATTCTATATTGCAATAATTCTTTTCCTTTGATTTAAATTCATTCATATTTTTAGATTTTGTATTAGTATAACTTTTATTATTATATCCACTTTCAATAAATAATTTTGTTTGAGTTACATTTTTTAATACATCTTTAGCCCAATTTATATCTACCTCAGAATTTTTACCATTTGATGGTGTCATATTTACTGTAGTAAGTATATTTTGAAGAAATCCATTCTCAAATTTTGCAGTTTCATATAAATTATCTGAAATTATCTTTTTATCTTTATTAAGCAAGTTTCCTGGTTTTACTACTTGGTATGCTGTACCAGAAAAAATCTCCTGTGTATTTATATAAAATAAAGACCATGCTATCGTTGCTATTATCAAAAATATGTATTTTAATTTTTTATTATTTATATTTCTCATATAATCACCCTTTTAACTTTATAATTTTTCCACCTTATAACCAACTCCCCATACAACCTTTAAATATCTAGGCTCCCTAGGATTTATCTCTATCTTTTCTCTTATCCTTCTAATATGGACACTTACCGTATTGTCCGCATTTAGATTGTCTTCTTTCCAAACTCTTTCATAAATATGCTCTATTGAAAATACCTGCCCTTTATTAGCAAGCAATAAGTTTAATATTTTAAACTCTATTGGAGTTAATTTGACGCTTTCCCCTTCTACAAAAACTTCTTTTGTATTTACATTTAATGTTAGTTGCCCACTTTTTAATACCTCACTATTATTTACATCTTTGTTATTGCTCCAGTTAAGATATCTTCTTAATTGCGACTTTACCCTAGCTATAAGCTCTAGCGGGTTAAAAGGCTTAGTTATGTAGTCATCAGCACCTATATTAAGTCCTATTATTTTGTCACTATCTTCACTTTTAGCTGATACTAATATTATTGGTATGCTCTTTTCTTCCCTTATCTTTATAGTAGCTTTTATACCATCTAATTTAGGCATCATAATATCCATAAGTATTAAGTGTATATCATTATTTACTAATATATCTAAAGCCTGCATCCCATCATACGCTTTAAGTATATTGATTCCTTCATTTCTTAGATAAAGTTCAATAGAGTCTACAATCTCTTTATCATCGTCTACTACAAGTACATTTTTCATATAATTCCCTCAATTCTTTTATTCATCTTTGTTTATTATACACCATTCCTTTCTTGTGTTAAATTTTGTTATATATAGATATTAAAATCAAATTCTTACGGAAAAGTTATCATAATTCTTAAGATTTTCTTAACAGTTTTTATATATAATAATGAATAGACTTATAAAGCCTTAAATAATAAAATAAGGCCGTTTAATAATAAAATCGCAAGAATCTCTCACAACTTTGTTACTAAACGGCCTATATAAACTAATAAACGAATTTATAGTATTTCTATTGTTACATATCAAATTGAAACCATATTACTTACACTTATGTATTAAGCAATTAAGCATTAGATAATTTATCTTTTTACTTAAACTTATCTTTTTGGCTTTCTAAAAGTATTTTTTCAAGTTCATCAGGACTATATTGATTAAACGTCTGGTTTATATTATGAAATCTCGTCTTTATAGCAGGAACAGTTTTCTTTTTACTTAAAGACTTAATCTTATTTTCTAAAGTTTTTTTGAAAAAATTATATGATTTAACTTTAATATTTTCTTCATCATCTCTTTCCAATGCTATCAAAATTGATTCTTGCAACAATTTTTTATATGTATCATCTTTAAAATCATAGTTCATAAAATCATTTTTAAATCGCTCCAATGTAGCTTTAGTAAATAATTTTTTATTTGGTACATAAAACTCTTTTTTAGATACTGTATGTTCTTCAACACTTATACATTTTTCTGTATTAGTTGGTTCATCTAAATCATTTATTTTATCTTCACTGTCTGTTTTAGGATTGTATATATTATTTTTAAAATATACTTTTTTCTCATTATCTAAAATAGTAAATTTAATTTCATCTACTTTTCTTCCATTTTTTATTTCTTCTATACTAACATTCATATTTCCAAATTGATTAATTTCTTTTATAGCTTGATTTAGAACTCTTTGTTTAAAGTTTTTATATTCAGGATATTTATTCTCAACACCTAATATAAATCTTAACTGTTCTATCTTAAAGCTCTTAACTATTACTTTTTCTGTTCTACTCCATAACCTTAATAATTCATATAGACGTTGAGAATAAAAGCTCTTAAATCTTGTCAATATATCAAGACTTAAAGGAGCATATACAGTATAATCTATCAAATGTTTATATAATCGATCCGCAAGTTTTATCTTAAAGGTCTCTTTATTTACATTGTACTCACTACCTGTTATTAAATTATAATCACATTCTATCCTATCCCCATTTTCATTTTTTTCAAACTCAAGAGATGTCTGTTTCAATATTTGTATAGTTTTTTTTATGTTAGCTAGTGTTCTTTGATTTTTATTAGGTATTAGTCTTTTTAAATCATTTAGCTTAACATGACAACACAGCTCCCCGTTTTTTTCCTTTTGTGTTGTTAACAAACAATAATAGAATATTCTATTTTGTATAGCTGACACTTCATACGAAGTATGCACTAATTGTTTAGACTGCATTAACAAATCAATGCTATTTTCATTTGTTTTACTTTCAATCATAATGTCCCCCATAAAGTATTTAAAGGTATCAAATTGTTACCTTTAAATATTTAATACTTAATTTATACCTTAATTATAATTAAGTAAAATATTAAAAGCAACACTTTTTAATATTTGTTGCATTAAAGGTATCAAATTGTTACCTTTAGAGTATCAAATTGTTACCTTTTGGTATCAAATTGTTACCTTTCGGTATCAAATTGTTACCTTTCGTGCTCTCAACTCTAGTGATACCAACACATACAAGACCTCCTAAATACTATTAAATACTATTAAATACTATTTATATACTAAGAAAGATAAGTTTTTACAAAAAACTTAATTACTTCACTCTAAACAACAAATAAATTATTAGCCTTTAAGTAATAAAGATTTGTACAAATAATTAAAAAAGGTATCAAATTGTTACCTTTAAACTTTAAATACAAAACTTGAAAACACTTAATAAGTAATGTATTTAAAAGATATTTTATTACTTGTTAGGCTTTGTATATTTTTAATAAATAAATAACTGTAAAGCTTAAAGAATAAATTTCAATTTAAATATACCTACAAATTATGCCAAAATACTTCTTAAAATCGATTTAGAAGCAAAATAATACAATTAAGGATAAATAGGGCATTTAATTGTAAAATAAATCTTACAATCGAAATCAGAGATTTATATACTTATAAGATTACTTTAGGTATATATACTAAAATTAAATTTATAAAAAACAAGGTGATCCCCCAATGGTACAGGAATTACCTTGTTAGTTAGAATGTATATTTCACTTTAAATATAATAATCACTAATTATTAATATAGAATGTTTTCATTCCATTGTTTTTTATACTACTATCTTTAGGAACTTGCAACAATATTAATATAAACGATAATACATCAACAGATGCTCCAGCAGAGTTAACAATTGATAAAGTTAAAATGATAATAGGATTTATTCCCATTAAAGTCATTAATAACGGAACTACAAAAGATAGTAGTACAAAAGGCAGTATTGTTATAATTAAATACCTTCTTTTTTTTATTACTTCTTCTGTATAAACAAATCCACCCCATAGTTTCACTGAAATAAATGTTGATTTTGATTTAGTAAAATTAGGAATAAGAATCAAATGAATAACTTCATGAAGTAATATATATAGATATATATATACTATGTACACAAACTTGATTGTAAAAGTTATTTTACCACCATAAACAATAGAATTAACAATTGTTAAGAGGTCTTTATTTGTCCATTTCATAAATAACATACATATATATATATTTATAATTGATATAGGCAATGATATAAGGGTTGCTGATACTAAATTTTTAGGCTCTTTTAGTATTTTCCAACCATTATTGATCATTTTATCATTTAAATTAATATCTGCTTTTGGTATTTTGCTTATATACTTCATAAAAATTGTCCTTTCTTGCCAAAGTTTACACATAATAGTTTTACTTTATATCATTTATCATTTGTTTAAATTCTTTATCTGTAAATACACCAACATGTTTTTCTCCATTTAAATAAAAAGTAGGGATAAAGTCTATATCATGATTATCTTTTTCCTTTGAAATATATTTTTGCATTTCAACTCTGTCTTTTTTAACATCATTTAAGTTAAAGAATTTTTTTACATCTTCAACATTTTTCATTTTACTCCATGTCTTGTAATTATCCATTACGTAATCTATAGTTTCTATTTTATCAAGATTATCAATGCTATTAAATATGACGTCATCATACTTGAATTTTTCAAAATCAACATGCTTTACTATGTAATAAACTTCACCGTCTTTAATTTTTTTTGTTAATGTATCTCCAATATTTTCATGTAACTCAAAGCAGTCTATACATTGAAAACTCATATATTCTATCATTTTTATTTTAGCATTAGGATTTCCATATCCTATACCATATTCTGTATCGATTTCTTCCTGAGTATTTGAATAAATTGAATATATCAATACAGCTATTACAGCAAAAGATATAAAGAAAAGTAATTTTAAAAATCTTTTTTTATCCATTTGTTTTATTTTCCTTTCCACAGAATATTTTACCAATTTTTGTTTTTGAACTTATAAATAATAAACCAACAAGCAACAAATATACTATTACATATGTTAAAATCACATGTGAACCAATGTTTAGTGTGCAACCATTTTTAGTTACGCCTAAAACTATTCCGTCATTGAGTAGATTTACACTTTTATTGCTAAATAACGAATACAACAAATAAAAAAATGTACTAAATGGAATAAATATTAAGTAAATAACTGATAAAACACCTAAGGCCTTTTTCATTTTGTAGCTCCCTTCATCAATTTCTTCATTAGAATTTTTTCAAGTATTCCCTTACCATCTTTTGTAAAAGGAAGTAAATTTATTATGTTGATAACAAATCCAATTCCTAGTAAGAAAGTCATCATACTTTGTGTTTTTAATGATATAAATATAAAAATAATACCTAATATACTAGGAATGAGAGGTCCTAATAAAATAGATAGTAAACTAGACTCTGTATTTACTTTAACTATACTTACAGTAAATCTCTTTGCTAAGATATATCCATGAATTTCTTGATTTTGAATTTTGCTAACAGCTATATGGATCCATTCGTGTAAAACAAATCCAAATATCATTGAAAATATAAAAACAAAATAGCAACCAATAGCATAATTAATCCTATAATTAGAATCTAATGTGAAACTATTTATAAAGAAATAAACAGGCATAATAGTTATAAGCCACATTATGAATAATTTCTCAACTAATATATAAAATAAAAGTAAAAACGTAGCTATTTTTGATTTTGGAATAGAATATCTTTTCTTTTGTAGATATTGTCCAATTGCTAGATTAAAAAAAAAAGCTAATATTTTGTTCCCTACGATTTTACATTCAACTAAATTTTTATTTTGTAAATTACTTACTATGATGTTTATATCTCTTTCTAATATTTCTTTGCTTACATTGTATTTCTTAAGTAGTATAGAAACGATATCCTCTATAGTGTTTTTACCATCTAATAAACTTAAAATATTACAGGCTATATCGTTTAATTTAACACTTTTATCTAAATCGGTATCTATAACAAAATTTTCACTTATACATACATTGTCAGGAATAAAAAAGACTGTTTTTAGTTTCAATAGGGATTTTAATTTTTCGATAATAAAAATAATAAATAACTTCATATCTTTCCTCCTTTAAAAATTTAACTTAATAAAAAAAAATTCTTTTAATCTAAAAGAGAACTTAATTTATAAAGCCTTGGTATTATAAATATGATAACTACAACCGATGCTACAATAAATTCATATAGATAGGCCCCACTAAAAGTCATTGATATTACAGATATCAAAATACATATTGCAGCAAATGATAAGAATACAATTATATTTGAAAAAGGCTCTTTTTCTCGAACTGGCACTACAATTCCATATGTATAAATGACAACTACCCCTAGTGCAGTGTATAATATTCCATCTTTAAATATTTCTAAGTTTATTCCTAAGTATGTAAATACAATAAAATACAGTATTGTATATATTGATATACCAACAATAAGATTACCTATTAGTTTTCCATAAGAAATCAGCTTGCTAGAAACTGGCACTATGTTAGAGTAAATACTGAAATTTCTATCTTCACCAAATGAATTTAGCGAAAAAATTGAACAAAAACTTGATAAAAGTAAATTTACTACTGTAGTATTTATAGTACTTGCATCTAAAAATCCTACAGATACAATTACACAAATTAATACAAAGAAGTTTGAAATATTAGTCTCACTTCGTGCGATATGCTTAATTTCTTTTATAACAATCCATAAAAACTTATTTTTACTTTTAGGTATGTATCTAAATAACATTAGATTCCTATTATCAAGTTCAATCCCACCAAATAAAATTGTTATAAAAATTCCTGAAAATAAAATTATTCCACTGATTACTAAGCAGTTTCTTACATCTACATAGTTGAAATATTCATAACCCATAAATATATCTGTAATAGGTAATAAAATGTTTACTATAGACAAACTATACGTTTTACCTGTAACTAACAGACTTTCCAAGTTGATTTTGCTAACTAAATATATAAAAGAATTAACTCCTAAAATAATTGATGCTAATTCTCTAATAAACTGTTTATGTGATATAAAATATAATAATCTAATTATTGATAAATAGATAATATTTAATAAAAAATATGTTAATAAAGATTGTATGATTATAGATAATAAATAGATTCCAATAAACTTTACACTAACTTTAGAACCTATGAATGAAGGTAGGTGAAAAAATATAACATAACATAGGTTAGTAATAACTATAAAAAATAGCTCTTGAAGTGTTTGAGCGCATATTTTCTCTTGCTTTGTAAGAGGTAGCCATTTTATTATTTTGCTATAATTACTACTATCATTGTTTGAATTTATAAGTATTATATATACAACAAATGTAATCAAAGTTACATTCAACATACTTGATGAAATAAAAGAAAAGAACATACTTTTGTTTCCTGTAATGATAGCACTAATCATAGGGGAAAATATTTTGTAAGAGAGGATGGTTCCTAAGAGAATAAAAAACGGAACTACCAAAGATATAATAATAAAATATTTCTTTATTTTGTTATGTAAACTGTTTTTAACGCCTTTAAGCATTGTGACTAAAATTAGAAATGATTTCTCCAATCTCATGTTTTCTTTCCTCCCCTATAGAAACATTCATAAAAACTTGCTCTAAATCACCACATTTAAATTTGTTTTTTAAGAAGTCGCTTGTACCTTTTGCTACAGCATTTCCTTGATAAAGCATTATAACTTCATCAGATAATTCTTCCACTAAATGTAGATCGTGTGAACATAGTAATATGCTACCTGATTCTGTGAAACTTTTAAAAAGTTGTTTTGTTATTATCATGGATTCTATGTCTAACCCTCTAAATGGCTCATCAATAATTAGTAATTCACTTTCTAGTGAGAAAGCTATTATTATTTGAATCTTTTTTTTCATACCATGAGAGTATTCTTTTATCAATATATCTAGAAAATCTTGCATATTATATAATTTTATTAATTTATCTAATTTATCACTTTTTTTTATAGAATAAATTGATAGTATAAACTCTATGAATTCCCTGCCAGTTAATGATTCTGGTAATATTAAATCGTCTGGAATATAACCCACCTTTTTTTTGAATTCAAGGCTGTCATTTTTATAATTTTCATATAATATACTTCCGCTATTACCCTTTATAGTTCCTAAAATTAAATTTATTGTTGTAGTTTTTCCAGATCCATTAGGACCGACAAGGCCTAGTATTTTATTTTTATCTAAAGTAAAACTAAGATTTTTTATTGCAACAATTTTATTATTGTAAGTTTTTGTGAGTTTATCTACATAAAGCATGGTTTAATATCCCCCCAGTATTAATATTATTTGTAAGAAGTCAGAGGTCTTACCTTTAAATTTTCATCAAATTTGTTTAATCTTTAACCTTAATTAAAATTCAGTTTTCCTATTTACACTCTATGTTAACGTTAAGTCCGCTATCCCACTTAACTCCACCAGTGAAACTTCCTTTACCTTGGACTAGACACCAAATTGCAGCTCCTAAAACAACTGTAGCCCCTAATGCTAAAAGCACTGCTACAAACACAAGAAACCACGCTTCTTCTTCACATATTTCAAAATTATCACATTCTACTACAGGTGCATTGTATTTCATTAATTCCATTTTTATTTCCCCCTCTAATTTTGATAAGACCTCTAACTTATTAAGATAATGTTGATAAAAAAGTAACAATATCTTTCTATAGATTGTTACATATTTCTATATCTATTTCAACAGTTTATTCAAAAAATACAAAATATTACCATTTTTTCGTGAATTTACAGTCGAAATGAGTGTTTTTTAGTATATAAATAATTTATTTTATAACGTTAAATTATACCCCTGTATATATTGGCATAACTAAGTTATAATTTTGACAATATTCTTAAGAGTATCTTATTTTACATCGTTGATTATAATAAAAGTTATATAATGATGGTTTTTGTATGATTTTGTCTATTTTTATATTTTTTTATCAGAATACTTAGAAAAATAAAAAACTGCCTACCAATTAATACGGTAAGCAGCATCTTAAAAAAACTATAATTAGAAGTAATAATAACTCCTAATTATAGTTATATATTTTAGATTTATATGAAATAACTTTTATACTATGTAAAAATTATTATTTATAATAAGGGTATTGTATTCTAAATTTCCACTTGCTGTATTTCATTTTTCGTACCTATATTGTTTACTTTTCCATCACAGATAGTTATCACTGTATCAGCCATTGTTGATATTTTCTCATCATGTGTTATCATAACCAAAGTTTGATTAAAATCTTTAACACACATACAAAGCATGTTCATAACTTCTTTGCTAGTTTTACTATCTAAGTTTCCGGTAGGTTCATCTGCAAATATTATAGATGGTTTATTTGCCAAAGATCTTGCTATTGTAACTCTTTGTTGTTGACCACCAGATAGTTCATTTGGAAATTTTTTTATTTGATCTTTTAATCCCAAGCTATTGATAATACTATCAATATATACTTTATCTACTGATTTTGAATCGATTGATATAGGTAGAACTATATTTTCATAAACATTAATAACTGGTATTAAATTAAAGCTTTGAAAAATAAATCCAAATTCTTCTACTCTAATTTTAGATAGCTTGTCATCATTTAATGTATATATATCCTCATCACCTAAATACACATTTCCACAAGTTGGCTTATCAAGCCCTGCCATACAATGAAGTAATGTACTTTTACCACTTCCACTTTGTCCAACTATAGCGGTAAACTTTCCATTTTCTATTTCTAAAGTAATGTCATCAATAGCATTTACGCTACTTTCACCTTTTCCATATATTTTTTTTAAGTTTTTAACTTTTATACTTTTTTTCATATCCTAAACCCCTAACTTTATATATTAATTTTCCTTTATACCCTCAATTATTTCTATCTTATCTATTGACCTTGATTTTAAATATCCTATTGAAAAAGCAAATAAAACTGCTATTAACATAAATATAATCGCTTCTTTTGGTGGCATGTATATAGCTTTTACTTTTAAATCTACTTGTAATGCTGGTGCAGATACTTCCTTCAGATGCTTAATGTATTTAAGATCTTCTATTGCAATAAAAATTATTGATACTATGCTTCCTAAGAAAGCATAAATTATTGATTCATAAATAACTAATTTTTTCAAAGATTTCTTAGGAAGCCCTATAGCCCTTAAAATTGAAAATTCCTTTATATTATTATTAATATTTAAACTAATAGTTGTGTAAATATTAAATAATGCAGAAAGTAATAATATCAAAAATATTATATGAATAAAAGAAATATTAAATTTAGACGAATTGTCTGCTTTATTATCAATATTTAAAAAACTATTATCCTTTTTTATATCTTTTAATGCTTTATTTATATTAGAATAACTACTTTCTTTTGCATTAAAACGTATATCTTCTATATAACTGTTATTGACTAATTTCTTAAACTCTTTTAGATTCATACTTATTCCCATAGTTGTATAGCTTGAAAGTTCACTGTTAAATGAGTATGATTGATTTAATAGGACACTTACTTTTGCCTTAAAGTCTTTATAATAATAATTTCCATCTGATTTTTTACTTTTTATTTTCAAGTTAAAAGTATCCCCTATTTTTAAATCTTTAATTGCATATGTATTTTTTGCATTAACAAAATCGAAGTATCTATTACATACAGCGATATTTATATATTCTCCATCTGATTTATTAATTGTTTTAATATCGCCTTCTTTTACATATTTACTTAATTTATTAATATTATCTATTCCATTGAAGAATGCTAGAACTTCTTGCGTATTTGTATTGTTACCTTTTGTTTCAAAATCTTTGCTGTACGATTTATTTAGTTTGTTTTTTTCTATTATTAAATGTCCAGTATTATAACTTCCTAAACTAAAATCATTTATACCATCAATATTTTCAAGTTTTGATATATTTTTCGAGCTTACTTTTTTTATACTTTCATCAGCATTACAATGAGGTGTTATATTGTAAGTAAATTTATTTGGATAGTATGATGGATTTTCATCTAACTGCTTTTGAAGATAGTCTAAATTTGTAGCCATTGATTGAATAAGTATAGTTCCACTAAATGATATTGCTATAATAGACATTATTGTTTTAGTTTTTTTTCTAAGCAAGTTATTTTTTAAAAGTGTTATTATAATTTTTTTATTATTTTTTATTTTATATTTAACTTTATCACTTTTATTTATAATATCTATTGGGTATTTTTTTAGTGATTTTAATATAGGTAAAAGTACTGTTAATAGTAATATAGCTAAAATTATTATCAATGCTTTTCCTACAATAAAGTATGGAATAATTAATTTAACTTTAGTAAAGTCACTTATATCAAACATATTTTGTGTGGTAAACATACTCATCCCAAATCTTGCAAATAAAATAGAAAATATAGTCCCTATAACTGAACCTATAATAAATAATATAAGAATTTGAATTAAATAAAACTTAACAACCTTTTTATTAGACATTCCAATTAATCTTAATTGTCCTATTTGGTTTGTAAGTTTTGTAAGGATTATATTAAAAAAGTTAACTATTGTAAAAGCTGCAACAACTACAACGAATATTTTCAGCTCTTTTTCATTATTTTGCTGTTGGTCTGCATAACATCTAAGAGCAGAATCTAAATATTCATTACTAGATATTCCAGATTCTGCATCTTTCCTAATATCTACTTTGTAGTCAAGTAATGGATTATATTCTTTTCTTAGATATTCAAATTTTTCATCTAAATTCTTTTGATTAATATTTATGTTATAAACTGTATTGTATTTTATTAATTCATTAGGTAATACATTTTGTGAAGTTTTAACAAAAGAGAATATTTCTATGCCGTTATTTCCTTCAGCATTTGCAAGTTCATAATATCCATCCACTTTTCCTATAAAACCAACAACTTTATATTCATTTTTTTTACTATAAATTTTGTTAACTCCATTTGAGTTATACTCAATCTTATTTATTGCTGAAATATTTTTGTTTAATATTTTTTCTTGGTATGACTTGTCTAATGAGCTTTTGTCTATAACTATTTCATTTTCATCTTTAGGAAATCTTCCAGACACAAGTTTATAATTAAGTGATTTTAAATAATCTTTATTAAATGTATAAAGTGTAGTTTTAAGCCCATCCTGTGGAATAAATTCTCCTAAATTTTTGACTGTCTGTACATTAGATACTCCATTAATTGTTTTGAATTTTTCAATATTTTTTTTATCATAAGTTTGTAATGTTCCGTCATAATAACCTGCAATTTCTCTAGCCATTTTAATTTGATTTAATTGTATACTATTGGCTCCTATATCTACTCCTAAGATAAGTGTAATTGCAACAACTATACAAGCTATTATTGAAAGTGATTCTCTTTTATTTTTTTTTAGATACATTAAAGCTAATTTAAATTCAAACATGATTCCTCCCCTAATTTATTTAAGTCTTAAAAACTCATTGTTATAGGGTAAACTTACAGTAATGAGTTTTCATTATATTTTAATAACTATTCCTTTTTAAAAATAGCAATATATACCAATATTTACAATATATTTGACCCAACTGGTCATTTAAACGCCCCAACTGGTTAAATTATATTAATTTAAACAAATATCTGTAAGCTTTTTATATTTTAATTACTTTAGTATCTAAACGCTTTTAAACGCTAAAAGTTACTTATAATATCGCTATATGAGTGTAGAATAGTTATCAAAAAATGCAACAAAACAACAAAATGTAGATAGTTAAATATTCAAATGATATATTAAAATCAGAGGAGGAGGATATATGAAGATTAATATTTTACTCGATAAGTTTATGAATAAAGAAGAATTAACAATTCAAGTAAACCCTGCAAATAATGAGCTAGCTCAAAGTCTAAGAGAGCATATAGATAAAAGCGGGAAACTAACAGTTATCAATGCTAAAAACGATAGAAAAATTCAAGTAGACATTCATTCAATAATAGCTTTTCAATCAGAAGGCCATATGTGTTGTGTGAAAATGAAATCTAGAGAACTATACCTAATAAATAAGCGTCTAAAAGAATTAGAAAAATTAAACGAAAAACATTTGGTAAAGATTAATAACCAAACAATTATTAATTTAGATGAAATTAAGGAGTTTTATTCTGCTTCAAATGCAAGATTAGAAGTGTTGCTTAGTGATGAGTCTTTATATTTTGTAAATCGAAATTATGTAAAAATAATTAAGGAGAGGTTATCATGGTAAAACAATTTAAATTATCTTTTTTTCAAACTTTTACTATAACATTTGTATGGATTTTAGTATTAATGTCAGTCTTTTTTGAAAATAAGACATTATCAATTCCGTACGCTTGGAATTTAGTAGGAATTAGCGTAATATATGCAGTAATATTTGGCATCATGTATCCAGCATTATGGAATTTTTCTTCAATGAAGGCAAGTTATAAAATTATTATATCTTCAGTTATAAATATTTCAGGTGGGATTTATGCAGTTTGGCTATTTTCTCCATATATGTTTGAAATTATTAAGCCATGGATATTAGAGATGTGTATAATTACAATAGTTGGGCATGTAATAGGATTTTACTTTTACTCAAAGTGGGATAATAAAAAAAGTTCTAATGAATTAAACGAACTTTTAAAGAGGTAACAAAGAAGGGGGATGCCAAAATT
Organism: uncultured Peptostreptococcaceae bacterium; assembly: GCA_947072565.1. Classification (GTDB taxonomy): domain Bacteria; phylum Bacillota; class Clostridia; order Peptostreptococcales; family Peptostreptococcaceae; genus Romboutsia_D. Next base: position 34,868 of record CAMTIM010000010.1, on the reverse strand, counting down.
TCAATCATTCCCCCTTTATATGATTTATATATGAACAATGTTTCCTGCACTTGCTTTTTCTAATCGATTTATTATAGAATTTCCTAAGCCACTGTTATTTGGAGCTTGTACATAAATATGGCTTATATTCAATTTGTCACATTCTCTAAGCAAATCAAATATCTTTTTAGCCGCTACATTCAATGTCTCAAAACTTCCTAAACTATATGTATGTTGATAGTCATTAAAGTTGTTTAAAAACTCTTCGAAACAAATTACAACATCACTCTTTTTTGCATTTTCTTTAATCCATTTAGAAGTTTTTATATAATCTCCTTCAACTAATGTTAATGGTGCATCTGGTGCATAATGTCTATATTTCATTCCTGGAGCCTTTGGAATTTCATTATCTTTAACACTTAATAAATCCTTTTTATATATAAGATTTGGAATCACTTTACATATTTCATCTACGCTTACAGCACCTTCTCTTAGAAGGACTGGATTTTTAGTAGACATATCTATAATTGTTGACTCTAATCCGATTGAAGACGAACCTCCATCTAAAATACACGGAATCTTTTCATTTAAATCATTATAGCAATGCTTAGCACTAGTAGTTGATGGCTTTCCTGATAAGTTTGCAGATGGAGCTACTAATAAAGTTTTGCTTTCTTTAATTATAGCCCTTGCTATTTCACTCTTTGGAAATCTAACTGCTACAGTATTCATTCCTGCAGTAACTGTATCTGAAATGCAATCTTTTTTATTAAAAATCAAAGTTACTGATCCAGGCCAAAAGGCATCAAATACTTTCTCTGCCTCTTTTGGGATATCCTTACATATATCATGGACTTGTTCTAATTTATGTATATGTACTAATAATGGATTGTCCTGTGGTCTTCCTTTAACTTTAAATACTTTTTTTATAGCCTCTTCATTAAAGGCATCCGCTGCTAACCCATAAACTGTTTCTGTTGGAATTGCAACAACTTCACCATTCTTTAGATACTGTGCCCCTTTTACAATGTTTTCGTAACTATTATTTAAATCTTTAACATTTAATATTTCTGTTACCATGTATAATCTGCCCCTTACTTGTGAAATTTATTATTATTATATCATACATATATTTAGTTACAAATTATGGTAAATTACGCACTATTAAATTTTGTATCTATTGATACTTATCAATTTGAAACAAAAATTACAACTAAGATACTCATTTAAAATTTAGAATAATGAATCTAAACAAAAACAACAAAAAGCCCCTATTTAAAGGAGCTTTTAGAGTTACATATTTCTTTAGATGCGTTATTAATTTGTGCAGTAATTATATTCACCGCTACATATATATTCTGTAGGTCCTATCAAAAATGCTTCTCCATCTCTTTGTTCTATGAAAAGATCTCCACCTTTTACTTTTACCTTTACTTTTTTACTACAATCATGAACAATAGAGCTTATAATTGCAGATGCTGCCGCTCCTGTTCCACATGCCATTGTAATACCAACGCCTTTTTCCCAAGTTACAATATCAATATTATCTTTATCAATTATCTTGCAGAAGTTCACATTAGTTTTCATAGGATATATTTCACTATTTTCTATTTTTGACCCTATTCTTTCAAAATCTATGTTCTCAAAATTATCTACAAATAATACAGTATGGATAGTTCCTATAACTAATGAATTAACTTTAAAAGTTTCATTTCCTACTGTGATTTCTTTATTTATATATAATTTATTTTCTTTATCGATTGGTATCTCAGGTGCTACAAATAGTGGTCTTCCTAAATTAACATCAACAAAAGCTACTTTATCATTTTCTAACTTAACTTTTATTTTCATAATTCCAGCTAAAGTTTCAACACTAAATTCAGTATTATTTACAATACTATTTTCATATACGAATTTTGAAAAACATCTTATTCCATTACCACACATAGTAGCTATACTTCCATCAGCATTATAAAAACACATTTTCACATCTGAATTATTGGATGCTGCAACTACAATCATTCCATCAGCACCAATTCCAAAATTTCTGTTACAGACCTTTTTTGCCAATGCACTATAATCTATATCTTTTAAATCACTTTCTTTAAATATTATAAAATCATTTCCTGTTCCTTGAAATTTTTGAAATTTAATCACCTATTTCACCTCTTTTAGTATTTTTTCAAATATAGTTAAAAACTCATTTATCTCATCAGTAGTTATACATAATGATGGTAATAACCTAATGATAGTATTATTTGTAGAGTTTAATAATAATCTATTTTCTTGAGCTATTTTCTTTATATCATTTACATATTGACCAACATCAATACCTATCATTAAGCCCCTACCTCTTACTTCTTTTATTATATGAGGATACTTTTCTTTTAAATTATTTAATTTATTTATTAAGTAATTACCTTTTGATTTTACTTCATTACATAAATCAGTATTAACTAATTTATTCATTACATATTCTCCACCTGCACAAGATACTGGATTAGCAGCAAATGTGCTTCCGTGATCACCAGGTTGTAAAATATTTTCGACATCTTTACTAACTAGCATAGCACCTAGAGGTATTCCACCTCCTACTGACTTAGATATAGTCACTATATGAGGAGTAAAGTTATATTGTTCATAAGCAAATAAATCTCCAGTTCTTCCCATACCTGCTTGTATTTCATCTATTACTATTAAAAAATTGTATTTTTTAGATAATTTAACTACTTCATCTATAAATTCTTTAGATATTTCTACTATTCCGCCTTCTCCTTGTATTATCTCTAAGAATAATCCACAAGTATTTTCATTTACTTTTGCTCTTAAATCTTCAATATCATTGTATTTAAAATGGCTAACCCCTGGTATTAAAGGCATAAAATTCTTTTGATATTTTTCTTGTCCTGTAAGTGCTAAAGCGCCTGTTGTTCTTCCATGAAAAGAGTTATATGCAGATAATAGTTCATATTTATTTTCACTGGTTTGCTTTCCATATTTTCTACAAAGTTTTATAGCCGCCTCATTTGACTCAGTTCCTGAGTTAGTGAAAAATACCTTAGATGCAAAAGTGTTTTCAACAAGCAATTTTGCTAAGTTTACAACAGGCTCACTTACAAAGTAATTAGATAAATGCATATATTTTGATGCTTGTTTTATTATTGCTTCTACAATACCTTTGTCGTGACCTAAGTTGTTTACAGATATACCACTATACATATCTAAATATTTATTCCCGTCAATATCAAATACGTATGATCCTTCTCCTTTTTCTATTATTAAATCAAGTCTATTGTATGTATTTAGTATATATTTTTTATCTTGTTCATATAAACTCTTCATAATATCCTCCTATAATTAAAGGTATATCAAATCTTATATTAGATTTGACATACCTATTTTTACTATCTTAAATCTTCTAATATTTTTACTTTGTCTGCAGTTTTTGAATCTTTTACTTTTATAACTCTAGCTGGAGTTCCTGCAACTACTGTATTTTCTTCAACATCACTAGTTACAACTGATCCTGCTGCAACTACTGCTCCTTTTGCAACCCTAACACCCTCAAGTATTACTGCATTAGCACCTATCATAACATCATCTTCTATTATTACTGGTGTTTTACTTGGTGGTTCTAATACGCCTGCTATTACAGAACCTGCTCCTACATGAACATTTTTTCCGATAGTTCCTCTAGCTCCTACAACAGCATTCATATCTATCATTGTATTTTCACCAATGTTTGCACCTATATTTATAACTGCACCCATCATTATAACTGCATTTTTACCTATACTTACTCTATCTCTTATTATTGCACCAGGTTCTATTCTAGCCTCTACATTTTTCATATCTAACATTGGAATAGCTGAGTTTCTTCTGTCATTTTCTATTTCAAAACAATCTATTTTATCTTTATTATCATTTAATATATTTTCAATGTCGCTATATTGTCCAAATACTATCTTAAATCCATTTTCACCAAAAACATTACAGTTTGGGAAATCTATATTTTCTAGTTGGCCTTTTATATAAACTTTTACTGGTGTACTTTTTTTAGTTTCTTTTATAAATCTTGCAATTGCATATGGATCTGTAAAATCAGTTTTGTTTAAGTTATTTTCATTAGTATTCATTTTGTTATCTCCTTTTAGTTGTTGTTTATTAAGTCATCCATACAGTATAATCTAGGTTCTTTGTTTGCAATGTATTTAGCAGCCCTAACAGCTCCTTGTGCAAATACTTTCTTTGAAAGTGCTGTATGTTTAATTTCTATTATTTCATCCATTCCAGCAAACATTACAGTATGCTCTCCTGGGATAGTACCTCCACGAACTGCATGTATTCCTATTTCTTTTTTGTTTCTCTTTGCATCAGTACCTTCTCTTCCATAGTTATATTCCATAGAATTGTCTAATTCTTCATTGATGGCATTGGCTAACATATAAGCTGTTCCACTTGGTGCATCTACTTTCTTATTATGATGTTTTTCTATAATTTCTATATCAAAATTATCACTTAAAACCTTACTTGCCTTTTTAACTAAATCTATAAGTACATTTATTCCTATTGATGTATTTGAAGATTTAAATATAGGAATGTATTTAGAACATTCTTTTATTTTTTCTTCTTGTTCTTGGCTAAGTCCTGTAGTGGCTATTACAATACCTACTTTTTTGTCTACGCAAAAGTTTAATAAATCATTTAAATTGTTTGGATTAGAAAAATCTATTATCACATCACAGTCTACATCTATACTTGATGGATTTTCATATACAGGATAAGTATTGTTATATAAATTTATGTTTCTATCTATACCTAAAACTATAGATAAGTCATTCATATCTAACATTGTTTCATTTAACATTCTTCCCATTGCTCCATTGCATCCACTTATTCCTATTCTTAGCATACTATTTCTCCTCTGTTTTTATTCCATACATATTCATTTCTTCTATTAATATTTTTAAATTATCATCAGTCATATTAGTAAGAGGTAGTCTCAATTCACCTACATCCATACCCATTAAGTTCATAGCTGTTTTTACAGGTATAGGATTTACTTCTATAAATAGAGAGTTTATAAGTCCATTCATATCTAATTGCAATTTTCTAGAATTTAATAAATCACCATTTAAATATGTCTCAACCATATTATGAGTGTCTCTAGGTAATATATTTGCCACAACTGATATAACACCTTTTCCACCTAATGATAATATAGGTACTACCATATCATCATTACCACTATATATGTCTATATTATCTTTACACAATCTAGCTATTTCAGCTACTTGAGAGATATCTCCACTTGCCTCTTTTATCGCAATTATATTTTTTATAGTAGAAAGTTTTTTTACAGTTTTAGGAGACATATTAACCCCTGTTCTTCCTGGAACATTGTATAGTATTATTGGTAAATTAACGCTATTTGCTATACATTCATAATGTTTTATAAGCCCTAATTCAGTAGCTTTGTTGTAGTATGGTGTTACTACTAATAGTCCATCAACACCAACTTCTTCACAGTATTTGCTTAACTCTACTGAATAAGCAGTATTATTACTTCCACTACCTGCTATTACTGGTATCCTATTATTAACAGTTTCAACAGTAAACTTTATAACCGATTTTCTTTCTTTATCAGTCATAGTTGCAGATTCACCAGTTGTTCCACATATTACTATTGCATCTGTTTTATTATCTATGTGCCAATTTATTATTTCTTTTAATTTTTCATAATCTACTTCATTATTTTTAAAAGGAGTAACAAGTGCCACTCCACAACCTTCAAATAAACTCATATATATTCTCCTCTAAATTATAAATTTTTTAATAAAAGTTCTGCTATTTGAACTGTATTAGTAGCAGCACCTTTTCTTATGTTATCTGCAACTACCCACATATTAATTCCATTATCTATGCTATAATCTCTTCTTATTCTTCCAACATAAACTTCATCTTTTCCTTCAACGTCTATAGCCATTGGATATGTATTATTTTTTATATCATCAACAACTACTATTCCGTCTACACTTTTTAATAATTCATAAACTTTATCTAATTCAAATTCCTTTTCAAATTCTATATTTATAGATACACTATGACCGTATTTAACAGGAACTCTAACTGTAGTAGCCGTTACTCTTATATCTTGGTCATTTAATATTTTTTTAGTTTCTTCTATCATTTTAATTTCTTCTTTTGTATATCCATTTTCCATAAAGTCATCTATATGAGGTATACAGTTATATGCTATTTGATGAGGATATTTTTTATTTTCCTCTCCATTTATTCCATTTTCTAAATCCATTATTCCACCAATACCAGATCCTGAAACTGCTTGATAAGTTGAATATATTACCCTTTTTATTTTGAAATTCTTATGAAGCACCTTAAGTGGTACCACTGATTGAATTGTAGAGCAGTTTGGATTTGCGATTATCCCATTATTCCAATCTATATCTTTAGGATTTACTTCGGGTACTACTAGTGGTATATCCTTGTCCATCCTCCATGCACTAGAATTATCAACTACTATGACACCATTTTCCTTTGCGATAGGAGCGAATTTTTTACTTACACTTCCCCCTGCTGAAAATAAGGCTATATCTATATCTCTACTAAATGAATCCTCATTTAATTCCTCTACTATGTATTCCTTATCTCTAAATTTAACTACACTCCCCGCAGATTTTTTAGATGAAAATAAATATAAATTATCAATCTCAAAGTTTCTTTGATCTAAAACTTTCAAAAAAGTTCTCCCAACCATTCCAGTTGCCCCAACTATTGCTATGTTTGCTTTTTTCATTTTATTTACTCCTCCATTTATTTTTTTATAAATCTAGTTCCCTAGCTAATAACGATACTGTTTTTTCTTTATCTTTTTCATCTATTGTGTATGATATACTTATTTCTGAAGTTGTTACTTGTCTAAATTCTAGGCCATTGTCTGCTAATAATCTGAATAATTTTCCAGTTACTCCACTTTGATTTGTCATTCCTATTCCTACAACAGATATCTTAGCTATATTTTGTTCTACAACAACTTCTACTTCACTATTTTCAATTTTTATTTCTTCCATAGCTTTATTTATTCCAAATAAATCTTCCTTTGATGCTGTAAATGATAAATTAACTTTTCCATTTAGAGGAGCTGTTTGACTTATCATATCTATATTTACATTTTCTCTTGCTAACTTTTCAAATATTGTAGCTATGTTGTCTAATTTAAATAATATATTGTTTATTGTAATCATAATTACATCATCACTAATGCTTAATCCTGTTATAACTTTCTCTTCCATTTTTTTATCATACTCCTTTATATAAGTTCCTTTTACCTCTTTGCTACTTGATGCTACATATATTGGTATATTGTATTTACAAGCTATCTCAATTGCTCTAGTCTCCATAACTCCTGCACCAAGGCTAGACATTTCCATCATTTCTTCATAACTTATAAAGTCTAATTTTTTTGCATCTGTATATAGTCTAGGGTCTACGGAATATATTCCTTCTACATCTGTATATATATTACATTCACAATTAAGCTTTGCTGCTAATGCAACCGCTGTAGTATCAGATCCACCTCTACCTAATGTAGTTATGTCTCCGTTTTCATTTATTCCTTGAAAACCTGCTACAACTACTATCTTACCTTCTTTTAAATGTGATTTTATTTTCTCAATATCTATATCCAAGATCTTGTTTTTAGTATGAGGACCTTGGGTTTTTATTCCAGCTTGAAATCCTGTAAGTGATATAGAATCGTATCCACACTCTTGAAACACCATAGATAATAGCGATATGGATACTTGTTCTCCAGTTGCCAAAATCATATCTAAATCTCTCTTACTTGGATTAGTTGATATCTCTTTGCATAAATTAACTAAATGGTCTGTAGTTTTTCCCATTGCAGATAAAACTACCACTACATCATTACCTTTTTCTTTTTCACATATTACTCTTTTAGCAACAGATTTAATTTTATCTACATCTCCTACTGAAGTACCGCCATATTTTTGAACTATAACTCCCATTTAACCTGCTCCTTTTTATTGAAATTATTGAATTTGGGTAAAAAAAATCCTCCTTAAAGAATTACACTTAAGGAGGACTCAAAAACATATATATCACTATATATCCCTTAAATGTAGCTCAACACAAATTGACTTTGTGATAGTTATGCATATATTTTATACATCCCCAGGCATATAACCTTAAAGCATCAGTTATACCCTTCGGCGACAATTCCTTTTCCAATGAGTCTTTGTGCTTAACTCGTCATTGGTACTAATAATTATCGCGACCTCTACAATTAATATTCTATTTTTTATTTATAATTATTATAAAATTTCTAGTTTTAAAAGATCTTCATAACTTTGCCTTTTACATATTAGTTTATCTTTTCCATTTTGTACTGATACTACTGCTGGTTTAACTATTTTATTATAGTTAGATGCCATTGAGTATCCATATGCACCCGTTGATGCGATTATAAGTATATCTCCACTTTCTATATCCATAATATCTACATCAGTTATTAAGATATCTCCACTTTCACAGCATTTTCCTGCTATTGTTACTTGGTTTGTTTTGTCTTGTCCCATTTTATTGGCTATTGCACATTCATATCCTGCTTGATATAGAGATGGTCTTATGTTATCTGTCATTCCACCATCTACACTTACATAAGTTCTTACATCTTTTATATCTTTTATTGAACCTACTGTATATATTGTACTTCCAGCATTTGCAACTATTGATCTTCCTGGTTCTATTATTAAAGTAGGTACTTCAATACCTATTTCTTGGCAGACTTGTTGTGATTTTTCTATTATATGTTCACAAAACTCTTTTATTGTTCTTGGTTTATCATCTTCTGTATAATAAACTCCAACGCCACCACCTAAATCAACTTCTGTTATATCTATATTATATGAATCTTTTATTTCTTTTACTAAATTCATCATTATTTTAACTTCGTCTAAATATGGCTCTACATCAAATATTTGAGAACCTATATGAGCATGAATTCCTACTAATTCTATATTGCTATAGTTTTTTAAACTTTCAATTGCATCATGTAAATCTCCATTTGATAATGCAAATCCAAATTTAGAATCAATTTGTCCAGTTTTTATATAATCATGAGTATGTGCTTCTATCCCAGGTGTTATTCTAAAATAAACTGCTTGTTTTGTGTTTTTTTGCTCACATATTTTTTGTATTAAATCAAGTTCATAGTAATTATCTACTACAAATCTTCCAACACCTAAATCTATTCCAAAAGCTATTTCATCTAATGTTTTGTTGTTTCCATGAAATAATATTTTCTCCATTGGAAAGTTTGATTTATGTGCTGTATATAATTCTCCTCCTGATACTACATCAAGATATAGATTTTCTTCATTTATAATTTTACACATATGCATTGGTAAAAATGCTTTACCCGCATATGCTACTTTATTGTTATTTTCATTTACTTTAAAATGCTCTATATATTCTCTACAGTTATTTCTAACTAATTTTTCATCAAATACGTAAAGTGGCGTTTGATATTTTTCCTTAAGTTCCTTACAACTTACACCACCTATATATAATTCATTTTCATTTACTGACATAGTTCCTTGTAGTTTCATATTTATATTCTCCTGTAGTTTTATATTATGTTGTTAATACCACATTCTATATTTTCGTTTATATACAAAAATCCCCCTTAAGTTACACTTAAGGGGAATTTAAAAATGAATATAAATATCCCATTTATTCCTTAAATGTAGCTCAACACAAATTTAATTTGTGACAGTTATGCATATATTATATACATCCCCAGATACATAACCTTTAAGCATCAGTTATGTTCTTCGGCGATAATTCCTTTTCTAATAAATCTTCGTGCTTACCTCATTATTAGTACTTATAAGTATCGCGGCCTCTACCGTTATTATTTTTTTGTTAGTATTTAATTATTCATTCTATATATGTTATATGTTTTTGTCAACAGTATTTTATTTAATTAATTTTATTTAAGAAATAGTATAAAACTATATAGTATAATAAAGTGAATTATATGTTATTTAAAAAAAAATTACTATATTTATATAGAGATTTTTATAAAAAAAATATAACTGAATTTATGAATTGTTTAAAATTTATAAAATGATTTAATTTATGAAATGTTTTATAAATTTTAAAATAAATTAAAAAATAAATCACAATATAAATTAATTTAAATTTATATTGTGATTTATATATATTACTTCCTTCTATTACCCTTATTTTTATTCCTTTTATCATACTCTTTAACATTTTTATTTATATCAAAATCTTTTGGTAAATTCTCTTTAGTTGTTTGAAGAGTTGTTTCTAAAATATTCATTATAGTTTTATTAACTGTAGTATTTTTTATTTGTGAAATAGCCTTTAAAAGCTTTAAATCTTCTTCTTTGAAATAAACAGATATAGCAGTTTTCTTTACAGATTTTTCTTCTTCCATATCTAATAAATTTATACCACCTGAAACTAAAATTTCTTTTTCAAACTTAGTTTTTAATTCATTATTAACTTTATCTTTATAACTTTTATTAGTTATTTTTACTTCATTAGAATCATCCATAAATTTTCCTAATCCCATTTATAACACTTCCTTTTCAATTAATTCATTTATAAATTCATTAAACTCATCTCTAATTTTATGAGCCTTTTTTGTTTTCTTTAAATAATCATCTATATCCATTTTATTTAAAATAGCATTTTTTACTATCGTAGTGTCGCTAATTTTAGTTTCTAATAAATCATTTTTAATGTCTTTAAAAGTATCTAAATAATCATTAAATATATCTCCAGAAGATAATTTTCTAGTTGTATGAGAGTTTATAATAACAGCTCTTTTTGATTCATTTACCATTTCCATTTCTTCTAAGTCTTGATTAAACTTTTGATAAAATAATTCACATCCTCTTATACTTGCTATATCTTGATATTGTAGCGGTGTTATAATTGAGTCTGATATTAACATAAAGTTCCTAGCAATAAGATCATAAGAAGGTGATAAATCTATAAATATGTAATCGTAGTTTTTAAGTGCATCTATATTTCCTTTGAACCATCTCCATACAGCTTTTTCACGATTAGTTTTAGTTGTTAAAAATTCTGATAGTACTGATAAACTTAAGTCACTTGGTATTAAATCCATGTTTGGATATTCATCCATTGGAGAACTTATTATTACTTCATCTGCACTTGAGTTGTCTGTAAGTGCCTCAAACATAGTTTTGTTATTATGTACTATTTTATACATGAATTGAGTTAAGTTAGCTTGTGTATCGGCATCTATTATTAGTACTTTTTTACCTTGTTTGCTTAGTTTTATAGCTGTTAATATTGTAAGTGTTGTTTTACCAACGCCACCTTTAACATTAAAGAAACTTACTATTTTCAATATAATCACATCCTTTATTAATTAATTTATATTATAAATCATAACACAAATTAATTGATAAATCATTGAAAAATTTATTAATTAATTTAATAACAACTGTTTTTATATTTAAATAATATTAATATAGGGGTAATTTACTAAGTTGCAAGTGCTATACTTTAAGTAATGTAGCTATTAAAAGAGACTATAATTTAGAAGTTAATATATTTATAAAATGCAATAGTGAGGTAGCTTTAGTGTATAAATAGAATGGTTTTGATACATATGATATAAATACATTAAAACAAAGGTATAAATATAATATGGAGGCTATTTATGAAAAAAATAAAATGTATCATCATTTGTATAGTAGTAATGATTATATTACCAGGATGTAGTATAGCCACCAATGAGGAAAAGAAGTTATCTAATGAAGAGTGGATAGAAGATATAAATTATTTAGATAAAACACTCAAATCAAAGCACCCAGATCTATTTAAGTATATATCAAAAGAAAAATGGGATAAAAGTATAGATACACTCAAATCAGATGTAAATAATCTATCAGATAAAGATACTTCTTTTAGAATAGCACAAATTATAACTTCAATAGGTGATGTACACACCTTTACAGATATATTAAACTTACTTGCACCTATAGGAGAAGAAAATATAGACAATGAAGATATAGTAGAATTTCCAATTAAAGTTGAATATTTTGAAGATGGTTTAAGAGTTGTAGAGTGCGATAGCAGATATAAGAAGATATTAGGGTATAAATTAAAATCTATAAATGATGTAGAAAGCAATGATATTATAAGAAAAATATCAACTCTTATGAGCCATGATTATGGTAATGAACAATCTGCTAAAGAGGAATCAAAGAAGTATATGAATGTATATGAAATTTTAAGATTTTTAGAGATTATAGATGAGAATGGAGCTGAGTATGTACTTGAAAATGATAATAATGAAAAGATAGAGTTAAAATTAAACCCTTTAAAAAATAAAGATATAAATTATGTAAGTTTAGATACAAAAGAATTCAAAACCAATGAAAAGCCACAAAACGAAAGTGATTTTTATTGGTATAAGTTTTTTCCCGAAGATGATACACTATTTTTAAAATTTAATAGATGCTCCTCAAATACAGTTTCTGGAATTAGTAATGCTCAAAAAGAAACATATCCAAATATATATGATTTTCTAGATAGGCTTATGAGTGAGATAGATAAGGGTGATTTTAATAAATTAGTTGTAGACGTAAGAGAAAATCCAGGTGGAAGCCCTAAAGTTGTAGATGCTATGATAGAAACTCTAAAATATAGAGTTAATATAGAGTATAAAAATTTATTCGTTATAACAGGCAAGAGAACATGTTCAGCAGCAGTTGAGTTTGCAGATAAATTTCAAAATTATTTAGGTGCTACTGTAGTAGGAGAAGAAACCGGTGGTAATATAAACCTTTTTAGTACACTTAATGAAGTTATCATATTACCTAATTCTAAATTAGATATTGTAAATTCACATCATTTTAAAAATCGTAAAGATGGATATACTGGAGGGCTTAAGCCTGATGTAGTTATAAAACAAACATATAAAAATTATTTAGATGGAATAGATGATTGTTATGAATATATAAAAACACTAAAAATTGATTGACAACTTATATAATGACAGCGTCCAAAAACCGTATTAACGTAAGTATTTCGCCTAAATTACTTAATTAAGTCCCTAATAAATATTTAATTTATTAGGGACTTAAAGTTAACTATTAATATTAGCGTTCTTTTTACTATTTTGATTTGAAATCAGTAAGAATCCTAAAACAATAACAGCTATACCTATTCCCCATAATTGATATGAATAATCCAATAATGCATGTATTAAAACTGAAACCCAAATACTTCCACTTAGTTCCCAACAATAAATAAACATTAAACTACCCATTATACCTCCAAAAAGTTGATTTGGCATATCCATAATCATAGCAAATACACTAGATTCTGATACAACACTAGGAAGTATCGAATGTATCATCCCAAATAGAATTCCACTTATAATTATCGCCATTGTGCGATTATATTTTTTTAGATTAGAATAGAGATATCCTCTATATATAATTTCTTCTGGCAATGCTACTATGAATAAATAAAAGAACGCATTATAAACACCCTTTACTGTATAATCTCTCTTTAGAACAAAAAATAAAACGTATATTAAAAGCAATACTATAGAAAGCTTAGACTTTTTTAATCCTAGCTCACTTAAGTTTTTGCGATATAGTATAAGTAAAATTAAAGGTAAAATCAACATATTAGTAAAATCACTAAATAATATTATTCCTAAGTTTGAAATAGATACATTTTTCAATGGAATTAACCAACCATTTTTATACTGCAAAGTACAGGTAATATAAAAATACACCATATATATAATTATAATTAGTACTGGTGAAGACTGTTTGAATTTTTCTCTAATGCCCATGACACCCCCCCTAAATTGCAAATTATTTTAAAATTAAAAATTTTTAAGTTCGAGTTCATTAAACGTTATATGCTTTATATATTCTATAAAACAAAGTAAATCCATTTTTATTTTCACGCAAAGGTGACAAAACAATACTTAATTATAAATAATTTAAAATACAAACTACAGAATATGACTTTAGAGTTGTGTAAAACATAAACAACTTAGGAAATGTACATTTAAGCTAATGAGGAGGATTATTAGCATTTTTATAGACTAATAGGTGAAATACTCAGTAAAATTAGCTTTAATGTAACTCGTGGTTAATTTAAGGTTCTCACAATAGTTACAATGTATCTGTTGATATGTATCGAATTGAAACTAGATGGTCTAAGCTCAAATATTAATTAATCAAATAGTAAAAAATAAAAAATCTACATACCCATAATTGGATAAGTAGATTTTTTTAGCACTTTTTATTTGTTTAACTTCTAGTAATTAATAATTAGTATTTTATCTGAATCGTCAGATTTAATTTCTAAAGAATCGTTATTTTCATCAAGAATCATTTCATTGAAGTTAGGATTATATCTTTCAAAGAGTTGCTTACTTCTATAATTCTTTACTCCAGCATCTTGCCATATTATATTTATATACTGTCTATCTTTATCAAATATAACACGTACTGGAACATGCTTATCAAGTACAATTTTATTATTTAGTTTTGAAATAACTTTTATACCTACATCAAATTCGCTACAGTCAAAATCATGAATTTCATGAAATGTTTTTAATGAATCTAAACTATCTGATAATGTCTTTTCTTTTAATTTTCCCATGATGAATCCTCCTAATATAGTTTAATATTTTATTTATCACAATCTAATAAACCTATTTAATTACATCTTTATTTCTTATACTTTGAAAAATCAATAACTTATGCTAAGACTTTATTTTCGTCTTTAACAGGTATTTCATTAGCTATTCTCTTTTCTTTCCATAAATGCAGTTTTAACTTTATCTATCATTGTAGCACCTATAATAACTCTTTGTAAACTCTACTTAGAAATATCCTAAGTAAAATTTCTCGCATCTAAAAATAAAACAGTACTAAATGCCAGAGGTATTAACTACTATTTTATTCGAAATAGATCAATATGGATAAATATGCGTACTGGTCTAGTTCGAATAAATCTTCAATAGTAACATTTAATAACCTAGCCAACTTCATAGCTAATTCTAATGTTGGGTTATATTTGTTATTTTCTATAGCGTTTATTGTTTGTCTAGCAACCTTTAGCTTAATTGCAAGCTCTTCTTAAGTCTAGTAAATTTATAAATTAACCTCTTTTACTAAATTCATTTGTTATAAACGATTTTGAAATATACATTGCTTTTATCATTTTATTAAGACGAGTGTGATTAGATGTACCTTCTACAGCGTTTAGATGTGCTTTTTCACATTTGCTGATAATTGAAGATACTGTTGGTATTGCTTTTTCTAATTCTTCTTTTGTATATTTGTCCATAATATTTTCATTTGTTATCAATGATTTTGAAATATACAAAGCTTTTATCCTATTTTTAAGCAGTGTATGCTGAGATGTACCCTCTGCAAATTTTGGATGTATTTTTTCACAGTTATTGATGGTTGAAGATATAACCTTTAGCGCTTCTACCAATTCTTCTTCTTTATATTTGTTCATAGCACTTACCTCGAATTCATATTTATTATATAAAAAATAATTTTCTTTCTAATTATACAACAATTGTTAATTATATAAAAAAATTATCAATTGTTTTTATATAATTAATACTATGGTGTTTTTTAGTACTATATAGTACTATATTTATATATCAATTTATAGGAGTGTTAATTATGAAAAATAAAATAGGTGGTTTATTAATAAGTAAAATCAATTTTCTATCTGGGAGGGTATTTACAAAATTAATGAAAAGTAATACATCCCCAAATGTAAATCATGCTCAAGGTAAAATTTTATTTGTATTAAGTAAAAAAAGTGAAATGTCTATCAATGATTTATGTAAAGATTTATCTCTTAGTAAATCAACATTGACGAGTATGCTCGATAGACTGCATTTAAGTGGTTATATATCAAAGAATCTTAGTGAAACAGATAAAAGAATAACTTTAGTATCTATAACAGATAAAGCAATCCCTGAAATTAATATTTATAAAAATACAGTTTCTAAAATGGAACAAATATATTATAAAAATTTTACAGATAACGAAATAGAACAATTTGAAAATTACTTAGGTAGAGTCTATAAAAATTTAGACGAGATAGATTAAATACGGAGGAAATTAAATGAGTAAAATAGTAGCATTTATAGGAAGTCCAAGAAAAAATGGAAATGTAGACACAATAGTTCAACAAATAATAGATGGAGCAACCACTTCTAGTTCAACTATTAAAAAATTTTATTTAAATGATATGAATATAAAGGGATGCCAAGGGTGTTTGTATTGTAGAAAGGTACATGATTGCGCTGTTAAAGATGATATGCAAATAATTTACAATGAAATAAAAGATGCAGATTATGTAATAATAGGTTCACCAGTTTATATATGCCAGGTATCAGCTCAAACAAAACTTTTGCTTGATAGATTGTATCCTTTAACTGAAATAGACAAATCAAAGCATACACCTAGATTTGGTAAAAAGAAGTTAATAATGGTATATACTCAAGCAGCTCCTTTTTCATTTTTATTTAAAAAATACTTTAAATATACTGCGAAACATCTAAAAGGAATGGGTCTTGAACACTTTAAAATACTAATAGCTACAAAGGCTTTTGAAAAAAATTCAAGCAAATCCAATAAAAAAATATTAGATAGTGCATATAAATTAGGGATTAAAATATCAAGAAATTAAATAACTCGCCTAAATATTTATAAAAATTTAGGCGAGTTTATTATCTATTATAAGAAGGCTTTTAGTTGCTCTATATTATTTTCTTCAAACGTCTTAAGATCATCCATTAATTTTAAAATGGTCGGTTCTGCATCTTTATATTTTTTGATATTTTTTATTGCATCTACAACACCCATGTTAGAACCTGTAATAAGCATTTCAGCTAGATGAGAAGGCGTTTTATCCATCATAGTTTGAATATTAATCATTATGTAACTTTGCATTTTTGCAAAAGATCCTATTCCTTTCTCATCATGCCCATTTTCGTTTAATTTTTTTATAGCGTTATTGTTTATAAGTTTATATTCATTTAATTGAGATTGTAAATATTGCTTAAATTCACTATCTTTAGTTATAGATACTAGTTTTTCTAATGCTTCTATACCCATTTGAGAATTTTGGTAAATAAAGTTTAATAGTTCTGTATTACCGTTCATTAAACATCTCTCCTTTTATAAAATATCCAGTTTTATTATTAAAATTAAACACTTACATATATAAAATACTTAAGTATTTGTATATTTATAATTTAAATAAATGAAATTTATACTATTTTATGTATATTAGAGATTACTATTCACAAAACAATATAAATTGTTAGAAGGTTGTAGATGAATATAAATTCAAAAAAATACTAATACTATATTAGTGATTACATATCACCAACTAAAATATTTTGGAGGTAACAAAATGCAAAAAAATGCTAAAGATCAATTACAAGATGCGTGTTCACAATTACAAACTGCTCAAAGTGCTTTAAATCAAGCTATGAGCACTGTAGAAAAACCTAACAATAAACAAGAAATACAAAAAACTTTAACTGCAGTACAAAGTGCTATGTCAGTTGCTAGCAATGCAATGTCTAATTATCAAGATTAATAACAATCACACATAGAAGTGTTAATTAATATTTTTAAGTAGAAAAGGAGTTAATCTCAATATAGAGATTAGCTCCTTTTATTTATTATTTATCAAATCTATCTATTTTGAATAAATTCATGTCTTTATTAGGTTCACAACTATATAACTGTGTTAACATCATTGCACCTAGGATTGCA
The DNA here is from genome assembly GCA_947072565.1 of uncultured Peptostreptococcaceae bacterium. Lineage (GTDB taxonomy): Bacteria > Bacillota > Clostridia > Peptostreptococcales > Peptostreptococcaceae > Romboutsia_D. The sequence goes on along the minus strand of CAMTIM010000010.1, from coordinate 16,998 downwards.
AATAAAATTCCATTTGCTCCATAACCTAATAAATACCATAGATTTTTATGTTTATTATCTGGACCTACAAAGCCTAAATTATCAGGAGTTGAAGCAAATGTTCCACTATATTTAAAATCAATTTCTATATTATCTATATATTTAAACATAGACTTTAATCTGCATTCTAATATATCATATTTTTCATTAGCTAATTTTTCATCAAATATGTCGGGTATAAAGCTAACATCTTCTCCTCCAATTATAAGCCTATTATCCATTGTGGTTCTTAGGTAGTTGTAAGGGTCACAATTATCTCTTATAAGTATTTTATCTTCCCATCCATCAAAGTTAGAAACCGGTTTAGTAACTACATTAAATGTAGTTGTTTTAGTTCCAAAATTTCTACTTGTAAATAATTTAGTATTGTATCCAGTTGCAACTATTACTTTTTTAGCTTTTACTTTATATCCAAATTCAGTTACAACATCTATATAATCTTCATAATGAACTAAATCTATAACTTCTGTATTTTCATATATCTTTGAACCTATATCAGAAGATACATCTAATAGTTGATTTGTATATTTATATGGATCTAACTCTGCGCCTCCATTTTTTGATATTAGACCACTCTTTAAATCAAAGCTAAATTTATTGGTGTTTTCATCTATATACTCAACATCAAATCCATTTTTTTTTCTAAGATCATATTCTATTTTTATACTATTTTTTTCATTATTTTTAGCTGTATATAACAATGTATCTCTTTTTTTATAATCACATTTATTTTCATATGTATTAATAAATGATTCAATTTCTTCAAGTGCTTTAAGACCTAGATTATAAGCTTTTAAAGAATTTTCTAATGTTGTATATTCTTGAAGTTCTGATAATTTGTCATCTAATTCATATTGTAGAAGGGATGTAGTCACACTTGTACTTAAATGTGCTATTCTCTTTTTTTCAAGTACAACTGTTTTGACATTGTTTTTACTAAAATAATACGATGCTATAGCTCCTGTAACCCCACCACCTATTATGCATACATCTGTTTCTATATTTTCTGTTAAATATGGATATTGTTTTTTGTTTTTATTTATATCTGTAAAAAAAGGGGTTCCTTGTACATATTGAATATTCATTTTAATCCTCCTAAAGTTATTTCATTTGTATTTGAATTTATGTATTTATATCTTAAATTTAGATTATTTACTATAAAATCTAATTTATAATAAAAACTCATTACTATATGATTTCAATAGTAATGAGTTTTTATTATGAAAATCTAAAATATTTTTATAAAACTTATCTTAAGCTTTTCAACTACTTAACTATTTAGGTACTTATTATTAGCTTTATAATAAAATAAATAAAGGGCAAACTTAACAAAATCAAGTCTACCCTCTTTCTATCTCTATATTTTTTTATAAGTAACGTCTAGTTAATAATCTTGAAACTTGTTGATATGTCATATTTTTTATTTGAAGAATATATTTTTTATAGCAACCATTGTAAAAAAAACAAAAATTAATATAGTGACTATTATTTGGATTTTTTTGATTATAGGATTTACCATTTTTATTTTCACGAAAGAGTGACAAATTAAGATCTAAGATTATTTACACAACAAAAAAGACTGTTTCCGTTACAGTCTTTATAAAGGGGTATTGGGATTTTTTAAATACTATTTTAGGGGGGGATAGTATTTATTTTAATTAACTTAATTTCAAGGGTAAAGAGGAGCATTGAGCATAACTCCTCTTTATATGTCTATTACTTAATCGTCTATACTGAGTCAATTCCTATTGATTTATCGTTTTATGTCATTTATTGTTGTCTATGTATACAGTATACTGTGTATGTGAATTTGTGTCTATATTAAAAAATAAGTTTTATATAAAATTTATTTTTTATAATAAACTAGTTAATTTATTTACTTTGATATTCTTTTATTAACTTATTTAATGTTGGTCTACTTACACCAATTTCCTTAGCTAATTGACTTTTATTAAACACTCTATTTATATATTTATTGTAATAGTCTTCAAAGTTATCTACTTTTATTTCTTTACGACCTTTGTATTTTCCTGCTGCTTTAGCTATTGCTATGCCTTCTCTTTGTCTTTCAAGCATATTAGTTCTTTCAAATTCATTTATAGCACCTATCATAGTTAACATTAATTTGCCTGTTGGTGTAGAGGAATCTATGTTTTCTTTTGTACTTATTAAATTTACACCTTTTGATTCTAATAGCTCCATTATATGTAATAAATCTTTTGTACTTCTTGCTAATCTACTAAAGTCATGTATTACTATACTATCTCCTTCTCGCACAAAATCTAACATCTTGTTTAATTCTTTTCTATTTATATCTTTTGCGCTTACTTTCTCTTGAAATAATTTTTCTACGTTGTATTTCTCCATTGTTACCAACTGTCTACTTTCATTTTGATCAACGCTACTTACCCTTACATATCCGACTATCACAAATAATTACCTCCTTCACTTTAACTTATACGTTAATAATACAAAAACTTAAAAATAAAGTCTAGAGTTAGTTTACATTTTGTAAAAAAATACTAAATACAATACTAAATTTACGTTTTATATTATATTTAGTGTTGTAAAATTAAAGTGTACTTTATATTTACACATTTAATAAAAGCACCCTTAAGGTGCTTTTATATTTATCTTTAGCTAATTTAAAAAATTATTTTATTGATTATTCTTTGCATCTAATAATTTCTAGAGTAGAATAAATAAATATATTTACCTCCAGCTCCAGTATTTAAATCTACAGGTATTTTTATATAGCCTTCTGGTGGAGGTATCTGGTCAGAACTTCCTTGTATTATCTGTATGCTACGAACAGGGTCCTTGCTCTTATCTTTTGAATAGCATAAATAAATATACTTGCCTCCAGCTCCTTCATTTAAATCTTGTGGATCTAATTTGAATCCAGGCTTAAGTTTAGATAGAGCATCTTTCTCGCTTTTAGCAATAATAACATCTAAATCTGTTATTGGGCTATCCTCATCAGAAGTTTTATCATCTAGTCCCTTTTTATAACATAGATAAATATATTCACCTCCTGCACCTGCATTTAAGTCCTTATCTATTAATTCATATTCAGCAGGAGGATTCATATCTTTAACTGCTTTTACATTAGTAATACAATATTGCGAAAATGGAATAGATTTATTTTTAGCGTATTCTAAATAATCGGATATGAGTTGATTTTGTCTATCTTCGTTATCGCAAAGTTTCCAAATTGGAAGAAGGCTATTAGGGGTAAAATTACAAAATGCTGGGTAATCATTTATTGATTCAACCCATTTTACGTAATTACCTTGTAAACCAATTTCATTACTATATTCAGGCTTACCTCCAAGTGTATTTACTGTTATAGTTGAATATCTTTTAAAATCATTTATTTCCTTTTTCATTTCAGTACTTATTTCAGCTTGAGCTTGATTTGTAAAGTCTTTATATGCTGCTTGTGCTATTACTTTAAGATTAGTTTGATTCTTAATATTTATTTGGTCAGTTGATGCAATATATTCACATTTAGCTCCTACAATAATCTCTCTTAAAAAGTGAGTTCCATATTTATCAAATAAATCACTACCAGATAAATTCTTATTATTAATATCATTGTAAACTTCCGTTCTTAGCAGTTTAATTAAATCTTTTGCATCAAACGGAAGTGTTAATTTCCATTTTTCAATAATATCTTGAATTTTTGTATACTCATTTGTACGATGTCTAAGTTCTGATACTTGGAAGTCTGTTTTTAAAGATCCACTATAAAAACCAAACTGTCCTGATAATTGAGTAGTTGTATTTAGTTGGCTAAGATAATCGTTAATAGAAACTGAACTATATGATTCATAATGACCATTCAAAATTTCTTGATAAGCTACAGTTTTGGGTACTAAATAAGTTTTTCCAAGAACTAAAGCAGTTTGTGCATCACCTAAATTAAATAAAGGTAAAGTAGCGCTCTTAGGACTTGCATATAAATTAAATACATTATATCCATACCCTAAAGAATCTAAGCCTGGAATAGGTGTTACTTTACTAGCAGTAAAAGCAATATTCTTCATAGTTGAAAATTTATTTTCTTCGTCCATTTAAATCATCTCCATTAATAATTTTAAAAATATTTCTTATTTACATTTAAATATGGAGTGCTATATAAAAACCATATCACACTCATTAATAAGTTTATGTAGCACATAAACAAAATGTGACAAAAAACGACAAATGTTTTTAAAATTATTTCTTGGTTAAGTTATTTTTATATTTAAATTTATTTTATAAATTATATAAAAAATTATATTGTGAATCATTTTTAATTTATAATATAATTATTATTAGAATTATTAAATAAATCATAATAAAATTTATATTATGATTTTTAAAACTTTATATATGAGCTATTTCAACATATACGTATAAATTTTAATATATTGTTGTTTATTTAAATTTGATTTTTTTATATAACATATTTAAAATTAAACCATACATTAATCCTGAGATAATATAACCACTTATTTTATCAAATTTAAAAATATCAAAAATTATAAAATATATCCCAATAGAAATTAGTAGTCCTACAATTACAAAAGTAAACTTATTTTTCAGCAATTTTAAATGCCCCCTTAAACCTTATAGGTTTTATATATTCTACAAAACAAAATGAACCCATTTTTAATTTCTCTCAAACGTGACAATTTAAGCATTAATGAAACATGCTACTTATGTATTTAAAACTTTACAGAGTAAATAGTGAATAAAAAATTAGGATTTAGAAAGTTGTAATAATTAGAAAAGCAATGTATATTGATTTATCAAAATACATTATTATATTTTAAAATAGTTAAGTAGTTTAATTATCTATTAAAATAAGTGCTTTAAAGAATAGTTTAATTTTTATTATCAGAGAGGATCTTGTCTCTCTCCCACTGTAATTATACCATAAATAATAATTTTTTTTTAGACTGTTAATATCTCTCTATTTCTATATAATTGATAGGGCAGGTTAAATAAGTTAATTTATATAATAAAGGAGGGCATGCGATGAGTCTAAATAATTATGAGTGGGATCTCGAAAATCAATGGTTGCAAAAAGTTCTTAAAGAGGCTAAAAGACAACTTGATGAAAAGCGTGATGCTAAAGATAAGTTAAAAAAAGATGCTATAGAAACACAAAGAGAACTATGGAATGACTTAGGGTCTGTTTCTATAGAAAATGGATTAGATCAACTTTCAGATTTCGTGTCATTTATGGATATTATGAGAAATCAAAAAAGAAGTCATGAATTTAACAAAAAACTTGAATCAAAGTATAAAAAAATGCTTGTATCTCCTTATTTCGGTAGAATTGACTTTGTTGAAGGTAAGGAATCCTCTACTGAGAAGTGTTATATTGGATTATCAAATCTTATTGATGAAGATTATGATTTTCTTGTATACGACTGGAGAGCACCTATCTCAAGTATGTTTTATGATTATGAAACAGGACAAGCAAGCTATGAATGTCCTGAAGGAGTAATCTCTGGGGAAATCACTAGCAAAAGACAGTACAAAATTAACAACGGAAAAATTCAGTACATGTTTGACAGTAATCTAAGTATTGATGATGAAATACTACAGGAACTGTTGAGTAAAAACTCTGATGATAAAATGAAAGGTATAGTTACAACTATTCAAAAAGAACAAAATCAAGTAATTCGTAATGAAAATTGTAAAAACTTAATTGTTCAAGGGGCTGCCGGAAGTGGAAAAACTTCTGTAGCACTTCATAGAATTGCATATTTACTATATAGGCACAAATACACAATAAAACCAGAAAATATAATAATATTTTCTCCAAATAATATTTTTAATGATTATATCTCAAATGTATTGCCTCAACTTGGTGAAGATAATATGTATCAAACAACATTTAAGGACTATATGCATAAAGAGCTAAGTAATGAATTTAAGAAAGAAACTACTTCAGAAATGATGGAATACATACTTAATTCTAGTGAAAAATTAGCCTATCAACATAGGATTAAAAATATAAAATTTAAGACATCATTAGAGTTTATGAACATTTTAAAACAATATGTAAATCACTTAGAAACAATGGATAGAGGTTTTGAAGATATTATTGTAAGAGGTAAATTAATAATTTCATCAAAAGATATACAAAAATTATTTTTTAACGACTATTCCAATCTGCCAGTTAAAAGAAGATTAAAAAAATTAAAATCAAGAATTCTCTTTCTTATTGAACCATATAAAAAAGCTTGGATTGATGAAATATACAAAGAACTTGATAAGTCTGGAGATTTTATAGATAAACAAGAAATGATAGAGAAAAGTACATTAATTGTAAATGAAAATTTAAAACATATCAATTTTAAAATTTCGCAAATGACAGAGTTTAATTTAGTTAAAATTTATAGAAATCTGTTTAAGAATTTAAATAAATTTTCAAATGAAATAAATGTTAAATATGATAATAAATTTATACATCATATAAAGACTTATACAATAGATAATTTAAATTCAAGGAGACTTTATTATGAAGATCAAGTTGCACTTTTATACTTAAAAGGGGCACTTGGAGATATTCCAAATACTTCACAAATTAAATATGTAATTATAGATGAGGCACAAGACTATACTCCACTACAATATGAGATATTTTATCAACTTTTTAAATCAGCCAATATGACTATATTAGGAGATATAAATCAATCAATTAACCCATTTATGAATGTTGGAAATTATAATAACATTTATAATATATCAAAGAATGATACTTGCATAATAAACTTAACAAAGAGTTATCGTTCAACAATGGAAATCACTAAATTTTCAAGAAATCTTCTTACCGAAAACATAAGTGACGAGTATGTTGAAAGACATGGTGATGAGCCTAATGTTATTGGGTTTAATGATAAAAACTCTATGAATAAAAAACTTATTGAAGATACAAAATCTTACAAACAAAAGGATTATAAATCTATTGGTATCATTACAAAAACAGCACGTGAAACTAGAGATGTATATAATTTGTTAAAAGCAAATGATATAGATGTAGTATCTATAGAAAAAGATGATGACGATTATACAAATGGTGTATTAGTAATACCTTCATATCTAGCTAAAGGTCTTGAGTTTGATGTAGTTTTTATATACGATGCTAGCAATAAAAATTATAACAGTGAGGATGAGAGGTTGCTCCTATATACTTGTTGTACAAGAGCTCTTCATGTTTTAAATATATATTATTTCAGTGAAATAACTGCTTTATTAAAATAACAAATTTCAAATTACTAGCTACATTATAGTGTAATATTTATTTCTAAAAAAGCTAGTATTTATAAGATGTGTAAATTATATGTGCTAAACAATATAAAAGAAAGTCCCTCATTAGAGAGACTTTCTTTTATATTTATAGGCTTAATAATCAAGTAAGCGCCCGTCATCATGCCAGCCACCATACATTTTATTAGACTTAGTATTATCTATGAATTTATCTAATCTACTCTCAAATAGTTCTGACTGTTTCTTATTGCTTTGGATAGTATCAATTCTTATGCGTTTATACAAATCTGGGAATATTAAAAAATTCTCATATGTTTGCTTATCTTCTTTTAATCTTTGTTGTATAATAGGATCTATCTTAAAAGCATCACGTTCAATATTTGGAAGGATTTTTCTCCCGAAATCTGTCATCAATCCTAATTTTTCAAGACGACGAACTCGTTCTTTGTTTAATTCAGTCCATGGGCTTCTCTTAGCCCTAGGAGTTAATCTTTGAGCCAACTGAGTTTCAGATATTTTCTTTTTAATTCCATCAATCCAGCCAAAGCACAGCGCCTCTTCAACTGCATCTAAATACTGAATTTTATTATTCTCAGGTTTAATACTTATTATTATCCAGCAAGATTTTTCTGTCATACAGTTTTCTTGCAACCAATTTCGCAATTCTTTTCTATTTCTTATAGAAAGCAAGTTGTCTATTTCCATATTGTTAATTTCCTCCTAGATAAATAAAAATAGTATATATTAATTAAATGTATCCGTCAAATATAAAATAAAAACCTATCTAAATACTTAAGGTAGTATTTAGATAGGTTTAGCATGATGTTATACTATTTCATCTTTGATTGATTCTACTACATTGCTTTTTTTAACACATGATGAAGAACAATAATATGATAAGAAAATAGATGCAATTATAAGTGTAGTATACACTAAAGTTGTTCCTACTGGGAAAATAGATATAAATTCAGACCATGTGGTTAACGTTAAATTTGTCATATACCAGCAAATAAATAATAATATTGGGGTACTGACAACAATAGGTGTTACAGCAAAGAATAAACCTTCTAGCATTAATATTTTATTTAATCCCTTTGGAGTTAATCCTACTGACCTAAGCATAGCAAATTCTCTTTTGCGTAGCCTAAGATTATTCGAAATTGTAGAAAATGCGTTAAATATACCAATTAAACCAATCATTAATGCCACAGCAAAAACACTAATAGATATGGATTTTTGAACTAGTGCATCATGATTCTTTTCTTCCAACAGACTCCATATACTAAAATCATCAGATCCAAGATAAGAGCTACAAATCTTATTTAGTTCTTTTTTTATACTTGGACTAGCCTTATTACCGACCAATAAATCAATTCCCATAACGCTGTATTCAAGCATACGCTCTGGCATAAATTTATTAACTGTTTGCTCGTATGTTTTCATAGGTACTATAAAAGTTATGCTATATCCACCCCTTTTAAAATCACTTGGAGAGACCTCTGTAACAGCTCCAACTTTAGCATTAAATTTATAATTTGTATTCATATCCTTTTCTACTTTTTCATTTAAAACTAGTTCATCGCCTTCTTTTATATTTAATAATGGTATTTCTTGCAAAACTTTTGAATTCTTTGGTGTATGATATGTACTATCTAATAATATTCCTGTAACCACATCATCTTTATAAAATTTCTTGGAATCAATACCAATATCTTTACAATATTTTTTAAATGATTGATCACTTAACCCAACTAAATTTGATATAATTCTATACTTACCATTTTCATTCAATACATTATGTTTGAAACTTACCTCATCAAATCCTCCAGATTTAGCAAAAACATCTGATTCCTGTTGTTTTGTTACATAAGTTGAGGTACGTACTTGTCTTCTAACTACACTATCCTTAACCTCAGGTATTGAAAAAATTTTATTTATCATTTCATCACTTGGTTCTTCAATAATCTTTAGATCAATACTCATATCATATTTGCTTGTTTCAGAATCCTTAGACTCAGCTAAATTATATATAGATATAATACTAATATAGCCAACAGTTAGGGTAAAACACATTGAAATAGATAACACAGCCGTGCGTAAACTTCTTTTATTAGCTAAAAATTGTACTTTTGCTAGTTCACCTTCTATACCAAATATTTTATTAATTATTGGGTGAGATTTTTGTTTTTTAAGTTTTATATTATTGCTATTTTGACGTATTCCAACGATAGCTGATACTTTCGCTACTTTTCTTGCTGGGATATACGCCGATATTAAAACCGTAATCAATGACATAATAATAGCAAAAACAACAACGGCCCATGAGAAGGAAATATCTATCTTCCTAAAATTTTCTGTAGCACTAAGAATTTCATTGATTTTAAAAACAACTATATGACTAAATAGATATCCTATCATGATACCTATTGGTAATTGAACGATCCACAGCACAAACCCTTCATAGATAACAGAATGCTTAATTTGCCTTGGTGTTGCTCCTAAACTTTTTAGTATTCCTAATTGCTTAATCCTACTATTTGCAGATAGCGAAAATGCATTATAGATAATAAGAATAAATGCCCCCATAACTAGCAAAGTCATTATTATTACGGTTGCTAGTACTACTATTGCTTCAACATTTGTATTATTTTTATCGCTAATTCCATATAAACTTAATAAAGGTGTGTTATAAAGAATATTATATTTACCATATTCATCCTGCTTTAACCCCGTAGACTTAGCTATTTTAGGTAATATCTCATAGATTTTACGAGGTTTCTCAAATCGCATATAAACCGTAAGTTCATCTTTAGGTTTTATTTGTGAGTGATTCAAGTATCCCATAGCAATATATCCTGGATATGCAGAACTCCCAGAAACATCTAATTCTCCAACTATATTATAAGTTTTAGTTTCTGTTGTCTTAAAAGTCTCCCCTGATCGTTTGTTATCTTGGGTTTGAATTATTTCATTACCTAACATACGATTGCCTATGGGAATAGTCAACTTATCTCCAATTTTATACGAAGGATTATCCAAGAAAAATAATTTTGATACAACAATTTCTCCAGATTTTTGAGGCAGTCTACCTTTCGTAAGTGTATCTTTAATACTCATATCAGACCAAAAATTTGAATCTGCATCCCTCATTATTAAATATGGACGTTTTGTATCAGAACATTTAGCAGTAATCCACTGCCCTTTAACCATAGTGGTTTCAACCTCTGGGTTTTCTGTTACATATTTTAATTTATCACCACGTATAGCGTCATATAATTCACCGTGCCAATACCCTCCATTTTCAATTGTTGAGGTTACTTTTGATTCCCATAAAGTATGTACAAATATGCATAGTGAACATAAAAGTGCTGAGGCAATTGTAATAGCAACTATTATAGAAATTGTATGTCGCTTGTTCTTTTTTAAATGGTGATATGTATATTCACTCATGATATTCATTACTTAATCACCTCATCTGAAACAATTTTACCATCATCTATTCTAATCATCCTATCTGCTGATAATGCAATTTTTTCATCATGAGTAATTATTAAAATAGTTTGATTGTACTCTTTATTTGAAACCTTTAACATCTCAAGAATACTTTCAGAATTTTGTCTATCAAGGTTTCCAGTTGGTTCATCTGCTAGAACAATAGAAGGTCTATAAATTAATGAACGAGCTATAGCAACCCTTTGCTGCTGACCCCCTGAAAGCTGATTTGGGAGGTGATTAAGTCTTTCATTCAAACCAAGCATTTTTACAATCTTATTAAATTCTTCTCTTTTAGGCTTTCTACCATCTAGTAGCATAGGTAGTAGTATGTTTTTTTCAACAGTTAAAGTAGGTATAAGATTAAAAAATTGATATATTAGCCCTACTTTTCGTCTGCGAAATAAAGCCAATTTAGTTTCATCCATTGATGAAATATCAGTATCATCGATATATATTTTTCCTTCTGTAGGTTTATCAACTCCCCCTAACATATGTAGAAGTGTAGATTTTCCTGACCCACTTGCTCCAATTATTGAAACAAATTCGCCTTTGTTTATTTTTAAGTTTAAATTATTAAGTGCAGTAACCTTTGTGTCCCCCACTCCATAGGTTTTTGTAAGATTTTCAGTTCTTAGTATTTCCAAAATATTATCCCCTTTATTTATTAGTCCATATTTTCAAAGAGTTTATGATTTGACTATTTCTTTGATTAACTTTATTTTACTTTTTCTATCTTACATCTTAGTGACAGAGATAATTAATTTCTATAAAATTTTATTATAAATTTTGCCCCTCCTATTTCTTTGTTTAAAGCAATAATTTCACCATTTTGTTTTTTAATTATAGACATTGAAAGAGCAAGTCCAATTCCCACACTATCTTTGGATGAATTTGCACCCTTATAAAATCTAGTAAAGAGTTTAGGAATATCCTTCTTGTCAAATCCTTTACCATTATCTTCAATTATTATTTGCGTGCATATAGGATTTTGTTTATAATCTATAGAGATTTTTCCTCCATTTTGTGTGTGCTCAGAGCAATTTTTGACTATATTTAAAATGGCTTCACTAGTCCAATGAAAATCTCCATTAAAAAATAGATCACTGTTGTCTTTAATAAAAAGTTGTTGTTGCTTTCTATCTATCATTAAATGTAGAGGCTCAACAGAGACACATATCAATTCATAAATATTAATAGGTTTATGTTCCAATGACATTGCATCTGCATCGATTTTTGAAAGTACTAATAATGATGAAACTAAATAATTTAGCCTCTCTATCTGTACTGAAACACTTCCAATATACAAGGCCTCATCCCCGTCAATATTACTATCTTCTAATAATTCAATCATCAATGACATAGACGTAAGTGGAGTTTTAAGTTGGTGGGATATATCCGCAAGATTATTGCATAGATTTTCTTTTTCTTCTCTTTCCTTTTCGCTACTTTCTCTAAGCATCATAACAATTTTGTATAACTCATCTTCTAAAATTGAAAAATCATCTTCTTTATTCTGAGCCTTCATTCTATAAATCCCTTCATTTATGTCGTAAAGATATTTAGCTAAATCATCTATACGTTTACGCTTTATGATATTTGAAACTAATAGCGTTCCTCCAAAGTAAAAAAAGAGTACTGCAATTAGTATCACACTCTCCGTAAGTACTTTGCTAAATCCCTGATGAATGTTAAAAATAACTTTAGAATCTTCAATATAACCATATTTCTCTAAAATTGCTTTACCTTTATTTATATCTATTTCATTTTTATTTTTTAGCGAAGATACCAAGTCTTGTTCAATATCAAAATTATCATTAGCACCAGCTGCTATAAGTTGAGCGGTTTTTTCATAAAACATATTCTCCGATTGTTTATAAATAAAACCACCAAATATAATACAAAAAAATGTTATATATATAAAACTACTAAATAACCATATTTTAATACTTTTTTTATTCATATAAACTTTAATCCTCCAGTCTATAACCTATTCCTCTTACAGTTTTAATAAAAGAATCATCTTCTAGCTTGTTCCTAAGACGTTTTATAGTTACTGATAACGTATTATCATTTACAAATTCTCCATTAACATCCCATATCTTTTCTAATAAGATAGTTCTTGTTACAGTCCGATTTTTATTCTCTAATAATTGTAGCAATAGATTGTACTCACTCACTGTCAATTCTACTTCATGATTATTTTTATATACCCTTGATTCTGACTTTATTACTTTAATATTGTTACACCATAAAACATCTTCTTTAATTTGCTGTTTAAGTGTTCTTCGTAAAACAGCAGTAATACGAGATTGTAAAACACTTAATTTAAAAGGTTTTGTAATATAGTCATCTCCCCCCATATCTAGTCCTTTTATCATAGTACTTTCTTCATCTTTGATAGTAAGAAAAATAATAGGGACATCTTTAATCTCTTTTACATAACGACAAAAATCAAATCCTGATCCATCAGGTAGATTCAAATCTAGCAATATTAAATCTATATCATCTTTAAAAAGTTCTTTTCCTTTTTTTAAATTCTCCCCATGAACAACCTTATAATTATTTTTAGATAAAAATGATTTAATTCCAAAGGCAATTGTATCATCATCTTCAATTATCAAAATTTTAAACATCCATTTCTCTCCTTAATTTTTTATATCTTGAAAAATCAATAAATCTAAATCTTATTGTTTCTAGTATTTTCAAATTTCCAATTAAATTTTAACATAAACAGACATATTAATATATGAAATCCAAAATTTATAAACCATATTATTCCAAATTTAAATAAACAATATGGTATAATTTGTATAAAATCATATACAGTTTTACGACTACCAAGAGGAGGAATTATGGATAAATCAATATTTATAAAAGATTTAAAGATGATCTTTGAAGGTAAAAAAGTTCTAAAAGGAATAAATCTAGAAGTAGATAAAGGTACTATAATAGGATATATAGGTCCAAACGGAGCAGGTAAAAGTACAACTATAAAAATAATACTAGGGCTAGTAGAGGGTTATAGCGGAGTAGTTAAAATATTTGGTAAAGATATATCAAATGGAGATGATGAATACAAAAAAAGAATAGGATATGTCCCTGAAGTAGCAGAAACTTATGAAAGTTTAACTGCTAGAGAATATTTAACATTTATAGGTCAACTTTATGGACTAGAATATGATATCGTTGATAAAAAAGCTTATGAATTAATGGCTATCTTAGGAATAAAAGAATCTTATAACTCAAAAATCGGATCATTTTCAAAAGGAATGAAACAAAAAGTCGTTATAATATCTAGTTTAATACATAATCCAGATATACTATTTTTAGATGAACCCCTAAGCGGATTAGATGCAAATAGTGTAATGATAATAAAAGAAATTATGATAGGTTTAAAAAATGAAGGCAAAACTATTTTTTACTCGTCACATATAATGGAAGTTGTAGAAAAACTAAGTGATCGAATAGTACTTCTAAATAATGGGGATATAGTTGCAGACGGAAACTTTGATGATTTAAAAGAAAGTGTACATCAAAAATCTCTAGAACAAGTCTTTAATCAACTTACAGGATTTAGTGAATACAAACAACTTGCATCAAAATTTATATCTGTAATAAAAGAGGTGTAGATTATGAATAAATCTATTTCACTAAAAATACTTGATAAATTTAGATTTTTATATGAAAAGCTAGGTGTCGATTATGATACTATGAGACTAATAGTAAGTACAAAGCTAACTATAGATTCAAGGAAAACATCTAACCTATTGAATAGTCAATTTTTTGATGAATCTTCAAATCAATATAAAATAATGCAAATAATATATGCAATTATTGGTTTCTTTATGATGATTATTATAATAAATAGTAAAAATACTTTTGTCGCAATGACTATCTACTTTTCAATGTTTATGTTTTTTATGCTTACAACATTTATGTCAGATTTTTCATCTGTAATATTGGATGTAAAGGATAATGGAATATTAGCTACTAGGGGTATTAGTCTAAAAACATTAAATGCATCTAAAATAACACATGTTATGATATATATGATAAATATAAGTATAATATTAAGTGGATTTTCTTTAATTGCATCAATAAAGTATGGATTAGTATTTTCTTTGATATTCTTAATAGAGATATTTCTTATAGATATTTTCATGATAACTGTATCTGGGCTAGTTTATTTACTGATATTAAAATTATTTAATGGAGAAAAACTTAAAGATGCGATTACTATTATACAAATAGGAATTACAATGTTATTTAGTGTGGCTTATATAGTTGTAATGAATATATCTAAAAGTATAAATCTATTTGAAAATATTGATCTAGGGGCTATAAGTTATCTTTTACCACCTTTTTGGTTTGCAGCTCCACTTGAAATAATAGCAACAGGAAATAAAAATGAAACATTATTGATACTTTCTTTTCTAGCTTTAGTGGCACCTGTAATATCAGTTTTAATATATATAAGGCTTACACCACTATTTGAAAAAAAACTTCAAAAACTTAATAATGATGGTTCAAGTAAAAATAAAAGAAAGTTTAATTTAACAATGAAATTGAGTAAGATTATGTGTAAAGATAAAGAAGAAAGAATATATTTTAATTTTGTTTCTAGTATAATAAGAAATGATAGAGATTTTAAATTTAGAGTATATCCAACTATTGGAGCTAATTATATATTTCCTATTTATATGATTTTTAGTGAAAATGAAAAATACATAAGTTCATATATGTATCTATTTTTATATGCTTGTTTAATTACAATTCCTGTAATAATGATAGCGTTAAAATATTCTGAAAATTATAAAGCATCGTATATATATACAACAATACATATAAAAAATAAAATGGCTGTTCATAAGGCAGCTATTAAAGCTTGGTTAGTTAATATAATAATACCTCTTTACTTAATTCAATGTATAATTTTTGTATATTTTTATAAGGCAAGTACAATACAACATATAGTAGTTATATTTTTAGTTAGTATATTTATAACTATAATCACTTTCAAAATACTTGATAAAAGTATACCATTTTCTCGCCAAATTAATGTACTTAAAAAAAATGATGCAATAGTAGAAAATTACTTAATAATCATTTTAATATTTATTATGGCAGGTATTCACTTTATTGTTTCAATTTTTGGTACCTTAGCAGTCAATATTTATATATTAGTTATTTTAGTAGTAAATATATACGTATTTAAATCAGCTTTTAAAATGAAATAATTCAATATCTTTATTTGAATTATGCAAAATACCAATTTATAAAAATTAAGTAATCAGTCTTTACATTCAAAATAAATTATAAAAAGATTTATATTTTAAATTATATATAAATTATTTTTAAATCATATTATAAACTATTATAAATTTATAATATGATTTTTAATACAAATTACTTATATTGATTTATCCTAGTATATAAATCAATATAAGTAATTTAAGCGCATACAAGCATAT
The DNA here is from genome assembly GCA_947072565.1 of uncultured Peptostreptococcaceae bacterium. GTDB lineage: Bacteria > Bacillota > Clostridia > Peptostreptococcales > Peptostreptococcaceae > Romboutsia_D. The sequence continues at coordinate 724 of CAMTIM010000010.1, read as the reverse complement.
ATATATTTAAATTAAATAAAAACCCTCGAGATAATATCATTATAAACAATAATGTCTCGAGGGTTTTAACATTTGAATTTTCTATTTAGGTAAATGATTTAATTTAATTGCAGGTACGTGAGTTATAGGATTTTCTTTGCCCATTTCAACTTTAAATTTATCATTTTCTTTAGGAATAATCATAATCATACTATCTTTGTATTCTGATTTATCAAAGTTCATACTATACATCATGCTTTCTTCATCACCATATAAATAGAAAGCAACTTTTTTACCATCCATAAATACAATCTGCATCATATCATCACCTTCAGTTTCAGTTATTTTTTCAAACTTATATCCTACAGTATCATAAATTTTATCTCTAGGAGTACCTGTTTTAAATGCATATGCTTTATCCCATTTAAAAGGTACTAAATTTGATAAACTTACCTCTTTAACCTTAGAGTCCAATTTCATAATTTCTTCAGCTAAATCTCCATATTTATCACTTAGCTCATTTAGCTCTTTCTTACTTTTTTCAAATTGTGTTATGTTACTAGATTTTTCAACTACATTCCATCCCTTATCGTCTTTTTCTAACTTAAAGTTTATCTTAGAAATACATTCTCCATGCTTACCAGGTTGAGTAACTATAACATTTTCTCCTGATTTATTTTTGTAGTCATGTTGAGTTATTTGTTCATGTGTATGACCTGAAACTATTGCATCTATACCATCAACT
>CAMTIM010000009.1 GCA_947072565.1 uncultured Peptostreptococcaceae bacterium | reverse complement strand
TTTTATTGATGTAAAATCTATTTTAAGCATCATAGGATAGATCATTAACCAGATAAGGATTGCTACTGGTATAGAAACTTGAGCATAAGTAAACTTATCTAAAGTTTGAGGTATTTGAGGTAGATATACTCCTATTAAAACACCTGCTACTATACAAAGTGCTACCCATATAGTTAAATACTTTTCAAAAAAGCCTAACCCACCACTTTTTTCTTTCTCATTAGCCGAAATATTTGCTGCTATTCCTGGCTTATTTTTTTTATTACTCATTATTATTCCTCCCTATTTATTTAAAACTAAATTTTCGTATTAAAGTACCTACGATTATACAAAATGCCACCCATATAGTTAGGTGCTTTTGAAAGAAATCAAATTCTTGACTTTTTTCTTCATCAACTTTATCTTTATTTAAATCTATACTTGTTGTTGCCTTTTTTTTATCACTCATTGTTATTTCCTTCTCTTTTACATAATTCAATTCAAATATTTAAATATATAATTAAGTTTATTTGGAACTACCTTCTCTTATAAGCCTTGCAAAATCATTTGGTAGTATTTCATTTTTTTCTATTTCTTTAGCTGCTTTTTCAAAGTCATAAGGTACTTCTACTATTTCAACTTCTACAGATGAATTTTCTTTTTTAATTTCATCAGAATTCTTTATATCTATTATTACATAATTTGCATCAGGACTTCCTGTCTTTGGCTTACCTACACTTCCTGCATTAACTAGTAATTTTTCTCCATAGTATTTAGCATATGGTATATGAGTATGACCACAAACTAATATGTCTTCAACTAATTCACCCATAACTTCATCCGCTTCTTTAGAGTTTTCCTTTAAGTATTCATTTATAACTCTTGTACTACCATGAACAAATCTTATAGTTTTTTCGTTAAAAGTAATAGTAACTTCTTTAGAAAGATTTTTTAGATAAGCTTTATTTTCGTCAGTAGTTTCTTGACCTGTAAAGTGCATTGAAAGGCCTGCTTTTTCGGCATCTTTAGGGTCTGGGTAATCACAACCACATATTATTTTATAATTTCCTATAGCATCATCATAGTTCCCCATTATAGTTAATATTTTGTTTCTTTTTATAGTTTCTATTACTTCATTTGGTCTTGTTCCATATCCTACTAAATCACCTGTACATGTTATTAAATCAACATTTTTAGTTTCTATATCATCTAAAACTGCTTCTAGTGCATACATATTACTGTGTATATCTGATATAACTGCTATTCTCATTTGATTTTCTCCTTATCCTATATCCTTTTGATTTTTTATGCTTTGTGCAATAGTTTCACAGTTCATTCCTTCATTTTTAAAAGCTTTAAGATTATTATAATCATTTTTTAAGTTTTCTATTTTCGATAGTTCACTATCTATGATTTCTTTTAAAAATGGATGATTTTCTATTGTGTTTTCATCTATTTTGTAATAAACAAATTTTGCTTCTTTATAGTAAGTTACTAATTTTGCATTCATTAGTTTATTTAAATGTCTAGATGCATTTGATTGAGTAATGTTTAAAATTTCTTCTATTTCACATACACAAAGTGATCCGTGACTTAGTATATTGATTATTCTTATTCTAGTATCATCGCCTAGCGCTTTTAGCATTTGTATTAGTTCCAAAATTTCACCTCTTTTATATTATCATAATCACTTATACTCATATGATATGCTAACTTCTATATTTTGTAAACCATTAAATCAAAAAAATTTGATTTATCGTTCGACTAAATTATTAATCTTATTGCTTATATTTCTATTTTTACTTTTATTAAATAAAAAAAGTGTATAAATACCAATTAAATTGGCATTTATACACTTTAATACTTACTATTATATATTGTGCATATTTAAGTTTTTTATTTAGATTACTTTAATAAATTTTTTATATCTTCAACTGATGGAACTCTTCCACTAGCCTTAACTTTGCCATCTACAACTAATGCAGGAGTTTTCATAACTCCAAAAGACATTATTTGCTTCATATCAGTTACTTTTTCAAAACTTGCTTCAACACCTAATTCTTTAACTGCTTGCTCTGTTCTTTTTAGTAAATCATTACAACTTGAACATCCTGATCCTAGTATTTTAATTTCCATAGTTTATTCCTCCATATATTTTATTATACTAATAGATATGAAAAATAATTAAATCCATATCCAATAAGCATTATACCTACTGATACTATAACTACGAATATTGCTAATAGTTTAGGTTTTACAACTCTTGATAACATTATTATAGATGGTAGAGATAGTGCTGTTACACTCATCATAAATGCTAATATTGTTCCTATAGGTACTCCTTTTAAGAATAATGCTTCGGCTATTGGAATAGTACCAAAAATATCTGCATACATCGGTATTCCAACTGCTGTTGCAAGTATCGGTGCAAATGGATTATCATTTCCTAATATAGATTCTATAACACTTTGTGGTATCCAGTTATGAATAGCAGCACCTATACCTACACCTACTAATATATATATCCAAACTTTTTTAATTATGTTTTTTACTTCTTCAGTTGCATAATCAATTCTTTGCTTTCTTGTAAGAGATTCTATTTCGCCATCTACATTAGGCATTTCTTTTACATAAGATTGTATTTCACCCTCTAATTTCATGCTGTTTATAATAGTTCCTCCTGCTACAGCAAGAATTAAACCTATAACAACATAAGCTATTGCAATCTTACCTCCAAAGAAAGACATAAGTATAAGTAATGACCCTATATCCACTAATGGAGATGAAATTAAAAAAGAAAAAGTAATTCCAAGTGGTAGTCCTGCATTTGTAAACCCTATAAATATAGGAATACTTGAACATGAACAAAATGGAGTTATCGTACCTAATAAAGCTCCTATTGTATTACCTATAAGTCCTTTAAATTTTGAAAGTATTTTTTTAGTTCTCTCTGGTGGAAAATAACTTTGTATATATGATATTAAGAATATTAATACTGATAAAAGTATAAATATTTTCACAGTATCATATAAGAAAAATTGAACGCTTCCACCAACTCTACTGCTTACATCTAATTTTAGTACTTTTTCAACAAATAAAGTAATTAAATTAGATAACCACTCCATTTTTAAAATTTGACTATTGATCCAATCAAACAACTATCTCACCCCTTATCAAATCTTTTGATTTATAAAATTCATAAAATATAATTGAAATCACTCTACACTTTTTATTATATCAAAAAAATTTGATATGACAATAGTAATATCAAAAAAAATTGATATTAGAATTTCAAAAAAATAAATTTTATATTTATTGATATTGCTGAAATAGATCATTTATAACTTCATTTGATAAAACATTCTTCAAATTATTTAAATTTATATCATAAAAATTCCATTTGCCTTGCGATGTTTTATTTATTAAGTTAGCATTTAATAATAATTTTAAATGATATGATAATTTAGACTGTGATAAGTCAAAAGTTTCTACAAGCTTACAAACACATGTATTACCATTTTTATTTAAAAAAGCAAGGATATTAAGCCTTTTTTCGTCTGACAATGCTTTAAATATATTTTCATATTCATTAGTACTCATAATTTATTCCTCCTCTATAATACGTATCTCATTTATTAATGTTAATTTATTTTTTAAATTAACATTAAGTATACTATAATTATAAATCATATCCAATATTATACTTTTCAATGATTTTTTAAATTTAAAATATTTTTTCTATAACATAAATAACAACTTGAAAAGAGATTACAAATTTACGACAATTAAAATTTAGTACAATTGTCCAAAACATCTTTTATTTCCTATTTTTATATTTATTTTATCCTACCTTTACTAAATTCAATCAACACTTAAGAAAACAAAAATTAAGACTTATTTTAATTTGTAAATTTTTAACACTTATGCTAAAATTCCACTTGGGGGGAGGTATAAAATGACTAAAATAAACTTTAATCATCTAGCTATCGAAGAACAAATCGAATATTTTAATTTAAAACTAAACGGGGGCAAAAACATAAACCAAATATGCAAGTCTATACAAATTTCTTATAGCACAATTAGAGATCGATTTAAACGCAATAGTTACTTTTATAATAAACTTTATAATCAATATGAAAATATAAATACTACAATTCATATTCCAGAGATATCCGAAAAAACAATCGATAATTTAATAACAAAAATTAAATTCCAAAATCTTTCCCTTGAATGTGAAAGAAGAGATAGCAAATTAACATCTAGATCCTTTAGATTGCACACTTGTGTTTTATCTGAGTTTATAGATTTCTGTAATAATTCTAATTTTACTCAACAAGAAATACTCACTCAATTTATAGCAGAAGGATTAACAAAATATCAAAACAATATTTAACTACTCCTAAATTTTTAGAGAGTAGTTTTTTAATTTTATAAAAGTATTTGTTTGAACATTAGACGAAATGTAATAAAATAGATTTATATTTTGTAACACAGAATTAACCTTAAATTTTCAAGGGTTATAAAATATTTATACATAATATATTCGTCTAAGCCTTGTGTTACAACACTTTAGCGTATTATAATAAAATCAACCGTCAGATAAATGTCAATTTATCTGACTTTTAGGGTATACTAACAATATAAATTTATAAAAAAAATAAGGAGGGTATTAATTAAAATGAGTAAAAACTTTATAGAAGCATTACTACAAACAAAGGACCTTAAAAACTCCTTATACAGCATTTTAAAACATAGCTTTTTGTACCACTCAAACAAAATAGAAGGAAGCACATTTACAACAGAAGCCTTAGCCCTTTTATTAGATAAAAATGTAGTTACAGGAAAACATACATTAGATGATGTTCAAGAAACAGTAAACTCAAGTTATGTATTTGATAGGATTGTTGAAACCTTAAAAACTAAAATTGATGACCAATTTTTAAAGGACCTACACTCAAGACTTATGTTTAATACTACAATGCATGAAAGAGGATATTCAGGAGTCTATAAAACAATTCCTAATATGATAATAGGAACTAAAGCAAAAATTGCACAACCATTTGAAGTACAACCAAAACTAGATGAACTACTAGAGTGGTACTACAATTTAGATAAAATAGAATTAAAAGATATAGCAGCTTTTAACCATAGATTTGAACTAATACACCCATTCCAAGATGGAAACGGTCGTATAGGAAGATTCCTTATGTTAAAGCAAATGCTTGAAAACAATCTACCTATAAAAATAGTATCTTGGGACAGTGAAGATTTATATAGAGAAAGTCTAAACTTATGTGATGTAGACTACTATGATCCTTTAACAAAGTATCTAGAGAGCCTAGAAGATTTTAGAGAAGAATATAAACAACTTTTGGATTTTAATTAATATATAAAATGAAAAAAGTAGTAAGTTACCTTAGAATATCTAGTGCATCACAAATTGACAACACCTCTATAGAAGTTCAAAAAGAAAAAATCGAATTATACTGCAAACTTCATAACATAGATATAGTTAAAACCTATATTGACGAAGGTTTGTCCGCTAAAAACACAGACAGACCTGATTACAATAAAATGATGGAGTTTATATCAAACAATGAAAACAATATTGATGCAATAATAGTTTATAAAGCTGATAGAATTCATAGAAGTTTAAAAAACCTCATGGTTATGATAGAGCATCTTCAAGAAATAAAAGTTGGCTTTGTATCACTTACAGAACAGTTTGATACTTCAACAGCTCAAGGACTTTTGTTTTTGCAAATGATAGGAAGTTTTTCAGAATTTGAAAGAAAACTAATTGCAGAGAGAACACACTCAGGAAGAATATCTAAAGGTTCTAAAAACTTATTTCCAGGAGGAAGAATCCCCTTTGGGTACAAATTAGTAAATAATGATACTTTAATAATAAACAACGATGAAGCAGCTATTATTAAAGAAATATTTAAACTAAGATGCAAGGGTCTTTCATATGAAAAGATAGGTAAAAACTTTGGTTTTAATAAACAAAGAATTTCTTATATACTTGCAAATAAAATTTATATAGGAAACTATATCTATAATGGTAAAATTGAACAAAATAAAATTAACCTCGAAGTTCCACCTATAGTTAGCCGCTATTTATGGAATAAGGTTAATTGTAAAAAATAATCTTTTTTATTAATTGTAACACAAATTATACTACGGTCGCATCAAAAATAAGCTATTATATTACTAATAGCTTACAACTTGTTACAAGCATCTTACAAGTTGTAATTTATGGGGAGGTGAATTATTTTGAATAAGGACGACTTTAATAACTTATCAATAAAAGACCAAATTGATTACATGAATAATCAATTATTAACTGGAATAACACTAACTAATCTTTGTAAAAACATTGGAATTGCAAGGAGTACAGTTAGCGGAAGAATTATAAAACAAGGATATATATTTGATAAAGACCTTAATCAATATATTATACATAATAAAGAAATAAACGGACGAGCTTACAGTAAGCTTACAGTAAGCGACCAGCTTACAAATGAAATTAACGAAGAAAAAATATCACCCAAAAGTAATAATGCGTCCGACAAAGATACGGTTGTAAGCAATGAGCTTACACATAGTAATAGTGAAATCAATGCTCTTTCATTAAATCCAACAGACTCTGATAGCCTTGGATATTTACTTAAAAATATAGATATATTAAAGAATGTAATTGAAAATAATAAGGTTAATAATAACCCAAATGAAATCAATAATATTGATGATATAGTAAATAATATCTATAAATTTAAACAAGAAAAAAGAGAATACAAAGTTAAAAGCTTAAGAATAGATGTAGAAATCCAAAAAGAATTTGAAGAAATAGCAAAGGATCTTTCTCCTAAAGGAATTAACCAACAGGAGTTTTTAAATTATATATTAGATTCATATATAACTTTCTATAAAAATTTAAAGAAAATATAAAATATGATAAACAATGTAAAACGAGTTGAAGAAGGAGCAAAAAACACTCCTAACTCAACTCTTTTTCTATATTACAGATATATTACAAGTTGTAAGCTACTTGCTTACTTTCTATATTATTAACTACAATTTTAAAATGAGAAACTTTTAAGTTCTAGCCCCTTAACAACTCCACTTGACCAGCTGTCATTAACTTTTTCTTCTTTCTCATTCATACTATCTACTTTTTTATTTTTATTAAACTTTTTAGAATTAATTTTTTTCATTTGAGATTTTTCTTTTAATTTTTTATCTTTATACTCCTCAAACTTTAAAATCCCAAAATTTTTAATCATAGCTTGCTCTGTAATAATTCAAGTTGTCCCTATTTTTTTAATATCCTCATCGATAACAAACTTACCACGAGCCACCTTTTTTCTCAAACATGAAGCATCTATTCCATATATTTCTTCTATATCTAAAAACGTATACAACCCTTTAAAACTCCCAATTGCCATAACATTTCCCCCTTAAAATTTCTATGCTTTATATATTCTACAAAACAAAATAAATCCATTTTTATTTTCACGCAAACGTGACAAATTAAGGCTTAATCGAAAAAAATAATGTCACGTTTACGAGACATTATTTTTATATTTATTAGTTTTTCAATGTCCTGTTTGCGTGACATTTATATATTTTAAATAAATCTAATTCTTTTTATAAAATACTTTCTTAAAAGCTATATAGACTAGCATTGGATAGCGGAGCAATGGTTTTATCCAATGCGAAATATCAAGTGATAAACTTTATACCGACACCAAGTAACTGTGCTCATGTAGTAAGTACAAAGTATAAACTTAAAAATATTTACACGATACATTATCAAAAACGTGGAGGTCCATAAACTATCAATGGAAAAAAATCTAAAAACTAAACACACAGGGCATTGGGCGAAAGGGCAGTAAAGTGGTTCGCAAACACGTTGCTCAAATGGCTATACTCAAAAGCTACGAACACATGCGAACGATAATATACGAAGCATACTTGATATGAAATATGATGTTTGCGAAGTATTTTAGAAGTGAGTCGTGTGAGTGCGTTGAGTATTAGTCAGAGGGGCATGGCCAAAGGCCAATATTTTGGATAACCAATAAAACTAATTAGAAACCAATTCACTTAAAAACTAAATAAAACCTTAGATTCAAAAATGGTTTTGAGTTAGAGATTGTAGTGAAAATCCTTTTTAGCGCTCTTTGCTAAAAAGATTGCAACGAAAAGCTCGTTGGCGAAGCCAAACTCCCAAAGTATCAAAATCAGCTATATCAACTACAATAGCTATATCACCAATGAATTAAATTATATAAAAATATTATTACTAAATCTAAAATCTAAATCTAATCAAAAAACTTATAAATAACCAATGCACCAGGTCTTTAGTCTGGCATCACAGTTTATAGCGTTTCCCAGCTATTATCTGTGAGGTCAGACTAGACCCTAAAGCTTTTGACCCCAGCACATAAATAAAGATAGTTGAGGTAGGAGCGCTCTTTGCTCCTTCGTCAACTATCAACCTTTCTATCTTTTAAAACTCTAAACATATTAACATCCTTAATTTTTCATAAAAAATATTCTACAAAAATAATACTCAACTATATTTTAGGACTTAACACAACCCACCTACTACAATGAAATTAATCAAAACAAAAGGAGGTACTAAAATGCCAGAATTAAAATTAGCTGATGATGTAGTAGAACTTAAAAACCAATCATCATTAAAAATCAAATATGACTGTGGTTTAGATGATAACCAAAAAGTAATAACAAGAACAAGAAGTTATTCAAATGTGAAAGCTAGTGCAAAACCACTTGATGTGTTCAACGTAGCCGAAACTTTAATATCACTTCAAAAACACGACAAAATATCAATAATGAAACAAGATAACACAGAATTAGCTTTATAAAAAACAAAGGAGGAATAAAAAATGGAAAACTTAGAAACTAAACTTTTAATGACATTCTCAACAAACTTTTGGAAAAAGGTCAGTTTATTTGTAACAGATCCAAGACAAGACTTAACAGAAGCAGAAATAAAAGCTGCAATGGATATAATAGTTGAAAAGAACATATTTGCACCAGGCGGAGAAGATTTAAAAACTCCAGTAGAAGCAAAACTAGTTCAAACAGAAACTACAGAATATGACCTTGCAGTTGCGTAACACATGGAACACTTAAGAAATGTCCCTCTAAGCTACTGAGGGGCTTTCTTAGCATATTTATAGATTAATAGGAGGAATAAGTCAATGGAACTAGATTTAATGCAACTCGTGGCTAATTTAGGATTCCCCGCAATAGTTACAATGTATCTATTGGTACGTATCGAAGGGAAACTAGATGGCCTAAGTTCAAGTATCAACTCTTTAAGCTCAAATATTAATGAATTAAATAATAAAAAGTAAAAAGCCGCCTACCCATAAATTGGATAAGCGGCTTTTTTAAGCACTTTTCTTTTGTTTATTTATAATAGAGCGTATATAACTTTCAGACATATTGTATTTAATAGCTAATTCCTTGTGGTTAAAACCATTGTACTCAGCTATATTTTCAAATTGTGGAGGTAAGTCACTTAGTTTTAATTTCATATAAAACACCTCCTATATTCACTTAATCTACCACATGGAAAAATCATATTATATTTGGTATTCTACAAAACAACGTAAATTCCTATTAAAAACATTACTTTTATAAAAGCAGTCTTAGCTTTATCCATCATATTTTCATCTACAACAATTCTTTCTAAAGTCTGTTTATCTAAATAACTATAAATACCATCTCCATCTATATCTGATAATGCATACTCCATATAATCTTTTAATAAATCTTCATCACTCATTCGTTTACTATAATACTGTAAATAATAATTAATACTTCCACTAATCTTTAACCAAAGTTTCTTTTCGTCCATAATAACCTCCTAGAAAAACACTATTTTTATATCTAAAAGCGAAACAGTACTAAAGTACCCCAATACTAAGAGGACGTTTCATTAAACTTTTTTAGCTTTAATTTCTTTTATAATTTGAGATACTCTTCCCTTTGTTAATCCTAAGTCTTTAACTATTTGTACTTGCTTATATCCTTTTTCATATAGCTCTTTTACTGCTCTTTTATAGTGCCATTGGCTATAATTAGGATTTTTACTTGCAATAGTTATATATCCTTCACTGTCTTTATGTAAATTTGTTAAATATTTATTTAATTCATCTATGTTAACTTCATCATTTTCCTTTAGTTTAAATACTTGCATTAAAAAAACTCCCCCTATTTCCGATAATGCACAAAAAAAGATAAGAGAAGTTATATATATTGTCAGTTGTTTAGCCATGTTATAAAATAACTATAGAAAATAGTAACTAAGGTTTTCAGTTGTAAAGATGTACAAACTAAGCATTTAAAATGTGAGTTATCGGGTAAAGTTATTAATAGATCGTTTAGAGTTTATGATACTATATTAGACGAATTTACTAAGTTTTGTAAAAGGTCTAATTACAATCAATATGATATACTTTCAGAATTTATTAGAGAAGGTATGGCAAAATATAATAATGTTATTTAAATTTGTTTATTAACACATGAAACGTGGAGTTTACTTCACATTTTTTATTATTTAAAATACTTTGTAGTTTCCTCTTTGTGAGGTTTTAAGCTTTTATAGGTACAAATGCCTTGTAACAGTTTTAAAACTCTTTAAAAAGGCTTCTATAAAAGTTAATCTTTATGTATAACATAGAGCTTTCTCTTTTTAAAGCTATCAAGGTAGATAGTTAAAAAAAACTAAAAACAGCTTATTTTTCACCATTTATTCTCAAAATTAAAGGTGATTTTTTATAACCCGTATATTTATATTGAATTATATTTGAAAGGAGGTGAGCATATGAACATTTCAAATATAAGTAATAACAGATTTTTATTAAGAAATTACAACACTAACTTTTTACAAAAAATACACATCAATACTTCTACTAATAAAGAAAAAACAGACATATCAGTAAAAGAAATTAAAGCTTTTAATAATGCTAAGCACTTAGCTCGAGAAAACTTAGATGCTACATACAATTCAAGTATAAATAAAAAACTTCAAGAATCTTTAGAACATAAATTATCACAGCTTAATGAAATTAAAAGTATGGTTGAAAATAAAGATGAAAAAAGTGATTTAGTAGACGATTCAATCAAAAATACTAAAGTTAACAATTCTATCAAGAACACCGGAGAAATTAAAGACAAAAAAGAAACTTTACTTAGTGAAGATGAACAAATTAGTCTTGAAGATATAAATAAAAAAATATCTAAAACTAATAGTGGGTTAAAGGAAATTAGAATTTTAGGCAAAGAGTTGAGTAAAGAGTCTGAAATGATTGATGATAAAATATCTACGTTTAAAAAAATGTATGGTAATGACATTTTTAAAATAGCAGAGAAAGATGCAGTTTTAAAACAAGTCTATGATACTCAAAACAACCCATTGATTAGAGAGTTAAAGAATACTTTTGCTGAAATTATAGAACTGGAAACACAATTAACAAATAAATTAAATAAAGAGCAAGCAAAAGATAAAAAAGAAATATAATTATATGATTTAAAAATTTGATATTTTAAAAACCTTCTTGTTTTATATATTCATAGACAAATAATAATTTATCACTAGAATTCGATTTAATTTTATCAATTAGAAATTCAAGCATTTCTTCATCTTCTTCAACATTATAAATTGCATGTATCATTACATTTTCATCTTTTAACATAAATAGTAACTTTTTATCCTTTTTATCCCCCTCAAACACTGTATTTACCCCTAAATTCATTATAGTTTATTTCACGATGTTATATATGAGGTGATTACATGGCAAAAGGAAGTTTTGTTGGATTATATACTTTTGAGGAGATTTCAAAGATTTATCAGGAAAAGTTGAGAACTTTGAATATGTAGAAGTAGACCCCACTTCTGTAGTATCAAGTTTTACTTTTTCAAAATAATAAAAAAGAGTAAAACTTTTTAAAATAGAGTTTGGCTCTTTTAGTTTCTAAATATATTGAAAAAACTTGATTTTTTTAATATTTACTAAGTTTAATTTTAAAACTTATCATTTTGAAATTTTTATATAAGTATACAATATCATAAAATCAAATATCACTCTAAACGTTATTTAATAATGATTTATAGTATAATAAAATAAAAAAGGGGGAGGCATATATGGCTAAGTGTGAACGTCATTTTAAGGGAGATTTTAAGCAATTCTTAAAAATAATGGAAGATGGTATTTTGGCTAAGAGTGTTTCTGCGACTTGTGAAGATGTAAGTGATTATGAGAATAGTGGAGTATTATGTGCTGTTCGTGTTTATGAAAGATATAGTGCAATGGGGGGTAACCGTGTAAGCCTAAATATTACATTGATAGGAAAAGGTGAAGATTTGTTTTTATCTGCTATTACTTCCGGTGGAAGCCAAGCTATGTTTTTTAAGCTTAATACTTTTGGAGAAGAAGCCTTTTTAGATAATGTTATAAGTATTGCGGATACCTATATAAAAAAAGTAAACATGGAATAAAATAGCTTTATTTGGGAGTTAAATATAAAAATGCTATCAATAACAACTTAGATTATAATACAATTAAGATAATAAGTAATGGAGAAATCAATTTGAAAAAAGTACTAAAAAATACAATTATAAGTATATTTACACTATGTATGAGTATTGTCTTACTATTATGGACAATATCATCCTCATCTAAAATAGAAGACCCATTAATTGGTCTAAATGCACTAGTAAAAATAATAAAAAGTGATAACTCTGTGGAGCTAATTTCTAAAAATCCACTAAGATACATAGCTAAAAGTGAAGATGATTTTAAACAATACATGGAAGATAAAGGATACGATGTAGATCAAATAGGAAGAGGTTTTTGCTTTACAAAAGGTAAAGAAAGTATATCACTAGGAATGGAAGGTTTTATGGGTAACTACAAAATATTTACTGATGAATATTAAAATAATAATAAGTATAAAAAGGCTATCGAAATAGCCCAAAATTGTATAAAAAATAAGGCTTATTTTTAATTTCTTAAGTACTATTTAACATAGAAAACATTGTCATTGGAAATTATATTGGTTTATATTATACTATGTAAAGCATAATGTATTGTTGTGTATAGGTGCTAACATGGTGATTTACCTAACCATATATTTACAAACACTATAAAAAAAATTATTAGAAAGATATAGTTAATGTGAAGATTTAGAAACACTTGGCGGTGGCCGTGCTTGGATGGTTAAGTTAGTGAAACGTGCTATGCTATTTACATATATCGGGATGTCATTAGTTTTCTTAATATTTTACGGATTTAAAGGTTTTATTTCCTTTGGTGTAGTAGGAGGTATTATTTTTTTAATTGCCTTAAGTCCGTCGTTTCTTGATAAAAAACGATCTAAGATAGTTGCTAAGATGTTAAAAAATAAACCTGGTTTACTAGAGGAGCAAATTGTTAAATTTGAAGAAGATCATGTGATCTATTCATATACTAATGTTACTGTAAAAACATGCTATAAAGATATTTCAAATGTTATAGTAGAAAAAGACGTTATAATGGCACTAGGTCCAAATATCGAGCAATATGCCGTTATACCTTGTTCTCTTTTTGTTGATTCGTCAGAGAAAAACAAGGTCATTGATCTATTAAATGCAAAATAAATAAATTAGTGTAAAAAAGAGGATCAAATAAAAAAATTTAATCGTAGTAAGTCAGTTTTATTAAATTTTTTTTGGTAAAGGATGATTTTATGAAAAAAACAATTATTATATTTATGAGTATGGTAATATCATTAATATTTGTTGGATGTAACCCTTCAAGTAATAAAGATAAATATACTCATACATGGGATTATGAAACTAAAGAATATGAAAATATGTCAGTTAGTGATTTAGTTAAGTTGAGAGATAAATTAATTGATGATAACTTCAAAGGATTAGAAAAAAGCGATTATGAACAACAAAAAAGACAATTTCTAGGGAATGATAATTATCAATTAGTTGGGTTTATAAATTGTCTTTATAGTAACGTATCTGAAAAAAATAATTTAATAAAACAAATAAAAATAATTAAGTATTTAGATTCTATTAATGATTTTATTAATTCAGGTGGAGAATTTATATATATGACTAATATAAATTCTCAACTAAATGAGTTCTTTACAATTAATAAATTATGGAGTGAGGAAAATAAAAAAAATCAATGTTTTGATGCATATATTTTAACGGATAATTTTGAGAAAATATATGAATATACAGATTTAAATAAATATGTATTATTTGATTTAGTTATTAACAGTTATAACGATAATAAACAAATACCAGCAGAAAGAAAAGCTGATCTATTAGATAGATTTAAAAAGCTTAAAGATAAAAAATATGATGATAGATTAATGAATAAAGAATTTAGAAAAAATTTCTATATTCATGATATTATATCTCTTAAAGAAGACCTTGAGTTCAAATTAAATAAAGAGAATTTGAGTGAAATCGAAAAAGAAAATATAAAATCATCTTTAGAATTAATCAAGAATTTAATTAAATATTAACCACAACAAAGGAGCATTAATAGCAATGCTCCTTTAAATATGTTTTATATTCATCCCTATCATATTTCCCCAAAAAAAAATACAAGTGCCCTTAAAAAAATAGACTTTTTTTTATTATTTTATTTAAATTTATCTCTTTGGCTTTCTAGAAGCATCTTCTCAAGTTCCTCAGGGCTATATTTATTAAACGATTGATTTATATTGTGAAATCTAGTCTTAACAGTGGGAATAGCCTTATTAGATGTACTATTAACTTTAGCTAACTTGTTATTCAATGTCTTTTTAAAATAGTTATATGCTTTAGCCTTTATTTTTTCTTCATTGTCTTGTTCTAATGTAATCAATATAGACTCTTGCAACGCCTTTTTGTAATTAATATCTTTAAAATCATATGTACAAAAATCTTTCATAAAATCACTTAACGTTTTTTGTGTAAATAATTTTTTGTTAGGAACATAAAAATCTATAATTTCATTAGTTATTACTATTTCGTTAGTTACTGATATTTCAGTAAGTTCAGGTTTTTTTATACATTCTTTAGCATCTAATTTTTCACCAAAGTATTTGCGTGTTTCATTATCTTTTACTAAAAATACTATTTCATTTACTTTTCTATTTTTTCTTATTTCTTCTTTTATTTCAACTTCCATATTTCCTTTTTCATTTATCTCTTTTAAAGCTCTTTTTAAAAGCTTTTGTTTAAATACTTTATACTCAGTATACATATCTGATTCAAGCTTTAAATAATATCTTAAATTTTCTAAAGTATATTTAACCTCAACTACTTTATTTTCTCTGCTCCATAGCCTAAAGAAAGTATATAATCTTTGCGTATATGCACCTTTAAATCTAAATAATAATTCTAAGTTTAAAGGTGTATATCCATTACCAATTTGCTGCATTTGTAGAAAGTCTGTTATATGTTTATATAAAATTTCATGCAAATTTATTTCGTATATATCACCATCATGAATATATTTAGACTCGCCTATCAAGCCGCTTTTGTATGTTATTAATCCTTTGGTATCTTTATCTATATAATCAAACTCCAATATTGTCTGATGAAGAGTTATAAGCATATCATTTATATTTTTTTGAGTTAAGTCATTATTATTTTTAAATACATCTTTAAAATCATCTTTTGTTAATATACAAGTATATTTAGAACTATCTTTGTTTTGCTTTTGCGCATTGAATAGTATTTTATAAAACAACTTATTTTCAAGTGCTGTACATGTATATTTACCTTTTATTATATTATTTGGCTGCATTAAAATTTCCTTTTTACTCATATTGTACCCCTTTTATAATTTATAATAAGTAAATTGTAGCATATGAAATATAAAAGGTATACAAATTTTTATTCTTGTGTACCTTTCACTCTTAACTTGTGTACCTTTCGCTCTTAACTTGTGTACCTTTAACCTCTACAAGTAAGTATTTTCAATATGTGTAGACCCTCTAAAAACTATTAAAAACTATTAAAAACTGTTTAAAAACTGTAAAAGAATTTTTTCTCCTTTTTAATAAACTAAAACCTTAAACATCTACATAAAAAGACGCATTAATTATATAAAGTAACTAATGCGTCTAAATCTATATGTATTTCTAATTTTAATTATATCTAATAGTAGTTAGCTATTAGATTTAAAATTTGTTCATCCGGCTTTACCCCTAATAGGCTTACTTTTAAAATTATAGTTTCTTCTTTAAAAATAATTTAGGTGTCAGACAAAAAATAATTATTGTAGGTATAATCATAATTTTAATAGAAAAATTATCAAAACAAACCTGAGCTATTATAAAACAACAGCCTATCAATAAAAATCTAATCTTAGTTATTAAAATTTTTAGATTTTCATCTATATTATATTGATTTAAATCTTTTGAAAAAGATAAACTAATATTTCTAGGTAATATCAAACATATAAAAATACACATTAAACATAAAGTGTAATAATTAAAAAAATCCAAATTTTTCATATTTACCTCCATTTATTATATATTAGCATAACACATGAAAAATATATAAATTTAAAATATGCTATTATTTAATTACAAAAATTTAAGGATCAAAACATGAAAAATAAGATTACTAAAATTATAATAATAGCCTTAATATTTAGTGTATATCTATATTTTAATATTAGATAACATGAGGTTTTAAGCAGAAAAAGTATTAGTATAGTTGAAGAAATAAAGTCCCCAAATAACGAATATAAAGCGGTTGTATTTTTAGATGGAGGCAGCGCAACAGTATCTAACAATATAAGAGTTGCCATTGTTAAAGACAGTAAAAAAAGAATTTATGATTCTGATGTGGTTTTCTTTCAAGATAAAGTAAGTTCTGTTGATGTCAAATGGAATAATGATAATGAACTAATTATTAATTACTATGAAAAAGAAGGTAGTAGAGTAATTGATATGATTAATCATATTGAAAATATTAATATTAAATATAAAAAAATATCTATCGGTATCGATAATCCAAAAGAAGGAATAGCTGAAACTGATATAAAAAATGTTATGGATGTAATATTAGAAAAGAATATATTCCAACCAAATGGTATGGAGTTATTAAAAAAAGAAGAGGCTAAAATTGTAGTAACAGATACTACAGAGTATGATCTAGTATAATCGTAGAGTTTAATAGAAACTAAGAAGATCCCTCACATAATATTTAAAACAAATCGTATAAAAAAGTCTTACTGATAATTTAAATACAGATCTAATTGAGTTTTTAGATGAATATGATTCTAACCCTATAAGTTCAACCTGTATTTTTGGTATAATTTAACTAAAAATACTTTTTAGGAGAAATAATATGATTTTAAGCTATGGAAATATAGTAAATAGTGGATTAGTTTATATTGATAATGAAAGTATGTATTATAGTAATATAACTTCTGATGATGGAAAATTATATAGAAGAAATCTGAAGTCTAATAAAAAAATAAAGCTTTCTGACATTCATGATGTAAAATATATAACTAAATATAATGAATCTATATATTATACTAGTACTACTAATATATATAAATTAAATCCTAACACTTTATATAATGAAATTATTTTTAGTGGATGTGAAGATTATGGTTGGGTCGATGATATGAGTATAGTAAATGATGAAATGTTTTTCTCTTTAGGACCTACATATAAAATGAATTTAAAAACTTCAGAATTAAGTAAAATTGTTGATAATACATTTGGGGTAAATGTGTACAATGATAAGATGTACTATTCACTAAATGAAGGAAATGGACTATATGAATTAAATTTAAATACCAATGAAAGTGTTAAATTATCAGATTCTAATACAAGTTGTCCTGTAGTTCAAGATGGTTTTCTTTATTATTTAGATATTTATAAAAAATCATTTTTTAAAATAAATATTTTTGACTATAAAAAAGAAAAATTAGCTAATTTAGATAAAGATATAATTATTTTTAATATATTTAAAAATTATATTTTTTATAAAGATGATTATTTATTTAGGATAGATATCGAAAATAACGAAATAAAAAAATTTAATGATTTAAATTGTAATGATATATTTATTTTTGAGAATCAAGTATTTTTTGTTTCATATGAAAATCATGAATTTAAATTATACAAGATGAATTTTAATGGAGATAATTTAGTATTAATAGATTAATTTTATTTAACCATGTCCAAGTTGCTAAGCCCTTACAATCTTACCTATTCACTCTCAATTACTGACCTATCCAACCCCTTAGGAAATCCGTTATTGGACATAGTTAC
This sequence comes from uncultured Peptostreptococcaceae bacterium, assembly GCA_947072565.1. Classification (GTDB taxonomy): domain Bacteria; phylum Bacillota; class Clostridia; order Peptostreptococcales; family Peptostreptococcaceae; genus Romboutsia_D. Next base: position 13,315 of record CAMTIM010000009.1, on the reverse strand, counting down.
CCTACAAACAAGTGTAGAGTAACTTCCTAACCATATCTATGTGGTACTAGACACATAGATATGGTGATGGGATTGGCTACATATGTATTTAGTTGGCTATATAGTGTTCCTGGTCAGGTGTCTACATTACTCTTGCTCAAATACTCTTCCTTATAAAACCATCTTGCTATTTAATATTGGATCTATTTTTATACATTAAAAAAGCCTGTCCTCCATTGTATTGGAAAACAGTCATATAAGTTCATTAGCTATAATTTTTTTGTATAATTATTATATTAATACGTAATAAGAAGTTTTAAATTTACTAACTCTTTACACAGTGTTTGCAGGTCTTGCTTAATACTGTACATTTAAGACTTTTTTTTATTTTTTTGTCATTTACTAAGTATAATTTTAGCATTATTTGAAGAATAATGTAATATAATTTTCAAAAATAAATCTAGTATTTCCAACGGTTTAAGTAAATCACAGTTTTACTTACCTTAAAAACATAAATACACATAAGTTGAATATTATATGTAAAATTATACTTCCCACTAATGATTCACAATACATATAAACTAGAGCTAAAGCTATACCTAAGAAAAAAGTGTATATTCCTTGAACAATATTAAGGTGAGCTAATCCAAAAAATAATGCTTGTGCAATAACTGCAAATACTATATTATACTTTTCTTTTAAATATCCAAAAATAACATATCTGCATATTATTTCTTCATATATAGGTATTAATAATATAATTATAATTAATTGAAATAATGAATTACTTGCAGATTGTATTTGATTTTGAACGTTTATATAACTTGGTATAAATAGATTCAATAGATTCATTAAAAATAAAAGAATAACACTTAATCCAACTCCAAATAAACTAATATTTATTGCCGTATTTAAATTTATTTTTTTAAAAGTAGTTTTACTCAATATTCTTTTGTCATACATTAAAAACTGAACGAAGATTAATGTAATAATATCGGCTATAAAAGTTGTTACGTATATATATTTATTAAAATCTTCAATAAATATAGAAAATATTATTGATACAACTCCTCCAATAAGCACATTTGTTCCAAGTAACCCAATACCTAATCCTAATAACCCAAAACATGTTCCTAATGATTTTAAAATTTTCTTCATAAATTGCCTCCCCTATATACATTGTTAAAAATTGTCAGATGTTTCGACTATATATTTTTTATCTAAAAAGTAAATATATTTTGATTGAATAGTAGAATTTTAAGACTGAATGGTATTTTTAAAATTATTTGGTTTCAAAATTATACTCCGTGTGCCACCATGATGGAGTACAACTGTTATAATATATAATAAATTGTGTTACAAACATTAAAGGAGATTAGGTAATACATTAACTATAAAAAAACAGGTAGCCCTACAGACAATCCTATCACATTTTTTAAAATCAAAAGCTAGTAATTTCAATATGTATACAGAATTTCCGGCCGTTTTTTACACATCGGCTGATTTCTAAAAAAATATATAAATGGGCTACATTATTGTTATTAATATAAAATATACGGAGGTAATATAGAGTTGATAAAACATTATTTTTTATTACAGTTAGAATTAAATTTATCAAATCATATGATATTTAAAATAGTAAAACGTACAGAAAATCAGTGTAGTGAAATTGGTTTTTTAGTTTTAGAGGATTATAGACGTCCAGCAACATTAGATGATTTTGAATACTTAAAACCAGTGTATGAAGATGGCACATTTGAATGGGAAGATGAGGGCAATTTAATTGTTGTAAGCATATATACATATGATGAGATTAATCAAGACGAAAAAGAATCCTTATTAGAATTAGCGTCTACATTAGTAGAGTTTAAGCCATACGTAACCCATAGAGTAGATTTCTTTGTTTCAAGTGAACTTCTAGATCTTAGGGATAAAGATTGGGACAATCAAGGATGTTATAAATTATCATTACAATATCTTTTAAATACACTTCAAAAGAAGATAAACATAGAAAATTTATCGGAGGAGGATTTCAATCATTTATCTCAAGACTAAATTTAAATTAAATGACTTAAAACTTGGATTATGTATATTGGGGTTAATAATTGGAACAATTAAAGGAACTTCACTATATAATAACTACTTAGAAAATATAATAAATGTTTTAATAACGGTATCTATATTTTCATTTGGACTAATATACCAAATAAAAATCTTAAACTATAATAAACAAAGCAAAAAAGTTTTAAAAGATAAAATACTTGGTTCAGCACTTTTATGGGTTTTATTATTAAGCTTATATAATCTTTTTATAGCTATTTGGTAAAGCTTTGATAAGAATCTATTTATACTTTCTTGGATATGGACTGTACCCTTAAAACGCCTCTTAGAATTAAAATAATAAAATTAATGACTAATAGGACATTTAGTTCAAAATAAGCTTTAAAATGGAAAGTATAGCTTTATAAGTTAATAAAACAAAGAAAGGGCGAACTTAATAAAATTAAGTTTACCCTTTTTCTATTTCTGTATATATTACAAGTGTTGAAAACACTAAATTTATTATAACTAATCCATAATAGCAATTTAGTTACTTTATTACTTTATATTTTTGTAATTTATGAGGGATTAAATCGTATATAGTTATTAAAAATACAGTAATAAAAATCCAAATAATTACCCTATAATGCCATCTTAAGTCTATACCTTCATAATTTGCAAATATTGGTGCAATAAAAACACACGAAAGATTTACAACTAAAAGATATATAAAGCGATAAATAGTGTTTTGAATTTTATATGTAGTTTTACATTTTTTACAAGTAAGCTTTCCTGTGATTAGAAATTTTAGTCTATCTATAAAAGTAAAATGATAATTGCACTCTAAGCAGTTTTTCATAAGAATCTCCTTTTTAATTTTATTGTATCAAATATATTAGTGACTTTAATAAAAAGTTTAAATTTCAATTACTCCTTAAAAAAACATTTAAACATATCTAGTAAAAATGCTCTTAAAATCAATTAAAGCTTGTTACCACCCATAATATTCTCCCCAATAGAAAGGACCATATTTTGATATAACCCAATTTTCTAAAGGTGTTTGTGTCTGCTCTTCAAATGGAGGATTAATAATAGTATAGATAGTTTGATTTATTTGTATATCAATAGGCATTTTACATGGATCTTTTGATAATTTAAGATTTGCAGCATTTATAACATAACCATTTCTTAAAACTGCAAATCTTAAAGCACCAGTTGGTGTTAATGACAAGTATACTAACATACATAAGATTATAACTGCGGGTATAATATATTTAAATTTCTTTTTCAAATCTGAGCCTCACTTCTTTACTATAATTTTCAGCTTTTATTTTTACTTTGATAGAGCACGAGATACAGGTTATTTTCGGTTACTTATAAACTCAAATATCTTGATTTACACATGTATCTCTTTGCCCTAAAGGAAACTATCTACAACTTTTCTAATTGGTTAATTATTAATTCATGATTAATTTTTGATGCTTCAAATTCAATGATTTCATACTCCCCTAATTTATTAATATAAAATGGGTCTTCTTTTATAATTTCACTAACCTCTTCTTTTTTAGCATTACATAAAATTATCCCACCATTTCTAGGATTCTTTCTTCCTGAACATATGAATTTGTTATTAGCATAATATTTATTTAAAAACTCTATATGATCATTTAGTTTTTGTTCAATTTCCTTCAATTCAACTGTATAAGTTATGTTTACTATTACCATATCTACATCCCCTTTAAAAGATATTTTTAATACAATCAATCTAGTTCTTTTTTATATTAATGTCAACTATATATCTAAACTTACATAGAAAATTATTTTAAATATCCAGTAAAAATACCATTATAATCCAAATAAATATTTACTAATTATTATTAAAAACTTAAAATGAAAATATTACTAAAACATTGAAATTAAGCGAATGTGAAGAATCTTGACATAGTGTTTTTTACTGGTGTTCATAATCTTGGCTAGGTTAATAAGAAAAAGTTTTGCATACTGAAATTGAAAGGGGAAGTTACAGTGACAATTGGAAGTAAACTAAAACAAGCTAGATTGAAAAAAGAATTAACTCAAGAGAATGTAGCAAATATTTTAAATGTATCTAGGACAACTATTTCAAATTGGGAGGTAGGTCGAAGTTACCCAGATTTAGAAAGTATAGTAGCACTTAGTGATTTATATAATATTTCTCTTGATGAACTATTAAGGGAGGATGAAGATATGGTAAAAAAACTTTCAAATGATTCTAAAGTATTAGATAAACTTATAAAAATATCTAGAATCGTATGCGTATTATTTGTTGTTTTATTTTTGGTGGCAACCTTAACTAATTCAGACGAAAGAATTGGTGAAAAAAGATGGCAATATTGGTCTCATGAAGGGGGAGAAATTAGTAAAGAGTTAAGTCTCATAATAAAAGATAAGGATATAGATAGCTATAAAACAGATTTATATAAATTTATTAAATCAAAAGATATTTTATTTATAAGACTTTATCCAAGTGAAGAAAAGGCTTATAAATTTTCTAATAAACCTTCAGATAAAGTTTTTGAATATGGAAAATGGAGAGAAGGTAAAGAATATTTTGGAGGTATATGCTCAACTGATAAAAATAAAAAGAATCAAACTATTTATTTTATATACAAAATTCCTGAAAACAAAATCTTTAAAATATATCCTTTAATACATAATACTATCATGTATGCTACACCTTTAGTAATGATAGGATATGCAGTTATTGAAATTATAAATAAAAAACGAAATTTAAATAAGTAAAGATTTTCAGTTAAAATGAAACTAAGTTAATCATTTTTATAATTTGGGTATCGTTAATTTGTTGACGGTACCTTTACTTACTTTAAATAAAGTTTGATTAAAATTTCGAAAAAACTTAGGTTGACGGCTATGGTCCTACTCCCTGTTTGATATTTAAAAACTTAAAATATATTTCATAAAACACATTTTAAGTATATACCAAGAAGATAAAGAAATTAAGATATTGATAGGTGAATCTGAATTCAATGAAAGAAAAATAACAAATATAAATATTAATGAAATCTTTAATCAAGGATCTACTGGTGAAATTATAATATATTTGAAGATAAGTAAAATATAATAACTCAATTAAATTATTCAATTTTCAAAATTCGATTAATTAGATTCTTTTTTGCTATTAATTTCCAAAATTTGACAATTATTATTATTAGTGTTAAGTTATTAATGCTGAATAGCAATAATTTTATTTAATGTGGGAGAATATTATGAATTTAAAGAAACGTTTAACAAAAAGTATTATACTAGGATTAGTGGGGGTTACTATTGCTACACCAATGTTTAGTACAGTATCAGCATGTGAAACAAATAATTTATCATATAATGCTACTGAACCTATAATGATTGACGATAATGTACCTGAAGGTACAGTTGTTGAAATTTCAGATAGTGAAATGTTGAAAGTATTCGAGGAAGCTGGAATTGATAAGTCAATATTAAAAGAATCTGGATTTTATAATAATAGTAATAATAATGTAAGATCTGCTAGAGCATACCATGCTGGAGTTACAAAAGCCGTAAAGATTAAAGGTGGATATGACATATATTTATCGAAATCTACTTTGAATACAATGAAAAAGGGTGGTTCTCAGGCTGTAGCTGCAGGATTAACAAGTTTACTGGGATCACCATTCGCATATGTAATATCTCCGGTATTAGGAAAAGTAATTAATGGATTAACTCCCAACTTTAAAGGGGGGATGGTATTTACAGTGAGATTAAAAAATGTTAATGGATATAATGTTTGGGACTGTAATTACAGAAATCAATAAAAATATATATTTTTATATAATAGGGAAGTGGAAAATGATTAATTGTGAAAAGTGTTCAGAAAAAATAAGTTTTACAAGTAAATTAAAGTCGTTTACAAATATTCGAGGTGATATAAAATGTACTTATTGCAATACACTTTATAGACCTATAAATAACTTTCATAGATTTACATATAATTTTATACTTTCTGCTGTAGCTGGATTCTTGATATCAATTACAGAAAATCCAGTGAAAGTATTTATTTTTTTTATCGGATATATAGTTCTTTTATTACTATTAAATTTAATACCTCAAAAATGGCAAAAATATATAGTAGTTGAAAAAGTAGACAAATCTAAATAGTGTATCTGGTAAACACCGAAATACTTATTAAATCCGGACATATGGATAGATTTATTCATATGTCTGGATTTAAATTTATTTTAAAATCTATAACTAAAATGATTACTTTTCCTATGTTTCTATACCACTAATTTATCTTTTATACTTTGAAAAATCAATAACTTTTGCTAAGACTTTCTTTTCTTCTACAACTATAACTTCTTTAGATCTTTTCTTTTCTAGTCTTTCTATAAAAGCAGCCTTAGCCTTATCCACCATATTTTCATCTACAATAATTCTTTCTAAAGTCTGTTTATCTAAATAAGTATGAACACCATCTCCATCCATATCTGGTAATGCATACTCCATATAATCTAGTAATAAATCTTCATTGCTCAACCCTTTACTATAATACTGTAAATAATAATTAATACTTCCACTAATCTTTAGCCAAAGTTTCTTTTCATCCATAGTAACCTCCTCCTAAAATACTATATCTAAAAACGAGATACCTATATCTTTATGTATACATCCATTTTAATAAAAATCTAGGTAATTCTGATGGTTTACGTTTAACACAAAACTGTAAGATAGCAATTAAAATTACTATACCACAAATTATTAAAATTTTTATCAAATTCGAATTCATTTTTAATGCCCCCTTATAATTTTAACAATAAGCTAAGTAAATCAACTACTATTCTCTAAAAATACATTTAAATATATCTAGTAAAAATGCCATTAGAATCCATTTATTTGGACTCTAATGGCATAAACTTTATTACAAATACATAACTAGCCCCTAAACTGCAATTTAATAACTAGTTATATATCCTAAATGTGCAAAAAAGGCATCTTAATAAATAAAATGTCTACGATTTATAATATTCAATTAAAACCCACGGAAAACCTAATACAATAATTAATAAATATATTCCATCAATATAAATTATGCTAAGAGTATTAATTATTTTTCTATCATTTTCTTTAGGCTCTTTTACAAGTTTTAATATCTTATTTCTAAGTATAAATATTATAATACCATATAAAGCATATGATAGATTACTATAATATTGCAAAATATCTGTCTGCAACTTTCATATGTTTTGAAGAACTCCACAAGCTATTTGCAGCACTCACTGTAGTTTTTCTAGCTCTAGAAAAATATTCTAGCACATTATTTGTATTATCATTATTTTGGATCCCTTTTGTTATTTCATCTTTTTTATTATAAGTTAAAGTAGATATTGTATTTCCATCTATAACTTCAACTATTTTTTCATCCTCAGTACCTTTTAAAGTTTTCACTCCTACCAATGAAAATGATATTACTTTACTTGTTCTTTTCTTCATATTATTTTCTCTCCTCAACTATCATAAAATACATAGTTTTTTATTGTTCTTACTGGATTTTTCACATCCCCGAGTTATATGCAATGATATATAGCATAGTAATGGTTATACATACAGTTGCTGTTAAACAATAATGAATTACCATAGGTATTTTTTTGTTTATTATCCAATATGCCCCTGATAAAAAGCAATATATTAAAAATACGCCTGCGATAATTATAGGAATGTTATCTGGGTAATCAAAAACTGTTACCATTGTAGATGAATTGTCTTTAATAAGCCCATCGGGTACTGATAAAAAAGATATAGCTACAATTCCTGTTATAATCCAATCTATCATCTTCCAGTCCTTATACTTACTCATTTTTTAACTCACTCCATTCAAGTTAGTTCATTTGAACTTTCCATATACTAATTTAAAACAAAGTGATCCCAAAATACTAACATCATAAATAATAATTAATCACTAGTTACTTTTTTAATTAATAGATTCTATAGCTTTTTTTACTTCAGCACTTAAATTTTCACCTTTACAAGACTTTTTGAGATCATCACTCAAAGATTTCTGCTGTTCTTTACTTTGCAATCCAATTGAGCTTTGAATAGATAATATGGCGCCTTCTAAGAAATCAGAACCAACAAAGTCACATAGTTCTTGTAAATTATCAATTAGAAATTTTAAGCTATCATACGATTCATAGTACTTAGGATTTTTACCTTTTTCTTGTAAATATTGACTGATTTGATAACTTTTATTTATCACATCAAGGAATTCACCATCTGTATTTATCACATCATTCATATTGTTTTGATAGTCAACAATTTCGATTTGTTTTATCAATTTTTCTTTTTTGGTTAAATTACAATATGTTCTATCAACAAATCCAACCAGTCCAAACTCAGGGTCTAAAATTGAATTTTTACGCCTTTGAAAAGAATCTTCTCCGAATTCTCTAAGAGGTTCTAAGTTTTTATCAATAGACTCATCCCTAAAATCTATCAATTGGTTCATATTCATAGACTTTAAATCTTTATAGCTAATATTATTTTTATTAAAAAACATTATGATTAATAACAATATAATTGACAACAAAGCAATCAAAATAACTTTATTTTTATTGATAAATATCACCACCTTATTTATGATTTATAAAATAGGGAGACGCTACCCCAAAACCACTCTATAAATTGTTACCGTCCCCAAGAATCAATTTTCCACTTTGAATTTTTATCTTTTACTAATATATAATCTATTTCATCTTCACCATTGTCTATAGGTGTTTTTGATGCATCTTTAAATTTAACATTATATTTAACTTTATATATTTCAACATTCTTTTTATCAATGTTATTACCATCTATAAAAGCTTTATATTGATTTTCATCTTTTACTTTATCTAAATATAGAATTTTTATAGATTTTATATTATCTAAACTATCTTTTTGTATATAATCTGGATATTTATAACACTTTTTATATTCATCATAATCATGCTTATTTTTAAATTCAAAAGATTTTTCTATAACTTTAACAGGATTATGCTGCCATTCTATTTTATTTTTATAATATACAGTTCCAGCTACAATTAAAATTCCAACTAATAAAAAAATAAATATTAGTTTTTTATTTTTCATATTGATTTTATCTCCTTTATTATTAAAGAGGATATCTACTCCCACTAATTTTCAAACAACGCTTCTTCACTATTCATAAGAAAAGTCCCACAATACTAAAACCCTAAAATGACCACTAACCTATCTTTTATACTTTGAAAAATCAATAACTTTTGCTAAGACTTTCTTTTCTTCCACTATAACTTCTTTAGCTCTTTTCTTTTTTAGTCTTTCTATAAAAGCAACATTAGCCTTGTCCATCATATTTTCATCTACAACAATTCTTTCTAAAGTCTGTTTGTCTAAATAAGTATGAATACCATCTCCATCCATATCCGGTAATGCATACTCCCTATAATCTTTTAATAACTCTTCATCAGTCATTCGTTTACTATAATACTGTAAATAATAATTGATACTTCCACTAATCTTTAACCAAAGTTTCTTTTCGTCCATAATAACCTCCTCCTAAAACACTATTTATATATCTAAAAGCGAAACAGTACTAAAGTACCCCAATACTAAGAGGACGTTTCGTTGCACCTTTTATATTTTTATAAATACGTAAGATTACTTTTACTTTAGCTCACTCCAATAATTTTTTATTGTTCTTAGTGACTTACATAATTTTTCTGCAACGTCCTTTTGCTTCATACCTTTAGCTTTTAGTTGTTCTATATTATCTATTAAATCTTTTTTATCTTGCTCTCTTTTAGTTAATCCATTTTCATTTCTTCTTTTTGCTTTTTTCTTTTCTTTTTGTACCTCTGCACTTCTTCTATACTTTTCTTTACCAGATATAATCGTTATTAGATGCTCCTGCTCTTGCAAAGAGATATCTAATATCTCAATTAATTTTGTATTGGTATATTTATATAATCTATTTTGATAAGCCCTAGTAGCCGACTTAGTATCTGTTTCAATTTCACTCTCTGGAAGTGGCTTTTTAAACTTAGCATTTAGCTCTAAAGCCCTACTTAACCCCTCATCCGTATCCTCAGTAAAGCAAGCTGAGAAGTATCTATATAAAAACAAAATAACTTCTCTATGACCTTCTACATCGTAATCTCTAAGTTCACAAATCTTAGTTATATCCATAACCCTAGAGTAATAAAGGCTATATTCAGTGAAAAGGCTCACCATCTTTTTAGGTCTACCCTTTGACTTCTTCTTTTTATTTATCTCAGGTAAATATTCATCTTGTATTTCCTTTAATGAATACTCATAATCATATGCATCTAAAACCTCAACACAAGTTCCACTCTTTGAATTCATAGTCCCAACAATTCTTAAAACTCTAGTTGGATCTAGTGCATTTGCATCTGCTCCAAATTGTTTTAGTGAATTAAATAAATATCTTTGTACCGCATACCACAAAGGCATTGCCATACTTGGAACTGGTTTTATTAAAATAACATAATAAAGTCCACGCCCACTATCTATTAAATAATTAGGTCTTGGTATTTTGTGACCATATAAGTCATGTTCTAAGAAATATTGAACTGCATCTTTAGTATATTTTGAGTTGTAACAATCTATATCAATATAAATAGCTCTAAGCTCTTTTATATTTTCAATTCTTCTTTGTGGTCTATAAAATGTATTTTGAGATACATAAGAATTTATGCTGCTTATAATCTCATCGCTTTTTTGTAGTAAATCCTCTTTTTTATAGTGCCATTGGCTATAATTAGGATTTTTACTTGCAATAGTTATATATCCTTCACTGTCTTTATGTAAATTTGTTAAATGTTTCCTTGATTCATCTATGTTAACTTCATCATTTTCCTTTAATTTAAATGCTTGCATTAAAAAAACTCCCCCTATTTCCGATAATGCACCCAAAAAAGATAAGAGAAGTTATTTATATATATTGTCAGTTCTTTAGCCATGTGATAAAATAACTATAGAAAATAAAACTATATAAAAACTATATAAAAACTCTCTAAAAAAGATTTCTTATCTTTTTAGGGTTCTTGTTAAAAGCTAGGATTTCTGTTTGCCGACGTGGTCCTAGCTTTTTTATTATCCGATTATTTATAGGTAAATTGTAACATAAAATTACTTTTTAGTACATATAAAGCGTTTTACAAGCAATTTATCTAAACTAAAGTAGAGTCCATATATCTTTTATATGGACTCTACTTTAATTTAATATCTATATTATATAAATTGATTAATCTATTTTTTAGACTTCTTTGATTTCTTTTTATACTTTTCCTCATAAGCCATTAGAGCTTGTTCGTTAAGCGTAACTTCACTAAACATTTTACTAACTATATCTTCTAAAACTTCTGATACTGTCATGTTATTTTCATAAGAAAAAGATTTAACTTTATCAGCAATTTCTTTTTTTAACTTAATACCAAGCATAACTTTTTCATCTTTTTGCTTAGGTTTATTTATTAAATCTAATACATTTATATTGTTATTTTTACGCTCTATAAACTCTTCTCCTGTTGATTTTTCTTCTATCTTTTGCTTTATATTAAGTAAACTACTTTTCTTGTTTAACATTGGATTTTCAACATTCATATCATATACCTCTTCTTTTTAAAATACATTTAATCTTTATTAAATGTTAATTAAATTACAATTAAATATAAGTTTAATATTATTTAAATATATATTTAATTTATTTATAATAATTATTAAATACTTATTAAATCTTCTTTTATATACTCATTTATTAGTTCAGTCATTTCATTTCCTATATCAGTTTTTATTTTTCTTTCTTTTACTTTTACATACTCGCTTATTGGTTCGCTATATAAAATCGAATTTTCATAATGAACTGATTTTCTCATAGTTTGCTTAAATGTATTTTTAAGTATTCCTTTTTTATCTGCACACTCAAGCCACATTCTTATTTTATTATTTTCTTGTTTTTCAAATTTAGTTACAACTGGTTTTCTTATATCATCTTTATCAATTCTAAGTGCTTTTTTTATATCACTGTATGTTTTTACTAAAAGATCATAACCAGTTAATGTACTATAGCAGCCGTAATTTATAATAGGTATTATGTCGCTACAACATATAAATACATTTGTATTTAATACAGATATAGCAGGATTTAAATCAAAAACTATTAAATCATATTCTGATAAAACATTTATATTTTTATCATCTGTTAGATAATTTAATAATGTGTATTCTTTACCTGGCTTTGTATTAAGTATTAATTCAAGAGTAACCATATCTATATTACTTGCTATTATATCTAAGTTTTTAAACTTATCTAATGGAGATTTTATAATCAATTTAGAAAGATTAATATTAGTTTCTAATCCATCTTTTAAAGTATATATATCTGATTGGATAACCTCTTCTCCTAGTAAAAATACTGATGCATTTGATTGTGGGTCTGCATCTATAAATAATACTTTTTTATCAGGATAATCAAAGCAAAACTGTTGTATGAAATTTAAATTTAAGCAAGTCTTTGAACTTCCACCTTTGAAACTCATGTGTGTTAATATTGTTTGATTTTTAGCCATTTTTCCACTTCCTCTTTATATTAAAAATACATTTAATCTTTATTTAATAGTTATTATATCATTTATTAAATGTTTTTTTAATATAAATTAAATAAATATTTAATTTATATTATTTCAAGAAAAAACATTTACACCAATTTCAAAAGAAGAATTCGATATGAATTATAAGGTCTCAAATGACAAAGTTAAGTTTTGGCTTTCAACTTACATTGATTACGATGATTCAAGGAAAAACTTTTATCCTTATAATATATTTATAGATAAAGACCTTAATTTATATGTAGTAACTGAAAAAGCAGGCGACTATAGATATCTAAAAAGCCATTTAACTGAAGATGAGTACAAATTTATTGAAGAGTCATATAGAGGGGACACCGAAATACGTGTAAAAATCGGCTACTTGATTTTGCTCCTTCTTCAACTACAAACCTTTCTATCTTTTAAAACTCTTAACATCCTTAATTTTTTATAAAAAATATTCCACAAAAATAATACTCAACTATATTTTAGGACTTAACACAGCCCACCTACTACAATGTAATTAATCAAAACAAAAGGAGGTACTAAAATGCCAGAATTAAAATTAGCTGCTGATGTAGTAGAACTTAAAAACCAATCATCATTAAAAATCAAATATGACTGTGGTTTAGATGATAACCAAAAAGTAATAACAAGAA
>CAMTIM010000008.1 GCA_947072565.1 uncultured Peptostreptococcaceae bacterium | reverse complement strand
ATTATATGTACATAATGTGCAGTTGCTTGAGATTGATTAATTTTGTCATCATCTGAATATCCTTGAGTAATTAAATAAATTTTATTATTAACTACTTTTACTTTTTCTAAACTACTTCTAAAAGATGATTTTTCATTTTTTAATGTATATTTATCATTAGATAAAATCTTTTTAGTATCTAAATCCATAGTTAACTTATATATATCTGTACTTTCTTTTTTGCTGTAATCATAATTCATAAAACTAGCTTTATTGCCATCTATGCAATAATCATCTAAGTAACTTTGATTTTTAATAGATGTTGGCATTTCTGTGATATTAATTTTATTTGTATTTAAATCATATTCTATTAAATCATGTTTTGTTTTATATTTTTTATTTTCAAGCTCATTATATCTATTCATTGTCATATATACTTTATCTTTATGTGAAAAAGCTATAGTTCCTCTAGATGCTAATTTTTCTTTATCGCTCATTTTTTGGCTGAAAATTTGCTCACTGCTTTCATTTTCTAAATTAAGTTTATATACATTAATTAAACATTCTTTACTAGCAGATATTTGCTCTTCTTCTTTACTAAAATAATTTGGCTGTATATCTATAATAACTGCTAAATATAATTGCCCTTGATATTTTATAGGCACTGAAGAATAGTCTGTTCCACTTTCATCTTTAATAGAAGCTTTTATAGGTATATCATAATGTGTTATTTTATTAGTTTGTAAGTTTTTATCTGTTACATACGCCATATATTGATGTTGTACTACACTTGAATAATCATCATAATTCTCATTTAGTTGAACATATCCTTTACTTTTATCGTCCTCATATGTTGGTGCTTGACAGTCCACATATTTTAATAAATCTCTATCTTTTATATTTTGCTTTGTTGAAGGAAGCAAAGGTGGAACTTCTTTTGCATAATTTTTTACCTCTAAATTATCTTTTGATATTTTTACTGATTTAGTTTTATAAATACCTTGATCTTCTTGATATACTATATTCATACCTTTTAGAGCTTGTCTATTTCCTTTTATATCAACAATTTTTTGACTACTTTTATTGCTTATTCCTAAATATATACAAGTAATAGCTATCAACCCTATAGTCAATACTAATACTGTTTTTGATAATCTTTTATTCATCAACGTTCCCCCCTTTTACAAATGTATTTTCTTATTTATAAGATAATAAGATAATGTTGTTGATATTGTAAATAATGCTATATAATAAATGCTATGTAAAACTAATATTTTATCGCTATAGTGTGCATAAGAAATTATAAACCAATAAATTAATATAGAAGCTAGTATATATATTATTGCAAGCACCATTCCTTTTATTTTAAAAGATTTTTGTATCATTACTGCTGTAAATATTACTATCACTGCTAATATGACACCAATTACATCTACCATTATAAAGTCTAATAAATATGGCTGTATTAAATGTACTGATTGTGAATTTAGTATTGTATGTTTAACTTGATATATGTCTATATTGCATAGTATTTTTATTATATTTGCGTCAATAATCCACGATAATATCTGTGCCATGATAACTCCGTATATCATAACTACTATAGTCATAGCTTTTGATATATATATTGCAAATTTGTTATTTGGTAGCATAAATAATGTGTATGCAGTTTTGTTTTTACCTACAAAATCTCTATACCAAATCACAATACAATATATTAAACAAAACATAACTGCTATACCTAGTATAATTGTAGTAAATAAATATATGTCATCAATTCCACCCTTAAATAATAATTCATTTTTTACTAATGGTGATTTTAATAGCTCCATACTAACTTTTGCTTTTACGTTTAATGCTGCACTGTTTGCTTGCCTATATAATCCTTTTGCTACAATACCTATATTTCCAACTAATAAAAGACCTAATAGTGTAAAATATAATTTGTATATTCTTTTAAATTCTATGTTATATAAAGTTAATATTTTATTCACCCCTATATACCTCCCTCATCTTATCAATTATAGACTTACCTTCATTTTCACGAGTTTCTTCAGCATTAAACTCAAATGCTATTTTACCATTGTCTATAACAATTACATCATCTACTATCATTTCTATTTCTGCTATTTCATGAGTAGTTATGACTATACTTTGCTCATCATTCATATATTTTGCCATAACCCCTATAAATTCTTCTCTTTTAAATATGTCAATTCCTGAAAACGGCTCATCTAATAATGTATATTTTGCATTTTGTGCAAAACCTAATATTATCTTAACCCTAGCTTTGTTTCCCTTAGACAAGCTAGATATAAGTCTATCATCACTTAAATTAAATATTCCAAGCATTTCGTAAGCTTTTTCATCGTCCCAGTTTATATAAAATTCTTTCATAAATTCAAAGCTTTCTTTTATAGTAAGCTGTGGAAAATGGCTATCTATGTCAGGCACAAATGCTAGTTTATTATAAGTTTTAGAACTTATTTTTTCATTGTCTATAAGTATTTCTCCCTTGTCAACTCTTACAAGCCCTGCTATAGCTTTTAGTGTAGTTGACTTTCCAACTCCATTTATTCCTAATATACAAGTTATTTTTCCTTCTTTTATATTAAAGGATATATCATCAAGAGCTTTAATCTTTTTATATTTTTTCACCACATTTTTTACTTCTATCACACTTTTATCCCCCTAATATCTATCATTTATTATTTGCACAAGTTCTTCTTTCTCAACATTTATAGCTTTCATATTTTCTATAAAGTCTTTTAAAGATTCATCTATAAGATCATGTCTTACTTTTTTTATTATTTTTTCATCAGATGTTATAGTGCTTTGATAGCTCCTAGCTGTATTTATAATCCCCATATCTTCCATCTCCTTATATGCCTTTTGTACTGTATTTGGATTTACTTTTATTTTTACTGCCATTTCTCTTCTAGAGGGAATAACATCCCCTGGGTTTAAATTGCCTATTACTATTTGTTGTTTTACATATTTTACTATTTGAAGATATACTGGTTCTTTTTCGTTTGCTGTAAAGTTCATTTAACCACCTCCGTATCACCGTATTATTTCAGTAGTACACCTTATATCTGTATTATATACATAGTACGGTTTTAAATCAAGTGTATTTTTAAGTTTTGTTTATTTACAATAAAAATAGGCAGACTAAAGTCTACCTATTTACATACATATTTTAATATGTTTATATACTTTTATTTAACATTTAGTTTTTTAAGAAAAATCATTCCAATTCCTCCGACAAAACATACAATTGTAACTATCATCCATCCCAAGAAAATACCACTTGAATCAATAATTTTACCCATTATCATAGGTCCTAGGGCATATCCAGCTCCCGATATCATAGGAATTATCGCACTAATTCTTCCTCTGTGTGAAGGAGGTGTATTATTTGCTATAAATGCAGAACTGTTTATTGCAATTAAAATTTCTCCAATTGTAAGTGAGAATACTGCTATGAAAAACATAGGCATTACTTTTGAAAAACCTAAAACTAAAAAGCACATTCCATACAATATTCCACCTAGCGACATTATATTCAAAGCATTATGTTTTTTAGTTTTATGAGTTAAAAGTGGAGTAGAAACAATAACTATAAATGCATTAAATGCTCCTAAATATCCATAAAATTTAGCTCCATCGCTCCCAAACAGTTCTCCCATTTGAAGTGGAAGAGAAAATCCCCACTGTGAATATGAAAATTGATATAAAAGCATCATTATTGGAAATAAAATAAGAATAGGTCTTTTAAACAGTACTTTTATAGTTGAATTTTCTCTATATTCATCTATAACATTATCTTTATCATATTCATTATCTTCATTTATAACCTTATTGTGTTTAGGTTCTTTTACATATACAATAAATAAAACTAAAGCTATTATTGTTGTTATTGCATCCCCTATAAATATCAAAGGTAAATAGTTTTTGTATAAAAATCCACCTAATATAGGACCTATCGAAAAGCCTATATTTACACCTAAATATAACAATGAATAAGCTTCTTTTCTATTTCCTTCATGCGTTAAATCTGCATTTAATGCATCATATGCAGGTGATGATATTGCATAAAAACATGAAGATAATATCAATATTTTAGCTGTTGTAACTGTAGTTGGTATTATTCCACAAATTATAAGCATCATAGCACCTAGCACTTGAAATATTATTATAACTTTTCTACGCCCAATGCTATCACTTAACTTTCCACCTAATATCATACACGGGACTTGGCAAACTGCTAATATAGTAACAAATTGACCCGCCTCATATGCTGACATACCGATCCTTTGAGTTAATATTAAAGACATTAACGGATGTACAAACGCACCTATGCAATTAACTATTTTGCCTATAAATAATATATATATTTCTTTAGGCAATCCTTTATATGGACTTAGTAAGTTCTTCATTCATTCACCTCTTCCCCTTTTTTTACATTTTATACCTATATTTAATTATAACATTTAATAATTTCTTTTATCATTAAACTTTCAAAATATTCTTTTATTTCTATATAAAAAAATAGATGATTAATTTTAATCATCTATTTTTGTTAAAGTTATTAGTTATTTAATATTGTATTTATAATATTTATAATTTTACAGGCTGTATTTACATCTTCTTTACTTATAAAATTCATATATGATCTTAGCTTATCCCATTTTTCATCAATACTTATTTTTTCGTTAGTGATTTTCTCAATGTTATTTAATAAGTCTAAAGCTTCTTGTATTTTTTCTTTTGATAAGTTCTTATTATTTTTTATCTCATCTTTAGTACTATCAAACATTATTTTTAAATTAATGCTACTACTAATCCTAGATTCATTATAATCATCTATAAATTTATCTCTATGCAGCTTTAATTTATCCATTATATTTTCAAGATCTTTTTTACTATAGTTCCAAACTCTATCACTGTCACTTCCTATATCTTTTATACTTCCTTTATATTTATCAAATAATTCTTCTACTGCTATTACTATCTCTAAGTAATTATTCATCTTTAATACATCTTCACATCTTTTTATATCTTTGTCTAACAATATTAATAAATCGCTCAAATTTTATCCTTCTTTCTAAAACACATTTCCTCTAAATTCTAATCAAGTTTATTTATTGTACCAACTGTATATTACCTCTATACTTTCATTAGAAGGATAAAAGTTTTTATCTTTTCCTCTTTGTCCTACTGCAAAAACTGAAAAACCCTTTAAATAATCTTTGTCTTCAAAAGTTTCCTTATATGCTTTAAAACATCTACTTTGTTCTTTGGCATTTTCAACATTTGATACTGCTGAATCCCAAGGATGCTTTGCAGCATAATCCTTTCTTGGGAATCCTAATTCTCCAAAGAATATTTCCTTATTATACTTTTTATGGAAATTATATATTTCTTTTACTACATTTTGTTTTCGATTATGAATTGTAGTTGAACTTAGGCAGCTAACTAATTCTTCTACTGTATTTTCTGCTTTGTCACTTAGTTCAAAGTAAGATGCTATTGATATAAAGTCTACTTTTGAAAACAGCTTATTATTTAATTTTTTATTATATCTATCTATACTTTCATCGTCCCACGAAGCTGTATACCACCATGAAGTTTTATAAGTTACTAATCCATCAAACTTTTCTTTTACAAATTCAATAATATCACACCAATTGTCTTCGTACTTTTCTAAATTTTGCAAATTAGAACCAGTAATAATAATATCAACATCATGCTTATTTGCTATATCATTGATAAGAGTATTTAATACTATTTTCCAATCTTTAAAAAATTTTTCTTTATCTAATGGATTGTACTCTGTTTCATAACTACTTCCATTATTTATCCATGGATAAGCTTCTAGTATTACCTTTATATCTTTCTTTTTTAATATTTTTATAAGTTTTATAGCTTTTTGTTTACTATAATCATCTATCTTCATATCATTAGATTTAATATTAGGTATTTGTATCACTACCGGAACATTTACAGTATTAACCCCTAAGTCTTTTATATCCTCTAAAACCTGTTCTATCTCATAGTCAGTTGATAAATTAACAGATTTTATTTTATCTATTTCTACTTTGTTTTTCTTAGAAAAACAAATTCCAATGATTAAAATAGATATTGCGAGTATAATAAATAATACATTTTTTTTCATAGTTCCCCTTAATTTATTTTCTATATTTTAATACTAATAAAACTAAAGAAATTATAACTGTAGCTAGTAAAAATACTGCTACTAAAATAAACATTTTAGTTTGGTTGCTCATTTTTCTATCTTCTTTAAGTTCTTCCTTTATTGTTTGTTCTTTAGCATTGTAATTTAAATCCTTAACATATCCATCTCTTCCAATTACAATAGTATCTCCTTTTAGTGACTTTGTAAGACCTAAATCACTTAAATATTTAGCACTTAAACTCAAGTCAGCCATATCTGTAGAAGCTATAACCATAGCACTTTTATCTTTTGAATAAGGCGAGTCTATTAGTTGTATAGAAGCTACATCTGATGAAAACTCTCCAACAAACTTTATTTTATCATTTCCTTCAAAACCGTTGTAACTTTTATTAAATTTCAAATTCAAATCTTTATTAATATCCTTAATAATAGAATTACTGCTTGGAGTTCCTACTATTATCAAGTTATCATTTTTATAATCGCCTCTAAATTCACTTTCTTTTACTACATTTAAGTTACCATCATTAAATTTAACATCATGACCTATATATGAAATGCTATTTGCAATATCTGTTAATTCTTTAGACCCTAAATTATTTGGTGAAACCACTGTTAAATCGTTAAATTTATCATTTTCTACAAATGGATATGGGTAGTTATTAAAACTTAAATCGTCATTATCTTCATAATCAAATTCTAAGAAAGATTGATTTGAAATATAAGCCCATGGATTATCAGTATCTCTAGTTACACAAGCTACATCTAAAAGTTCTAAGTTAAAAACAACTTTTACTTGGTAGTAATTTTTTCCTACAACTTCATTAGGTAAGCTTAGTTCTATAGTGTCATTGTCACTTTTTTCCTTAACAAGTTTTTTACTTCCTATAGGTACATCATTTACATATATAGTAGCTAATGATCTTTCAAAATCTAAATTTTGAGCATATCTAATATTTAACTTTACTTTAGATCCACTTTTAACCACTTTGTTTTTAGGAGTATTTATATCCATTACAACTTCTTGAGAAAAAGGTCCTTTTACCATTATATTTTCGTAGCCTAAATCTTTTAAATATATTCTATCAGTATTTCCTTTATCATTCAAATCATTTATATCAGTATTTTTATCTATAGTTATACTATCTTTATTTAAATTATTTATTAAATCATTGCTACTTAAAAGTTTGCTAGCCTTTTTAAGTAAATCATTATTATTAGACACTATAATTGTCATCTTTTTACTTTTGTCAAAAGGTGAGCTTACCATTTTAATAATACCTTTTTCATCTAAATTGCTTTTTTCACTATTTGTAAGTAGGTTTAAAATTTCTTTAGGTGTATTATTGTTTTTACCTATAAATATAATATTATCATTTTTATTTTTAAAATCTGAGTAAAGTTTAAAATCAAAATTGAAATTATCGTATTTTATTTTTTTCCCAAAGTCAGCAGCTAAAATCATACCACTACTCAGCTCACCACTTGAATAATTGTCTGGCAATAAAATAGTGCTATTTAGTCTATCTCCATTATCAGTATTATTATATGAATTTTGATATTCACTTAATATATTTTTGGAATCTCTATATTTATATTCTATATTTATATTAGATTCTTTATGAATTACTAACCAGTTTGCAGTATTTGAATCATCTCTACATACTTTATCTGATATAGTCTTATATGCCTTTATTTGTATTTCATTACTTCCTTTTTTTAATAAATCTTTTGGTATTTCCACATTTATATTTTTCTTATATTCTTTTTTTCCATCTAATTTTTCTGAGTGTATCGGTTTGTCATTTACAAACACTGTTATTGTAGAATAATCAATATCTAAAAGTTCACTTTTAGTAAAGACTAAATTTAATTTTGCATTTTTTAAATCCCAGTTTTTTGATACATCAATAAATTTACTATTTCCACTTATTACACCACTCATATTTACATCATTTTCAAATTTATAAGTCTTTACATTGCTAGTATTGTTGTCTGCAAATCCTATACCCACATTTGAAAAAGTAATCATTATAGTCATTAATATAGCTATCAATCTCATATCGTCAACTCCCTAAAATCGTTCTGTTTTGTACCATTTTGCTTCTCTTTTGTTTATAGCGTCTGAAAAATATCCAAACATACCTTTTATAGCAACAAATAACCAAAGTTGCGAATAAGTAAAGTACATCAACGCAACAAGGAAAATATTTTGTAAATCTCCTTCACCTTTTTCCATGCTAAGGGTTATACTCACTTGTAGTACGAATAGTACATACGATAGTATCCATATAATTCCAAAGTTAAATGGAATATTTATTTCTACTATATTAAATATACTTAAAAGAAAGAGTATGTCTGAAACTACAACTGATGTTAAAAATAAAAAATATACTGAGAAGAAGTACAATATATCAAATAAAACTCTATTTTGTTTTCCTTTAAATATATTTTTTATATACTTAACCAATACATAAATATTACCTTTAACCCATCTAGTTCTTTGCTTTATCCATACGTTTACAGTTTCTGGTTCTTGTTCCCATGTTACAGACTGAGGTATATAAGTTATTCTTTGACCCATTTTATAAATTCTAAAACTAATCTCAGTATCTTCTGCTATTGCTTTTGTATCCCATCCTCCAAGACTTTCTATAGTAGATCTTCTAAGTACAAAGTTTGTTCCAGGAATTGTGCATAATCCTAGTAACTGTCTTCTACCTGCCTGGGCTATCCATTGAAAACTAAGAGTCTCTATATTTATAAACTTTGTTAATATATTCTTATGTTTATTTCTTGTTCTAAATTTTCCTATAACAGCTCCTAAGCTATCATCTTTTACAATAGTTTGTATTAAATATCTAAGTGCTGTTTTTTCTGGAGTGTTATCCGCATCATAAATTGCTATATACTCACCTTTAGCAACTTGATAACCTATATTTAATGCGTTGGATTTTCCTTTTCCACCCGTTATGTTATCTGTATTTATTATAGTAAAATTATGTTGTCTGTATCTATTTTTTATATTATCTAATATGTCTTTAGAATCATCTGATGAATTGTCATTTATAACTATAAGCTCCATTTTGTCAATTGGGTACTCTAGCGATAGCAATGATTCTACAGTTTTTCCTATTACAACTCCTTCATTATGTGCTGGAACTAAAATTGACACAAAAGGATATTCTTCTAGTTTTTCATCTTTAAATTTGAGACCTTTTAAATAATATACATATCCACTTATTGCCAAAATTATATTTATTAGCAATATAACCCATATAGAAACAAGTGAAAATAAAAATAAATAATCTGCTAATCTCAAATTTTCCATATTTATCTCCTTGTAAACTTACGCTTATTCATAATCCTAAATATTATAAATATTATTAAAAATAATACTAATATTGTTGATACAAATATTATCACTGCATTGTTGATACTTTTCATATTATTTTTAAATTCAAGTTCTTGCTTATTATCTGAAGCAGATTTTGATTTATCGTAAGTATAATTAATTTTCCCATCTTTAGATTCAATACTTATGTCATCAATCTTCACGTAGTTTTCTTTACTTTTTAAATCTAGGAAGTTAACATTATTGTTTTTTAAATATTGTATACTTTCTTTCAAGTATTTTATATCTAAGTAAGGATGATAGAAAAATCCTCCCCTATACCCTCTAACCATTTCTAATTTTTCAAATTTTTCTTTTATTTCATCTACTGCAAACATATTTTTATCATCTATAAATCCTAGATTCTCAGGTATAAAGGTTTCAAAAGTATCACTATTTTTTATAGTATATGGGAAAGTGCTAGTGACAAAATTATCATTATTATTTTGATATTGCCCTACATAAGTTGAAAAATATTTTTTAGCTTCTTTGTATCCATCAATATTCATAGCATAATGAGGTGCTTCAAATGCTAATGGATATATTCCATTTTCAACACAAAGTCTAAGGCCACTTAAAAATCTATTTTTTACATAAGTGTACATATCTTCTTTAACTGGTTTGTCATTTTTAATATCCCAAAATTCATATCCCTCACCACTTACTTCTTTATGACCTATTTGATGAGTATATCCATGTAATATAACACTTCCACCTTTTTTTTGCATATACTTTATAGTTTCTACAAAATCATCTTTAGAATCTAATGTATTTATTTTTCCAGTTTTAGAATCTACATAAGTAGGAATTAAAGCTATCATAAAAGGAACATTCTCCTTGTATAAATAATCTGCTATTTCTCTTAATTTCTTAGTATCTCTAAATGGATGTACATCTTCTATCCTTACAAAAATCTCATTCTTTCCAAATTTTTTTCTTTCATAAAAATCATTTAAAGTATCGTCAAATATATACGAATTTTTTAAATCCCATTTTGATATATAATATAAATTTTTATCATTTAATATAAATGGATAAGTATTGTATCCATCAGTCATACTAGATATTACATTTGTAGATGATGATGGGTTTATTATATTATAAGAATTAGCTCCATTTGCTGCTAATTCCTTATTTTTATAATTTAATTTTGTTATGTTATTATTTTTTGAATTATAGGTAATACTATATTTATTAGAATAATTTAAAAGATTTTCTATCTTATCTCCAATCCAATAAATTTTGTTCTTAAAATTAGTTAAATCATTTAAGAAATCAGTGTTTTTTATATCATTTCTAATATTTATAACAAAAACATAATCAAATTTTTCCATGTAGCCCTTTTTATAATCATTTACAGATACCTTACTAACATCTTTATTAAACACATACAAAAGTTCTTTTAAATGATTTACTTTATTTTCATTATAAGCAAAAGATTTTTCATTTTCGTAAACTATAAGAGTCTTTTTATCACTATTGCTATCAGCATACGACACTGTATTAACAGTAAATAATATAAGCAATGTAAGTAATACAAAAAATCTTTTTTTATACGTCATATTGAAGTTCCTCTTGTGCTAATGATTTAAATTCAACAGCTGAATTTATATCTTTTTTGTATTGTAATATAGCTACTTTATTATCTATACTCACATATTTCTTTTCTTCCATTAATTTTAAATTAAGATTGCTTATTCCCTCTTTTATTCTATTTCTTACTACGTCAGCTCCATTTATATCTGTATTTGGCATAATAATAGCTATAGTATCATTTTCTATAGTATATCTTTCATCTTCATTTCGTGTGCATTTTAAAATTACATTGCTTATATCTTTTATTAGTTTATTTGTTTTGTTTTCTCCAATTATTTTTTTGATATCTTTGTAATAAGGTAATTTTACCAACATCAAAGTACATGGAGCTTTATGTCTTTTACTTTTACTCATTTCTCTATCTAAATCTCTATAAAATAATTTTACATTTCCTAGCCCAGTTTGTTCATCTATTCTAACTAAATTTTCATATTCATCTTTTAATTTTCTATTAGTATTTTGTAATACAATTATATTACTTGATAACTTTCCTGATGTAATAGCTACAATAGGTATGCATACCATCCAAATATAACATATATAATTAATTTCTATATTCATAACTAAGTTAATATAGAAAATATAACTAGCATATAAAAATATAGTTATTGAACTCAAAATAAGACCTACAACTTTTCCACCCGTGTAAGTTATCATTATTGTAAAAAATGTTATACACAGCATAACAAAATTTAAAATATCCATATTACTATCTTTGTTAATAGTAAATATAGCTATAATTACAAATATTTCTAAAAATAAAGCTAAGAAATAAAAGTCAATTTTTTTTAAAATATTTCTCATAATATCACATCTTTCTATTTAATAATATCTTTAAATTTCTTTATTATCTCATCCACTATATACTTACTAGATAATCCATCCCCATAAGGATTTGATGATTCACTCATTTCTTCATACATTTTCTTATCTGTTAACAGTTGTTTTGTTAAATTATATATCATTTCTTCTTTTACTCCTGCTAACTTTAATGTCTTAGCTTCTATTCCTTCTGTTCTTTCTGTACTATCTCTTAGTACAAGTACGGGTTTTCCTAAAGATGGGGCTTCTTCTTGAATACCACCACTATCTGTCATTACTATATGAGCCTTATTTAGTAAGTTATGAAAATCAACAACATTTAGTGGTTCTATTAAGTTCATTCTAGAATTATCTTTAAATATTTTAGTTGCTATTTCTCTAATCTTTGGATTTAAATGTATTGGATAAACTACTTCAACATCTTCAAACTCATTTGTTATCTTATTTACAGCATTGAAAATATTTTCCATATTTTCACCTAAGTTTTCTCTCCTATGAGCTGTTAAAAGTATCAGTTTATTGTCTTTTAACTTATTTGTTATTTCACTTTCATAATTTTTTACTATTGTTGTTTTTAACGCATCTATTGCCGTATTTCCGGTTACATATATGCTAGAATCCGATTTGCCTTCATTTATTAAATTTTCTTTAGCTAATTGTGTTGGTGCAAAATGCATATCTGCAATATTAGAAACTAATTGCCTATTCATTTCCTCAGGAAAAGGTGAATATTTATTATTTGTTCTAAGTCCAGCTTCTACATGTCCTACCATTATTTGATTGTAAAAAGCAGCCATCGCACTTGCATAAGTTGTTGTTGTATCCCCATGTACCAATATAATATCTGGTTTTATATTTTTTATTAATTCATCTAACTTCATCAATATATTGCTAGTTATTTCTGCTAATGTTTGATTAGATTTCATAATATTCAAATCATAATCAGGAGTTATGTCAAATATTTTTAAAACTTGATCTAACATTTCTCTATGTTGAGCCGTTACACATACTATACTTTCTATACAATCTCTACTATCTAATTCTTTAATTAATGGTGCCATTTTTATTGCTTCCGGTCTTGTCCCAAACACTGTCATAACCTTGATTTTTCCCAATTTTTTCCCTCCTTTTTTAATTTATACATTTTAATAAATAATGTCTATTGATATATACTATATTATAGAACTACCCTTTGTAAAGAACATTAAAACAACCTTAAGAAAAATTAAGATTACATAAAAATCCCAATAAAAAAAGATGATTGAAATCAATCATCTTTTTTGTTAAACTTTGTATGTTTTTATTTGCTTTTTATCTTTTTGTTGTTTTTTTATGTTTTCTAATACTTTTAAATTGACTACTATCTCATCCATAGAGGAACTACTTGAAAGTATCTCTTTCGTGTATTGTAGGGCGTCTTCGTAATGTCCATTTGAAAATCTGCACTCGCTCATTTAATTCACTCCTCTAGCTTTTATTTATTTTTAGCAAGGTGGGAAACGTTTTTTAGATGATAGTCTTTCACCAACTATATCTGATATTTTTTTATTAGAATGAATCTCTTTTCCTATTTCCATCTTAGTAGTATTCTCTTTTAACAATTTTTTCATATCTTTATTGTTATCTAATTCTTCTCGTTTTGTTTTCATATTATATCCTTTCTATATTTGCCATTATCTTTAAATTGCCCATATATTTTAGTTTTAGTACTATATATTTTTTTATATTTTGCATATATTTCTCAATATTTCTATTATTTATTATTGATATTTTAAGTTTTAATTTATCATATCACTAACTTCACCTGTATATAAATTCACATAATACCAACCAGTTGTAGCAGTGTGGCTTTCGTCTTGATTTTTTACTATTTCATAAGCATGAACTATATAATAATTTTCATTTTTATTATCTATCTCTATAATGGGTGGTAAATATCCATTACTTCTATTTAAATATGCTTTAACATTTTGTACAGCTTCTTCTTTTGTTATTACCTTATCTTGTTTATTTTCAGAGAAAGTGTCTAATACAATTTCACTTTTATTTTTAGAAGTACTATCACCTGATTCAATATATATATATCCTACTAT
>CAMTIM010000007.1 GCA_947072565.1 uncultured Peptostreptococcaceae bacterium | reverse complement strand
GTATTTAAATCATGATTTAAGTATATAGTATAAAGTGCATATATTATATATAGGAGGAAAATAAATGGATTTTTTTATATCATCAGCCGAAGAAGCTTTTCTACATGTAGGTTCTATGATTGGATTTTTTATATTATTGTTTGGATATATAAATTACAAAACCAACGGAAACTTTACATATATTATATCAAAGAATAAAAAATTACAACCACTAATAGGTGGACTAATAGGTTCTATTCCTGGCTGTGGTGGAACTTTAGCTATAATGCCACTATACATACAAAAAAAACTTAGTTTTGGTGCGATAGTAGCAAGTTTAATTTCAAGTATGGGAGATGCTGCATTTATATTAATAGCATCTAATTTTAAATTATACATATTCGTAACAGTAATAGGATTAATAACTGGTGTAATAACTGGGTATATAGTAGACTTATTTAATTTAGAAATAAAATTAAATCTAAAATCACCAAAATCTAAGACATTAGTAAGAGGAAGTTTAGCTTCAAACTCTTATAATAAATATGATGAACTAGATAGAGTAGCTCAGCATCATGGTAATATAAATAAATTCGCATATATAATAACTCATGGCGTTGGATATAAATTATACATTTCTATACTTTTAATTGGTTTTGTATTTATGACTATAGCACACTCGGGTATTAACTCATTCATTGTAGAAAAAATACATTCTCTTGAGGAATTAATAGCAATTCTAGGAATAGTATCATCAGTTGTGTATATGATGTGTTTTAAAAAAGTATTTAAAAACTCTAATTCAGAGGAAGAAGAAAATAAAAAAGGTTCTTTAAAAGAAGTACTTATACACTCTGTAGGAGAAATATCATTTGTAATAACATGGATATTTATAGCCTATATTATATATGATTTAAGCGTTATACTGATTGGTGGTGAAAAATACATATCAAACTTTGTTCTGTATACAGGTATAGGAAGTGTTTTAATAGGAGCGTTATTAGGCCTTATTCCTGGATGCGGAGTACAAATAGTACTTTTATCTTTTTATCTAAAAGGAAATGTTCCTCTAGGTGCAGTAATTGCAAATTCTATATCTCAGGATGGAGATGCACTATTCCCACTTATAGCAATGGATAAAAAATCTGCACTTTGGGCAACTATACTTACAACAATACCTGCTTTAATAGTTGGAGTAATAGTTTATATAATATTTGTATAAATAATAAGATACTGGATAGGTGCATTATAAATATATACATAAAAAAAGACCTTTTAGGTCTTTTTTTGTGCCCTAAAATTAGGGAGATGAAAAAGATAAACCTGGATATAATTTAAATCCTACAAATAAAGGATTGAATAAATCAAATAATAAAATCATTTAAAGGAAATAATAAAGTTATATAATTATTTGATAGGAAGTGATAATATGAATATATTAATATTAACAGGCAGTTTTGGTATGGGTCACAATTCATGTGCTCTTGCTATTAAGCAAGAATTAAATAAAGAATGTAATGATTCTAACTGCTTTATTGTTGATATAAATAAATATATATTTCCGTTTTTAAATCCTTTTATTTATAAAAGTTTTAATGTAATAGTCAATAAATGTCATCATACTTATAATTTGCTGTATAAAATATCACAAAAACAAACAAAGATGCCTTTTAAAAAAATTTTTATGAAGCAAATTTATAATTTATTGAGAGAATATAAACCCGATATAATTATTTCAACATTACCTATGAGCTCTAAACTTATCTCTAAATATAAAGAAGTGATGAATTGCGAATTACCTTTAATTACTTGCATAACTGATATTAGTATTCATAAAGCGTGGGTTAATAAAAATACTGATATTTATTTTGTAGCAACTCAAATTAGTAAAGATAAGCTTGCTAAATATGGAGTAAAAGAAAATAAAATTCATATCGTTGGAATACCTGTAAAAGAAGATTTTATAAGTATTAATAAAGAAACTAAGAAACAATCAAGTAAGAAGATATTAATTATGGGTGGTGGATTAGGATTAATTCATTTTAATAAAAATTTTTACCGCGATTTAAATAATTTAAAAGATATTAAGACAGTAATTATACTTGGAAAAAACCAGAAAATTTTCAAAAAACTTAATGGTAAGTATGATAATATTGAAATTATAGGATATTGTGATAACGTTCATAAATATATGCAAGATGCAGATATTATTATCTCCAAAGCAGGAGGGATTACGTTATTTGAGTCAATCTATGTTGAATTACCTTTGTTTGTAATTTGTCCATTTTTAGAGCAAGAAATAGCAAATGCAAATTATATAGAAAATGAATGTATAGCAAAAGTGATTTAGAATAAAAAAAATAACTTAATAAATGAAATATCTATTTTCATAAGCAATGAAGAATACCTTTATAAAATAAAAGATAAAATGAAAAAAATAAAAATAAAATCAAATGAAACTAAAATAGCTTCTATTATAGAAAAATTTGATATTCCCAAAGTTTCATGATGAGTTTACTTATAAGTTCAATTAAAATAATCAGTATAATAATTATTTTATATACTATTCTTCCAACACTTTACTATAGAATTGTAAAAAGAAAACCTACTAAAAGATTCAAAAATAAAAATAGTATATTGTTAAGCTTTGATGATGGTCCTAATGAAGAATATACAAATAAGCTTTTAAATTTATTAAAAAGACATAACATAAAAGCAACTTTTTTTGTAATAGCAAGTGAAGCTCAAAAACACCCAGAAGTTGTACAAAAAATATTAAAAGAGGGGCATTCTTTAGGGCTTCATTCTTTAGAACACAAATCAGCTTCCTTAAAAGGTTATCTATATACTAAGCACGACTTTGAAAATTCTATGAAAATCATTAAGACTTTTGAAGATGATATACTCTATTATAGGCCTCCATGGGGAGTGATAAATTTATTTACTTTGTATTATTTAAAAAAATATAATTTGGAATTAGTTTTATGGAGCGTTATGGTAGGAGATTGGTCTAAATACACTAGTGTATATGATATAACAAATCGTATTTTAAAACGTGTTAGAGGTGGAGATGTTATCTGCCTTCACGATGGAAGAGGATCAAACTGTGCTCCGCTTAGAACTATAGAATCACTTGAGACAGTAATACCTTGCTTACTTGAGAGTGGATTTGAATTTATAAATATAAATGAATTTTATTAATATATATGATTAAGAGGAGTTATAATTATGATTAATGAGTTAAAAGATAAATTTAAAGATTTTAAACCATCTATAAATGGATCGCAATATATGCAAAAAGCATCTGTTACAATACCAATAGTAAAAATAGAAGATACTTATAACATATTATTTGAGGTAAGGTCTAAACACTTAAGAACTCAACCAAGTGAAATTTCATTTCCTGGTGGAAAACATAACTTTAATGAAAATCCATTAAGTGCTGCTATAAGAGAGACTTGTGAAGAACTTGGAACTGATACTTCTAATATAGAACTAATTACAGAACTTGATTTATACGTAAACTATTCACAACTTATGATACACCCATACCTTGTATATATTAAAGATTCAAGTAAGTTAGATATAAATAAAGACGAGGTAGACCATATTTTCTATGTACCTATATCCACTTTACTTAGAGAAAATCCTATGTCCTATCATAATGAAGTTCATATAATACCTAATAAAAACTTTCCTTATGATATAATACCGAATAAAGAAAACTATGAGTTTAAAATTGGATCTTATAAAACATTATTTTATAAATATGATAATTATATTATTTGGGGTATAACGGCAAATATCCTTGAAAATTTTTTAGATATAATAAGAAACTAACATAAATAGCTAAAATTATAAAATAAAAATAAAAAAACATTGCACATTGTATTAAAAGTAGTATATAATTGTATTTGTAGTAAATAAAAAAGAAAGCCTTTATAAAAGGTTATGGAGAATTAACAAATGACTAACGGAACAGTAAAATGGTTTAACAATGAAAAAGGTTTTGGATTTATATCAGTAGAAGGTGGAGATGACGTATTCGCACATTTCTCAGCTATACAAACTGATGGATTCAAATCATTAGAAGAAGGACAAAGAGTAAGCTTTAATATAGTTAAGGGTGCTAGAG
>CAMTIM010000006.1 GCA_947072565.1 uncultured Peptostreptococcaceae bacterium | reverse complement strand
TACTTTTTGGTTATCATCTAAACCACAGTCATATTTGATTTTTAATGATGATTGGTTTTTAAGTTCTACTACATCAGCAGCTAATTTTAATTCTGGCATTTTAGTACCTCCTTTTGTTTTGATTAATTTCATTGTAGTAGGTGGGTTGCGTTAAGTCCTAAAAGATAGTTGAGTATTATTTTTGTGGAATATTTTTTAGAAAAAATTAAGGATATAGCTTTGTAAGTTAATAAAATAAAGAAAGGGCGAACTTAACAAAATTAAGTTTGCCCTTTCTTTGTTTATTTATATATTACAGGTGTTGAAAACACTAGTTTTAATATAACTAATCTCTAAACTGCAATTTTAAGACTAATTACAGAGGATTTATTTTAAGCGTTTGCAAGTTTGGGTAATTCATCTAAGGCAGTCAGCTTATCTCTACCTATATTTTCTGAAATTTTTTTATTATTCATAAATATAAATATCCTTAATTTTAGAGTGTTCAAGTTATAAAGTATTTGGGAAAAAATGTTAAATAATGTATAATGAAATAGTTTTATTATATAGATAAAGGAGAGTAAATATTTATGCATTATAAATCTATTGAAATTAAAATGGCTAGTGATGAATTAGAAAGGTTATTGAAGTTAGATGAAGCAAATAAAAGTTTTAGTAGAGTTGAGTACGCGATTTTATATGAAAGTAGTATTAAGGAATTGTTATTTTATGTATGTTCTGATTGTGCTCATTGTTTAGATTTTGTTCGTTATATTAATATATTTGAAGAATTTGTATCGAAAATAAATTCAGATGGGCTTGATTTTGACAAATTAAGAAAAAGCCTTTATGAATGGGATAAAATTAAACTATATGATTGTGCGATAGATAATATTGAAAATTTTAGTAATAAAAATAGAGGTTTATTGAATAAATTTGAAGTTTTCAAGAATGATGAAAATAAAAGAATGATGTATATTGATATGAATATATTGATTTATATACTAGATGGAAAGTTAGGAGTAGATAGACTTAATGAATATATGTTGACAAGTAGCCCGTCTATATTAAATGAAATTTTATTGCATAATAAAGATCAGAATAGGTGTAATAAGTTGGTTAATTTATTGAAACGCTTAACAAATAGTATTATGGTTTATAGTATAGATAATAAATTAGAGTTTGTAAGAAAAGATTTTGAATATTTGAGTATAGATAAGGATGGAATCCTTAGTGCTTGTAATATATCTGAGCAGAATAGGCTGCTGAATTCAAAAAAAAGAGACTTATATTTTAGTAAATACAATGATAAAAGTCACACAAAATCTATCAATGATAAAGGACTTAGTGGGATTGAGTTGGATGATTTACAAGAAATATTGATTGTATGTAGTTCAGGTTATACTTATGACGAATTGAAAGAAATTAATATATATGATTTAACTCACGATGAGCTCAATCATATAGTATATACTCTGTATGAAGTATTAGATGTTATTGGATTTAATAAAGAGAAGAATGAAAAGACAATAAGAAGCAGCGCTCATGATATAGAACATATAAAATATGCAAGTAAGTGTGATGTTTTTCTATCAGCAGATAAGAAACTTTGTAAAAAAGCACTTGAAATATATAAATTTTTAGGAATAAAAACGGAAGTTAAATGGTTGAATGAACTCTAAATATATAGGGGGACATTCAGTATTTTATACGCTAGTGATTATTTTAGAGTTTAGGTTTAAATAGGGTCTACTATATTGAAACACATATCAATTTAAATAAGATCAATACTTTGAAGTGTACCATGTGACTTATATCAAAATTTGATACATTTTCCTTACGCTACCCCTCAAAGAATAAAAAATAAGAAAACCCTAAAAATACATTTAAAGATTATTTAAATTAAAAAGGTTGATAGTTGACGAAGGAGCAAAGAGCGCTCCTACCTCAACTATCTTTATTTATATGCTGGGGTCTAGTCTGACCTCACAGATAATAGCTGGGAATCGCTATAAACTGTGAGGCCAGACTAAAGACCTGGTGCATTGGTTATTTATAAGTTTTTTGATTAGATTTAGCTTTTGGATTTGATGTACTTTTAGTTTTAGTAATAATTTTTTTATATAATTTAATTCGTTTATTAGATGTCTATTGTAGTTGGTATACCTGATTTTGATACTTTGGGAGTTTGGCTTCGCCAACGAGCTTTTCGTTACAATCTTTTTAGCAAAGAGCGCTAAAAAGGATTTTCACTACAATCTCTAACTCAAAACCATTTTGTATATAAACTTTTATGTAAATTTATAATCTATATTTTCTATTTAGATTAATTGGTTATCTAAAAGATTGGCCTACGGCCATGCCCCTCTGACTAATACTCAACGCACTCACACGACTCACTTCTAAAATACTTCGCAAACATCATATTTCATATCAAGTCTGCTACGTATATTATCGTTCGCATGTGTTCGTAGCTTTTGAGTATAGCCATTCACTGCCCCTTCGCCCAATGCCCTATGTGTTTAGTTTTTAGATTTTTTTCCATCGATAGTTTATGGACCTCCACGTTTTTGATAATGTATCGTGTAAGTATTTTTAAGTTTATATTTTTAATTTACTACATAAGTAGAATTACTTGGTGTCGGTATAAAGTTTATTGTTTGATATTTCGCATTGGATAAAACCATTGCTCCGCTATCCAATGCTGGTCTATATAGCTTTTAAGAAAGTATTTCATCAAAAGAAATAGATTTATTTAAAATATATAAATGTCACGCAAACAGGACATTGAAAAATTAATAAATACGTAAATAATGTCCCGTAAACGTGACATTATCGTTTATGATTAAGCCTTAATTTGTCCCGTTTGCGGGAAAATAAAAATGGATTTATTTTGTTTTGTAGAATATATAAAGCATATAAGGTTTAAGGAGGCAATGTTATGGTAAGTGGGAGTTTTAAAGGGTTGTATACGTTTTTAGATATAGAAGAAATATATGGAATAGATGCTTCTTGTTTGAGAAAAAAGGTAGCTCGTGGTAAGTTTGTTATTGATGAGGATATTAAGAAAATCGGTACAACTTGGATTATTACAGAGCAAGCTATGATTAAAAATTTTGGAATTTTAAAGTTTGAAGAATATAAAAATAAAAAATTAAAAGAAAAATCTAAAATGAAAAAAACTAATTCTAAAAAGTTTAAGAAAAATAAAAAAGCAGATAGCATGAATGAGAAAGAAGAAAAAGTTAATGACAGCTGGTCAAGTGGAGTTGTTAAGGGGCTAGAACTTAAAAGTTTCTCATTTTAAATCAAATGATAGTTAATAAGATGATTTATCAATTAAATATTTAATTGATTAGAATTATTAAAATAGTATTAATAAAATATAAAACACGTGTACTTAGGCCATATCAACAGATTTAAATTTAAATAGCCGATTTTTACACGTATCTCGTTCTCCCCAAAATATATAAACACGTAATTTAAAAGCCATGAAATAGACAATATAATCTAAAACATGGTTTTTAAATTAATTATGATACTTACTTAGAATTTTTTGATTAAAAATTATGTAAATAATTCCTAAAGGTGCTATAAATAATGCAAATGCATATAAAAATAAATATTTAATTAATTTGAATGAAAACATAAGTATTGGGTTCATTATCAAAAATGTATTCCCAAATAATGTAATAGCTAAGTCATTCCAGATTAAATTTGCAAATGGAAATACTAATAAGCATAAAAAAAGATATACAGACATTAAAAAAGGTTGGTTTGCTTTAATAACTGTAAAATAAAATATAATTCCAGCAAATATATAGCTTTTTAGTATAAATCCAGGTTTCATACCTAAAAATAGATTTTTAACAATATTTAAAAATTTGTTCAAAAAAACACTCCCTTATTTATTATTTATTTCATACAGTATTATAGAGTATATCGTATATAAATTCAATTAATTGGAATATTTATACAAAAAGTAAAATATTATTATGAGAAATTTGTATTAAATGAGCAACACTTTGAGTGTATGCTCTTGCTTTTAGCTTTAATTATTGTTTTTTGATTTAATAATATAATTATACTTTTTTATGATTGATAGTTATGACCATGTTCAAAAATAAGTAGCGATTCTCGCACGTATGTCGGTGTAGCCCGTGTATAAGCTCATATATGGGCTTTTTTATGTTCTTAAAATCAATAGATGATAATGTAAGATTAAAATTATTATTTCTAATTTTATATTTTGAAATTTGTATGTTTACAGCATTTATAAAGATAAAGTTTCATGAAAATCCTATAATTTATTTATAGATATTTTAAATAAATTTATTAATAAATTGAAAGGAGATTTTATGAAAAAATTATTTATTGATTTAGGGCATGGAGGGTCAGACTGTGGAGCGGTGGGACAAAGTGGCACTCATGAATCAGATATTGTTTTATTTATAGGAAAAGAGCTTGGTGAATTATTAAAAGGTTATGAGATTGATGTTAAATTTACAAGGACCTCAGATAAATTTATTTCATTGAGTGAAAGATCCAAGATTGCCAATGATTTTAAGGCAGATTATTTTTTATCTATTCATATTAATTCAGCTTCTGATAAAAGTACTAGAGGTGTTGAAGTTTGGAAATTTAGTAATGCAAATACGAAGTTAAATAGTTTTTCTAATGGGTTATGTGAAGATGTTTCAAGGATTTTTAACATTAGGAATAGGGGAGTTAAATTAAGTAAGGAGTTTTCAGTGCTTAAAAATACTAAAATGCCAGCAGCTTTAATTGAAGTTGATTTTATTTCAAATATAGATGGTGAAAAAGATTTAAAAGTTAGTGGGAATATTAAAGCTGTGGCAGTTGAAATTAGAGATAATTTAGTTCATTTGTTTGGGTTTGAAAAAGTTAGTAGTGATATTTTGTATAAGGTTTGTATTGGAGCTTACAGGGAGAAAAGCAATGCTGTAAATCAAGTGAAGATAGCTAAAGATAAGGGTTTTTTAGATGCTTATATAATATAACTATATAGAATTATTTCGGTCTCCCTAGATTAAATATAATCAAGTAACAGAGTATAATTTGCGCTGCTTGATTATATTTTTATTTATTTACAAAATAGAGGTTATTTAAAAGATATTTAATGCAATTAATTTATTAGATAGTAGAACATTTTAGTATGTAAAAGCTAATATTTACTAGCATTGGATAGTGGAGCAATGGTTTTATCTAATGCGGAGTACCAAAAATAAAGATATTTTACCGACACCAAGTAAATACACTAATGTAGTTATTATAAGTTATAGGCTAAAAAAATTAATGTAGTAAATTATTTAAAACGTGGAGGTCTATAAACTTTATTTGGAGAGATGTACCTAATAATTTAACACACAGGGCATTGGGCGACAGGGCAGTGAATGGCTATCCCAAAGAAGCTACGAACACAAGCGAGCGATAAGATACGTAGAAGACATGATATAAAATATGATGTTTGCGAAGTATGTTAGCAGCGAATTGTGTTCGTGCTTTTGGGATTAGTCAAAGGGGCATGGCCGAAGGCCAATCCTTTGATAAACGATTAATCTAAATAGAAAATATGGACTTTAAATTTATATGAAACTTTCGATTTATTAGGGTTTTGAGTTAGAGATTGAACGAAAATCCTTTTGAGCGCTCTTTGCTCAAAAGATTGCAGAGAAAGCTCGGTGGCGATAGCCAAACTCTATAAGTATCAACTTCAGGTATAGTAATAACAATAGATACATCATCATAAAAGTAGAATTATTATAGCTGAAAATAAAAGAAATAAAGGTTATTAGTAATAGTTAAATCAATTTTAAATATAGCATTATTAAAAAAGTAGTGGATTTGTAGTGGTTGAAAAATATTATGGTTAATTGGTGTATTAGGTTTTTAGTCTGGCCTTACAGTTTGTAGCGCTTTTTTGCTACAATCTGTGAAGCCAGACTAGACCCATTAGTTTGACCCTAGCATATAAATAAAAATAGTTGAGGTAGGAGCGTTTTTTGCTCCTTCGTCAACTATTTTTATTTATTCTATAAAAAAGTTTCGTCTAAAAGTATGGTTTAAATTATACAATGCAAATATATTTTAAGCTTTTCATATAAACAACTACAGAATAATACAATTGTAGTTTATAATAAAACAGAGGTGATATTATGAATAAATCGGAGTTTAATGAATTAAAATTTATAGAGAAAATTTATTATTTAAATAATAAATTAAGAGAAGATCAAACGGTAACTAGCATAAGGAAAGATATTGGAATAGGCGAGAAGTCACTACAAAAAGAAATAAAAGCAAATGGATATAGATACAACAATAAAGAGAGACAATATATTCCCACTACAGAAACCACTACAAAGTCCACTACACATGATATAACTACAATTGTAGAGGATTGTAATACAGTTGTAGTTGATTCTAATACAATTGTAATTCCAAAACAACAAGAAAAAATATTAGGATATTTAGAAAATAATTTTGAGGTATTACAAGATTTTATAGAAAAATATAAGACCACTACAAAGTCCACTACAGAAACCACTACAAACCATATAATAATAAATTTAGTAGATGATAAACATCTAAATCCTAAGCCAAAGAGCATAAGAATAAATGAATTTATTTATAATGATTGGAAGGATTTCTGTGAGACAAAACATTATAGTAAACAGGATTTAATATCAATGGCACTTAAAGAGTATATGGATAAATATAAATAAAAGGTAAAAATCAGGATATTAGATAATATAAGTTTTATTAAGATAAGTACTGTTTAATAATACTTGAAGGGGATGAAACATATATAATGCATAAAAACATAATTAAGGCTGTAAATACAAGCTTTATTGATAAAAACATTGAATCATCAGAAGATTTAAGACCAAGATTATTAATTAACGATCATAAAAAGGGAAGTAAAGTTTTAAGCACTTTAGTTAAAGAATTAAATAATTGTGATAAGTTTATATTTTCAGTAGCATTTATTACTATGAGTGGATTAACACCTATTTTAGAAACTTTAAAAGACCTAGAGTCTAGAGGAATAAATGGAAAAATATTAACTACAGATTATTTAAATTTTAGTGAACCAAGAGCGTTAAAAAAATTACTGGAATTTAAAAATTTAGAGGTAGGAGTATTTACTCAGGACAATTTTCATACAAAGGGATATATTTTTCAAAAGGAAGATAAATATACTTTAATTGTTGGAAGTTCTAATCTTACTCAAACGGCATTAGCTTCAAATAAAGAATGGAATCTTAAAGTAACTTCACTTGAAAATGGCGAATTAATACGAGATACAATGAGTGAATTTAAATTAATGTGGAATCAAGCTGATATTCTTACTGAAGAATGGATATCTGAGTATGAGCTGATTTATAAAGAGCAAAAAAAGATTACAAGTATGCAAAAACTAATTAGATGTAAGAGTAAGAAACTTACTCCGAATTCAATGCAAGTAGAAGCAGTTAGAGCACTAGATAAATTAAGAAAAGAAAACAAGGATAAAGCACTACTTATTAGTGCTACTGGAACAGGTAAAACATATTTATCAGCTTTTGATGTTCAAAATGCTAAGCCTAAAAAGCTACTTTTTTTAGTTCATAGAGAACAAATCTTAAAACAGGCTATGAATAGCTTTAAAGCCGTTCTTGGAAATGAAATAAGCATGGGTCTATTATCTGGAAATAAAAAAGAAACAGATTCAGATTATTTATTTTCAACAATTCAAATGATGTCAAAATATGATGTGCACACAAAGTTTAAGCTAGATCATTTTGATTATATTATCATTGATGAAACACATAAAGCTGGATCCAGTACTTATTTAAAAATTATGGAATACTTTAAGCCAAAGTTCTTATTAGGAATGACTGCAACACCTGAAAGAACAGATGGATTTAATATATATGAATTATTTGATTATAATATAGCCTATGAAATAAGGCTTCAGCAGGCTATGGAAGAAGATCTATTGTGTCCATTCCACTATTTTGGAATAACAGATCTAATGGTAGATGGAAATTTAATAGATGACACAACTGATTTTTCAAAGTTAGTTTCAGATGTAAGAGTTGATAATATTTTAAATAAAATTAATTTTTATGGATACAGTGGAGATAGGGTAAAAGGACTTATTTTTTGCAGCAAAAAAGATGAGGCTAAACAGCTCTCAGTATTATTTAATAAACGAGGATATCAAACAGTAGCTCTTTGTGGAGATGCATCACCAGAACAAAGAGAAGAGGCTATTAATATGCTAGAACAAGATAGTAGAGACGGTGGACTAGATTATATATTTACCGTTGATATTTTCAATGAAGGTGTAGATATTCCAGCTGTAAATCAAGTGGTAATGTTAAGACCAACAGAGTCATCTATTGTTTTTGTTCAACAATTAGGTAGAGGTTTGAGAAAAAGTCCAGATAAAGAGTTTGTAGTTATAATTGATTTTATCGGAAATTATAAGAAAAACTTTTTAATTCCAATAGCCCTATCAGGCGACAGAACATATAACAAAGATACTATTAGAAAATATGTAGCAGAAGGAAATAGAGTTATACCAGGATGTTCTACGGTTAACTTTGATAAGATATCTAAAGAGAGAATTTATGAGTCTATAAACAATACTAAGTTTACTAATTTGATGCTTTTAAAAGAAGAATATGCAAATCTTAAAAATAAACTAGGAAGAATACCTATGTTATTAGATTTTTATAAAAATGGAGCTATTGATCCATTGATTATATTAGACTATTCAAATAGCTATTATAGTTTCTTAAAAAAAGTAGAAAAGGAATATGATCAAGCATTATCAGTGTCTCAAGAAAAGATGCTAGAGTTTGTATCTACTCAGTTAAGCTCAGGGAAAAGACCTCATGAATTAATTTTATTAAAAATGATTATGGATAAACAAACTATTAATATAGATGAATTTGAAAAAGAGCTAGAAAATAAATTTAATATTAAGAATGATAATTTAACAATAGAAAAGTCAATTAATATGTTAAAAGGTGGATTTATAGCTGGAAGTGATAAGAAAAAGTATAGTGATTGTATATTTATTGAATTAGATTCTAATGCTGTGAAAAAAACCAAGGAGTTTAATGATGCACTACAAAATAAAGAGTTTGCTAGGCTATTAAATGATGTTATAGAGTATTCATTGCAAGTATATGAAGACAATTATGCTAATAGATACAATGAAACTAATTTATCACTTTATAAAAAGTATTCTAGAAAAGATGTATGTAGGCTTCTTAACTGGAATGGAGATGAAAGCTCAGTTGTATATGGCTATAAAATAAAGCATGGAACATGCCCGATTTTTGTTACATATCATAAGAGTGATGATATTAATGGAAGTACTAATTATGAAGATGAATTTATTGATAAGAATACTTTTAGTTGGATGACAAAAAATAATAGGACGTTTGAAAGTAAGGATGTTAAAGAAATTTTATCATATAAAGAAAGCGGCCTAGATATACATCTATTTGTTAAAAAAGAAGATGGAGAAGGTAAAGACTTCTATTACTTAGGACAAGTAGATCCAATACTTGGAGAAGAAAAAGAAACTAAAATTGAAAATGATAACGGAAAAGAGCTTCCAATTGTAAATATTCATTTTAGAATGAAAGATACAGTTCAAGAAGATATATATGATTATTTAATAAAACAATAAAAAATCATTCACTAGATTAGATTCTAGTGAATGATTTTTTTATTTAAAGTATTTCTATTAATTTATTAACTATATCTAAATCAGCAGGAATCCAATTAAGTAAATTTAATTCATCTTTCGTAGCCCAAGTAGAATCATTATGATCATTAAGTTTGATTGATCCATCTTTTATAGAACACATGAAACAATGCATTGTAAGGTGGAAGTTAGGATAATCGTACTCAACTGTCATTAAAAATTCATTTATGTTGATAGATACTTCTAATTCCTCTAATATCTCACGATGTAATGCCTCTTCTTTAGATTCATTAGGTTCGATTTTACCACCTGGAAATTCCCACATATTTATAAACTCACCGTAACCACGACAAGTAGCTAATACTTTATTATTATCTTTTATTATAGCTGCAACAACTTCTATTGTTTTCATATTTTATATAACCTCATTATCTTAAAAATTACTTTGATTATAGCAAATACTATGATTATTAACAACCTATTGAAACTACTAAGTTTAAGGTGTATTTATTTATAATATATCAATAGGTTTATTATACTTATGTTCGTTTTTTATATGTATATTGGCTTCTCATATATATAATGTAAGAGCAAAGACCGACAAATATTTTGGAGTTATAGAGCTGAAAGTAGCCTAATATTACAACTAAACAAGAGGGAGGATCTAGGAATAGATATTCTGGTTTCTTTTTTATATCTAAGATAAGATAATTAGATAGATACATTAAGTAAAATAATGTAAAATAGCATTATACATTATTAAAAAGAGGGAGATTTAAATATGGAAACTAGAGAAGAATTTGGGATAAGAAATTTAAAAGAATGGGAAGAAAAAGTAAAAAGTATATTTCCAGTTTCAATACCTAAAAAGTGTGAATGGACTGAAACAGAAGATATGATAAATGTTTTAAATTGGATCGGAAAACCTAGTTTAAATCATATGCTTCTGCCAAATGGAGGAGGATTAGATCTAACTAGTTCAGAAGTTGCAATTGAAGGTGGATGTATAAAATTATTTAGTGGGAATACTTTTGATATTGTGAAACCTAAAAGATTAATATTTAATTCTCTTGGAGGAGACTGTAGTTGGGATTATTTCAGATTAGAAATTGAACCACTTGATCCAAGCGGAGTTTATGATTTTGACACTTTAGATAGAGAAGAATTAGCATATTTAAGCGATGGAACATATTTAGATAGATCATATTGGGATAGGGGCTACTATGATGATGATTACGGTAATAGAAAAGAGTTTACGCAAGAGGATACTGTAGTAAGTAGATATCTTAAAGAAGGTGCTTTTATTATTGTTGCGAAAACATCAATTTATAATAAAATTCCTGCAACTTATGATGGAAGACATAACAAAATGACAGATGAAAAGTTTTATGACTATATGAAATGTAGTAGAATTAAATTTAATAAGTAGAATAGCTTACAAGGGAGTATATTTGCCTTTTAATTGTCGTGAGACCCCGACATAATTGTAAAAAAGATATATAGAAAATATTGAATTTAAATATATAAAAATATTTTATATTGAATAAAGCTATAATGTAAAATTATAGCTTTATTTTTATATATTCGACAAACTTTGATAAAAAAATTAAAATAGATTATGACTGTATTAAAAAATATGGCAATTAAATAATGTTATGATTATTGGAATAACTTAAATATAAAACTATTTTTAATTTTAAAATGTCAAGTTTGAGCCGACTAACTTGACCTTTTTATGTTAAAATAAGTTGAAAATATAAAAATGAGGGAGTACTCAAAATGAACAAAATCACAAAAGGATTATTAATAGGTGGGCTTATAATTAGTGTTATATCTACTGCTGGTGTAATATATATAATCGCCAGTAATAGGATATTGGCAGATAAGAAGGAACAATCGAGACTTGAAAATATGGTTACCAATTTAAAAGGTCAGTTAAAAGACAATGAAGAAACTGAGAAGGTAAGTCCATCAGAAGTCAAAAAAGTAGAATCTGCCAAAGAAGCACCACCAAAGAAGGAAGAACATATTGATAGTGGAATATGTCCAATCGTAAAAGGTTGTAGTATAACTGAAGCACATGATCATATTCTTGGAGAAGAGGGGATTAGCGATTCAGAAATACGTGATAGCTGGAAGGAAGCAATGGCCTTTGAGCAGAGATTATACTCATTAGATGATAAAACATATGATAGTATCGAAAGCGAATATAGTAGTGTAGATGCATTACTTAATGACATGTGGAGAGCATTGAAAGGAAGATTGTCACCTGGTGCAATGAATGAAGTATTAGTATCGCAGAGAGAATGGATAAAATCAAAAGAAACTGCTGATATTTATACCAAAGTTAGTATGACAAAAGACAGATGTGAATACTTGTTAAGTACGTATTTAAAAGCTTAAAACTATTTAGATAAAAGAACAAAATCGTTGGAAATACTAGTTTGATTTTGATTAACTTATGATTTAGCTGTTAAAGTTTTTAGAAATAAAATAGAAGAGTATATGTAAATCTAAAGTTCTATAGTTTATAGATCTTTAGATTAATTTTATTATACGGTGTATTTTAAGGACATTTGGAGGAAGAGATGAAAAAAAGAGCAGTGGGTTATTGTAGAATATCTACATTAATGCAAGTAGATAATACTTCATTAAAGGACCAAGAAGATAAAATAAAAATGTATTGTAAGCTTCACGATATAGAGATAGATAAAATGTTTATAGATAAAGCCGTTTCAGGTAAATCAACAGATAGACCAGAATATGATAAGATGATAAATTTCGTAAAAGAAAACAATATAGATATGATTATAGTTTATAAAAACGACAGGATACATCGCAGTTTGTATAATTTACTGGCTATGATCTATGAACTGCAGGAGCACGAGGTTGCTTTAGTAAGCGTCACAGAAATGTTTGATACCTCAACACCACAAGGTATGTTATTTTTACAGATGCTAGGAAGCTT
This sequence comes from uncultured Peptostreptococcaceae bacterium, assembly GCA_947072565.1. Lineage (GTDB taxonomy): Bacteria > Bacillota > Clostridia > Peptostreptococcales > Peptostreptococcaceae > Romboutsia_D. Next base: position 8,531 of record CAMTIM010000006.1, on the reverse strand, counting down.
TGCAGAATTTGAAAGAGCTATTATAAATGAAAGAACTCGCAATGGAAGAATCGCAAGACTCAATGAAAATAAATGGGTTGGTGGTAAGCCAGCATTAGGTTATAAAGTAAATAAATATGGTAAATTTGAAATTGATGAAGAAGAAGCTAGAATAGTTAAGGATATATTTAAATTAAGATCTAAGGGGCTTTCATTAGCTAAGATAGGGAGTAAGTATGGTTTCTCAAAACAAAAGGTAGATTATATTTTGAAAAACAAAAACTATATTGGAGTATTTGAGTATCATGAGAAAAAAGAAAAAAATGATATTACTTTAGAAATAGATCCTATAGTTTCGAAATATCTATGGAATAAAGTAAATAGAAATAATTAAAAACTGAAAATAGATTGTTAAAAAATAAAAAAAATATAAACGAACCGTGCTTAATATCTTTTACAAATGGACAATTTTAATTAACTAGTATATATAGCTTCTTTACTTTTAATTGGTTTATATAATATATAAATACAAAAATACATATTTTAGTCCACTTTAAATACCTTTTAGTCCAATTTTATTGTTTTCATAAAAATATATGATAAGCTAAATTGACTTAAAACAGAGTCACCTATTTTGGGGGGCTTATTGTAAATGATTTGAATTAAATATAATTGTTTTACATGGAAATATAAAATTTGGAGGATTGTTTGTGAGGAGTATAAGCAAGGTGGAGTTAGATGAACAGCAACAATATATACTGTATAAAACTTACTATCGGTATGTTTTAAAATGTGTATATAATATAATTAAAGATGAAGATTTATCTAAAGAAATAGTTAATGAAACATTTCTGGTAGGCTTTCATAAATACGGGAATTTAAATGACAAGTTAAAATTTAAAACTTGGATTTGTACGATTGGAATAAATTTAGCTAAGAAACATGTAAATAAGTATAAAAATATACACTTGGTTGATGATATTACAATATTTGATGAAGGGGTTCAAAGTGCAGAAGATGAGTTTTTTGAAAATTTAAATGAAAAAAATTTGAATTTAAAAATAAGAGAAAAGTTATCTATGCTAAAGATAGAGTATAGGCAGGTTATTTATTTAAGATTTTATAAAAAAAAATCTTGTAAAGATATATCTACAAAATTAAACTTAAATGTAAATACTGTGCACACTAGAATAAAAAGAGCAAAGAAAGAACTTTATAAATTACTAAAATCGGAAGGGATTTATTATGAATAATGATGATAAAATTGAGAAACAGTTAGAAGATATTTTCAATGAAGAAGATATAGAGATATCTAATAGTGAACTTGAGCTTGAGTGGAGGAAGTTTAGGAAATTAAGACAAGATAAGCAGGAAAAAGAAAAAAAGCGTGATAATTTTAAAAAGATGTTATATGTAGCTATTGGATTTACGATAGTTTTTAATTTTATATCAAATGTTGACTGCTTAGAGAAACAGCATAGAGTAGATAATAAATTAGTAAAAGAAAAAATTTATAGAGGTTAGATAAGGATGGATTTTTTCCATTCTTTTTTTTGTGAAATATTTTTAATTTAGCACTCTTATAATATTATTCTTAGATAAATTTCATCTGAAATAAAAAAATTTCATGAAAAGTGAAAGTTTTTTTGATTTAAAGTATCTATATTATGTAAGAGTTTTTTATGGCTATTTTAAAATTGATTTATTGACTACATTTTAGATTCATTTAGTAGAGTCAATAAGATTCTAAATCTATTTGAACATATATAAATGTTAATTTAGCAATTATTTGAAAATAACAAAAAAATAATATAATAAAAAGGAGATAAAATAAAATGAGTTTACTTAGCAAAAAACAGCTTCAATTAGATTAGCTAAGAAAAAACTAAAGTAAAACGAAGTTGATACGGTGGCATTTAACATAGCTATAGATGTTACCTCTATACAGGGTACGGCGAAATGCGTGTAAAAATCGTACATAGCTGCTCTGAATACGTTGATAGAACTGGACTTCATTCTTTATTTTTATATATCTAAATATAATATATAAAAATATCGAGATACTTATTTTATAAAATGTAGTGATACTAATACTTTCAACAACTATTTCAATATATATAGACTACTTTTTATATATTTCAAAAAGTAAGCTTTTGAAGTGATAAGTTAGTAATTATAATACTTGTAATAATCATGTGTCCTTTTTTAACACGTATTTCGTCGTGTCCCCTTTCAGGCATTATAGGTTGAAAAAAAAATAAAAAAATATAAATTATAAGTAAATGAATTTTAAACTATTTGATAAATCAGAAGGAGAACATTATGAATTTCAAGAAAAAAGTAAGTAAAAGTATTGCTATAGCAGTGGTAGGAGTTATGATTTCCACACCAATATTTAACTCTGTTTCAGCAATGAGCATAGAAAATATGGAAGGTAATTATACTAATATAGAAGAAAATATAGAAGATGAAGGTATTGAAATTTATCCGGATTTAGTGTTAAATGATGAAGAGATAAAGGAAGTAAATGAGTATTTAGAAGCAATAAAAAATGGTGAAATTAAAGTTAGGCAAAAAAGAGCATTACCATTAATGTTAATAGGTTGGGCTGGACAATTTTTCATTCCAGGAGTAGGAACTATAGTAATAACTGCAGCAGGACATATAGTTGCGGCAGGAGTAACTATTGCTGCAGGTAGTTATGTTGGAAATAAAATCAAAGATCATATTTATAAAAGTAAGAAAAAAGATGCAGAAGATTCTGCTGCAAAAATACCGAGTCGTTTAAAAAAGAAAAATGGAAACGTAGATTTAGATGCGTTTACAGAACCTGTAAAAGGCGTGAGTTCAACATGGAAAAACCCTAAGACAGGGTGGGCTAAGCAAAAGGATAGAGATAGACATAGAGGCTATGATGGAAGCACTAAAGAATGGAAAATAAAAAAGACACCGCATGACAAAGGTAGAGTAGCCTCTGTTAACTCTAGTGGTAAAGTTATAGATAAATAAGTTCTGTTAATTAGATATAATGAGAATAGTTCTCGGAAAAATCAATAAACTTATAGATTACATTTAAAAAGTATATGATATTTGTATATGAGGGGATACCGAGATAAGGATTGAAATAGGACATTTAATTGTTGCAATCTTTAAAATCAGTAAGTTTCTATTTCAAAAAATGAGATTTTAAAAAAATAGAAAAAAGTGTATATTTTACACTTCAAAACTACAATAAATTCATTTTCAAAATATATTAAAAGTAATATATACATATTGTAATAACTATTTTAAATATATAAATAAAAATTAAAACTGGACATATCAACGTGTCTAAAGGAGATTTGTCCGGTTTTATGACGTATATCTATGTCCCATGTATATATGATTAGGATACGTATAGGTGAAACTATTGAAAAACTTATTGGAATCGAGATTAAAATATAAATAAGTTAATATAACGAGTAAATAAAAAAGGAGATTATTATGGAAAATGTAGTTATAAACAAAGAAGAATTTAAAATTAATGAAAAATTAAAAATTAAGCTTATATCTTATGATAATGAAGGTGCTCCATATAGGATTTTAACTAGCAAAAAGGAATTTATTGTATTAGATAATAATAACTTTGGAGCATTACATGGTAGAGAAAATGAAGATGGAAATGTAAGTATAACATATATGGATACAAGTTTAGAGATAACTATATTAGACGGTGAACTATTAATAACAAACTCAAGAAATTAATAGTTATTTCATATTAAAGGGGATTAATTTAGATTATAGTACTCGTTGGTGTAGAGTCAGGATTTTTTTGACAATACACTGAAAGTGAGCAATTATAATAAATTTATTATATAAAATCGTATTAACGTGTAAAATCCGCATTTTTAATACGATACAACAAATATAGATAGCAAAAAAATATATTTGCATATATATTTTTTTGCTATCTATATAGTGTTACACTTTGGGATTAGAATTTTTTTTATTCTTAAAAAATTTTATTATAGGGGTAGCGTCCATAGCCCTCAAAGCAGTGATATATTAACGTATATCACTGTTTTGAGGGCTTATTTAAATTGAGATTTATAAAGAAATGATTTATGATGAAATTTAGGTCTATTTGATATAATATTTCTATTAAATTGCAATTTTTTCTATTTCACAAGGCTTTAATCTCACTAATTTCTTTATTATCTTCTTCCACAATAATATTTTTATATGTAAGGACTTAATCACTTACATTTGTTATGCATGCATTAACACTATTAAATTATTGGTTTTTATAAATATGAAGACAATAAAGTAAAAAATAGTAAAAAATCAGGTTGGCCTATAGTATCAAAGTATTTATGTCAGAAAGTTAATAAGAAAAATGTAGCACATTAGAAAATGACTAAATAATATATACTAATATGGATGAATATGTTAAAATTTAATTAAAGAAATCGAAAATAAAATGAGAAAAAGCCAGGAATGATATAAGTTTGGCGACTTATTCCTGACTTTTTTATCTACACTCTTGATAAGAGAGAACTCTCATAAGAGATTTTTTATATTGTTATTATGTATTAATATTATCATAATAATTCATATATATCAATATTTTTGATATATAAAACGATATAAAAATTAATTCACATAAATTTTAAAATCTTAATTCATATTAAGCGATAATTTTTGTGAATTAATCTGAGAGAGCTCCTTATCTTTAGTGTCAATTTACTGAAAATAGAGGGGTATTTTTTATGCAAATGACAGACTTTTGTAACCATTTATATAATAAAAGTACAGATGGTTACATACAAATATTAAAATTAAATGAAAAAAATAGTGCTGGTGAACGTACAATTAAAATATATAATACGAGAAATGATGGATTAAGAGATATTGTAGAAGAACTTCATAATGAAAGTGATGTATTCTTAGCGCCAAATACAATGTATCTACCAAAGAGAAGAGTAGAAAATATTAGGCAGTTTAGAGCCTTATTTCAAGATATAGATTGTAACAAATTAGGGTTTGAAAAAGCTGAAACCGTATATATGATATGGATGCTATATTATGATGGAAAGGTTCCAAAGCCTACTATGGTTACAGATAGTGGACAAGGAGTTCATCTTTATTGGAGAATACAAAATGCTCCATATGGAGCTTTAAATACATGGCAAGAGTTACAAGACTATATATATTATCAATTAAAGCATTTAGGTGCTGATAGGAAATCAACAGATGGTGCAAGGGTACTTAGATTACCTGGAACTATAAATTCTAAAAATGAAGCTAATTGTGAGGTTTTGTATATTGATAATGAATTAGAGTACTCTATGTATGATTTAAGAGAGCAATATTTAAATTATAAGCCAAAAGCTCACCAGTTACAGATTATAGAAACTAAAAAAGTTGATAATAGAGTTATTTCAAATAGATTTTTTAATTCATATAGCTTACATATGGAAAGAGCTAACGATTTACAAACTTTATGCAAACTTAGAAAGTACGATATGACAGGTTTTAGAAATATGGCTATACATTGCTATGCGTATTGGAAAGGCATATATGTTAGAGATTCTTATGAGCTTGAAAATGTAGTTATGGAGTTAAATAGTGCATTTACTGAGCCACTTAAGAAAACTGAAGTAAATGCCATTTTAAGAAGTGTTCCAAAGGCTATAGATAAGTTCATAGCTTATGAGCAAGGAAGACGAAGTGGAGAATGCAAGCGAGTTTCTAAAGGCATGAGAGATAAAGAGGGCTATTGGTACAAAAATGATACTTTAATTGAGAGATTAGAAATAAGTAGAAGTGAACAAAAGCATATGAAAACTATCATTGGAACTGAGGAAAAGTATAGAAGGAACAATGAAAAGAGAACACCAAGAAATGAAAATGGATTAACAAAAAAGCAACAAGATCTACAAGATTTAAAGAAAAAAATACTAGAATTAAAAGAACAAGAATTTAGCAATAGAGAAATTGGAAGAAAGCTTAAAATAAGTGAAACAAAAGTAAGAAACACATTGAAAAAATAGGTGCGTTAAAAAATGCTCTTTATAAATATGTGGTTGCTCTATATTCTTTTTCTTAACGAGTAGTTAGTGGATGATAGTAAAAGGGATAAGAAGTCAATTAACATTATAGAAAAGTAGGTGCGTTAAAAAATGCTCTTTATAAATATGTGGTTGTTCTGGATGCTACAATGATGGATAATGGACAAGGCTGTATTCATAGAAATATTAGAAAAGAGAAGAGCTAAGGAATCATTAGTTAAAGAAGAAGCAAAGATATTAGTAAATAACTGTTCTATTGGTCAAATTGTCTAAGATTTTATTATATGATTGTAGTTTAGTACTTTCGATGATTTAAGCATAGTTAATAAATATATACTAATATCTTTAATACTGTTTATAAAAAGTAGTTAAGATAGGAAGATAAAAAATGAAGAGTAAAACAAATACAGTAAGACCTACGTTTAGTTTGAACACTAATGAAAGGTTTTATAAAAATTTAATAGAGAGTGAACAAACTAGAAATTTAGTACAAGATTTAACTTATTTAGACTATTATAATAGTTTAAATGAAAAGTTAAAGATAAAGGAATATCAATCACTAACTTATGTGGCAGAATTGCATCTTAAGTTATGTAAAACGATGAGTAATTGTGAGTACACATTGAGTGATGTACAATGTTCAAATTTAGTTTATGGGATACTTAAGGACATGATAGATATGTATCAATACCCTGATGATGTACGATTAATAACTAAATGTAACAGCTCAATAAGAGAACTCATAGATGTTACTTATAAAAATTTAAATAATATTCCTTTAGAACTTAGAGTTACATCAGCAGAATTTCCTAGAGATTTAAGAATTGCTTTTAGTAAATTTAGCCCAGGTGCTCATGGAAATATAATAGAGTCTATTAGAAGTATATATTATATGTATATGGCGATAGATTTATGTGTTACATATCTAAATAATAAGTTAATAAATAAAGAGACCTACTTAGCACAAAAATGAAAAAAGTCACCCAGTATTGGTGTAGCGTCCTAAAAATGAGGAATCTGTACGTTAATTAAAATTAAGCTATCAATTTTAATAGTTGTAGTAATTTTATTGTTTTATTAAGAACTTATAGAAATTCATTATTAACAATTATTCTGCGAATAAGGAGATAAGTGTAAAAATAGGAAGCTTTTTTCTAAAAGTATTGTAATTGGTATAGGGTATACGACTAAATACGTGCGAAAAATGAACACATCTTCTCTAAATATGTTGATATAACTGAATTTATAAGTAAACTTATAAAAAAGTAAATAGATAAATTTTATTTTAAAATTAGTTCTTTAGTAGGTAAAATATAATATTTGTAGAATATCAACTATAAATAAGTTTATAGGAGGTGTTTTATATGAAATTAAAACTAAGTGACTTACCTCCACAATTTGAAAATATAGCTGAGAAGATAGGTCTTGATAGAGCTAAGATGCTATTTGAAGAATTTGGAGGGACATCTGTGTATTTTCCTACGGAAAAGATGATATATAAAGGGGTTCGTGACAGAGAAATTATGGCTGAACATAATGGTTTTAACCATAAAGAATTAGCTATTAAATACAATATGTCTGAAAGTTATATAAGATCTATTATAAATAAACAAAAGAAAAGTGCTTAATACTTGATTGACAGATGTTGATTTAAAAAGGTATTATGGTTTTTCAGTGAGTTCTAGTTTTTTAAATAAAAAGCCGCTTATCCAATTTATGGGTAGGCGGCTTTTTATTTTTTATTATTTAATTCATTAATATTTGAGCTTAAAGAGTTGATACTTGAACTTAGTCCATCTAGTTTCCCTTCGATACGTACCAATAGATACATTGTAACTATTGCGGGAAATCCTAAATTAGCCACGAGTTGCATTAAATCTAATTCCATTGACTTATTCCTCCTATTAATCTATAAATATGCTAAGAAAGCCCCTCATTAGCTTAGAGGGACATTTCTTAAGTGTTCCATGTGTTACGCAACTACAAGGTCATATTCTGTAGTTTCTGTTTGAACAAGTTTTGCTTCTACTGGAGTTTTTAAATCTTCTCCACCTGGTGCAAATATATTCTTTTGAACTATTATATCCATTGCAGCTTTTATTTCTGATTCTGTTAAGTCTTGTCTTGGATCAGTTACAAATAAGCTGACCTTTTTTCCAAAGTCTGTTGAGAATGTCATTAAAAGTTTAGTTTCTAAGTTTTCCATTTTTTATTCCTCCTTTGTTTTTTATAAAGCCAATTCTGTGTTATCTTGTTTCATTACTGATAACTTGTCGTGTTTTTGAAGTGATATTAATGTTTCAGCTACGTTGAATACATCAAGTGGTTTTGCACCAGCTTTCACATTTGAATAACTTCTTGTTCTTGTTATTACTTTTTGGTTATCATCTAAACCACAGTCATATTTGATTTTTAATGATGATTGGTTTTTAAGTTCTACTACATCAGCAGCTAATTTTAATTCTGGCATTTTAGTACCTCCTTTTGTTTTGATTAATTACA
>CAMTIM010000005.1 GCA_947072565.1 uncultured Peptostreptococcaceae bacterium | reverse complement strand
AATACTAATGAATTATTCAAATATAAAAATTAGTATGCGATACATTTTTATAATAACTTCAATCATAATTTTTTTATATTAACATAATTATCTTAGATAATGAAGATACTTATAAAGTAATACATAATTGAAATTTCAGTGCATACAAAATAAAAATAGTTGAATAATAAAAAATATTATAGTGTATTTAAAGCCTAGATTTAAGCTTAATTAATGAGCTTGAGAGTTATATATCATAAAAATTAAACCCAACATACAATATTAAAGAAATAGAGGAAAAAAATATGACAATATTGATGAATGTATTAGGTATAGCTATTTTATTTGGAGTATTATACCTTTTATCATCTAACAAAAAAGAAATTGATAAAAAAATGATAATAAAAGCATTTTTAATTCAATTTGTAGTGGCATTTTTATTAGTAAAGTTTCCATTAGGCAGAGTAGCCTTACAGAAAGTATCTGATGTAGTAACAAGTATATTAAGTTATGGAGCTGAAGGGCTAAGCTTTATATTTGGTCCGTTAGCAGATGCAGGAGCACCAACTGGAATGATATTTGGAATACAAGTATTAGGTAATATAATATTTATATCAGCACTAGTATCGGCATTATACTATCTTGGAATTATAGGATTTGTAGTTAAAGCAATAGGTGGAGTTATAGGGAAAATACTTGGAACTAGTAAAGTTGAAAGTTTCGTAGCAGTTGCGAATATGTTCTTAGGTCAAACTGAATCTCCAATACTTGTAGCAAAATATCTAAGTGATATGAGTGAAAGTGAAATAATGTTAGTTTTAATATCTGGTATGGGTAGTATGTCTGCAACTGTTTTAATGGGGTATGCAGGACTTGGAATACCAATGGAATATCTTTTAATAGGAGGAGCATTAGTTCCGCTAGGTAGTATAATAGTATCTAAGATTATACTTCCAGAAGTTAAACCATCATTAGCAGATTTAGATTTAAATGCAGACTTAGATGAAATTGCTGCTTCTGCGGAAAAGAAAAGTGTAGAAATAGATAATAAAGGAGATAATGCAAACCTTATAGCAGCAATATCACAAGGTGCTAATGACGGTCTTAACATGGCTATGGGTATAGGTGCATCTCTTATAGCTATAATATCTTTAGTTGCTTTAGTTAATGGTACATTAGGTATATTTGGATTATCATTAGAAGAAATATTATCATACATATTTTCACCAATAGGGTTATTAATGGGATTAGCAAAAGGAGACATACTAACTGCAGGGCAATTACTTGGAAGTAAGTTAGTATTAAATGAATTTGTTGCATTTGGACAATTAGGACCAATGTTAAGTAGTTTAGATTATAGAACTGGGCTTATGATGGCAATATCTTTAACAGGTTTTGCAAATATATCTAGTATGGGGATATGTATATCAGGAATATCAGTATTCTGTCCAGAAAAAAGAAATCAATTAGCGAAACTTGCATTCAGAGGAATGTTAGGTGGATTTACAGTAAGTTTATTAAGTGCTTTAGTTGTAGGCTTAATAATAGCTATATAGATAAGATACAATTGAAATACAAGAAAACTCCCATTTTGATAGAAATATTAAAATGGGAGTTTTTTAGTTGATAAATCATTTTTATATACAATGATTTTATATTAATAAAATTCTTTTGAGCAAAAGCAATGCTAACGATTACGAAATTGTAAAGATAAATGCAGGGCGATATAAATATGTTTTCAATTAATGAAAATAATTACAATTTAAAATTAAAAGTTTGAAAAAAATAAATATTTTGAAAATTACAAATAAAACTGAGTATGTTGTTTAAAATAATCGAAGAACCTATAATTATATAAGGTTTGACAAAAAAATAATATAGGGGTGTGGAAATATGGGGAATAATACTAAAAAGCTTACACTAATTTCATTAATACTGATGATATTTACATCAGTATTTGGTTTTACTAACATGCCAAGATCATATTACTTAATGGGGTATGGGGCTATTCCATGGTATATAATAAGTGCATTATTATTCTTTATACCATATGCATTTATGATGGCTGAATATGGTTCAGCATTTAAAAATGAAAGTGGTGGAATGTATTCTTGGATGGAAAAATCAGTAGGACCTAAATTTGCATTTATAGGCACATTTATGTGGTATGCATCTTACATAGTATGGATGGTTAGTGTATCTTCAAGTATATGGGTACCGCTTTCAAATGCTATATTTGGATCAGATGTTACATCTACATGGGCGATATTTGGATTAGATTCAACTAAGATTTTAGGTTTATTAGGATGTATCTGGATAATGCTTGTTACATTTATAGGAAGTAAAGGAATTGAAAAAATAACAAAGATAACTTCTATAGGTGGAACATTTGTTGCCTTATTAAACGTAGTTTTATTGGTAGGAGCAGTAGCGGTAGTAGCATTAAATGGTGGAGAATTATCTCAACCAATTGAAAGCTTCTCTCAAGCTTTCGTAGTATCTCCTAACACTCAATATCAAACACCATTAATGGTATTATCATTTGTTACATTTGCAATATTTGCATTTGGAGGACTTGAAGTTTTAGGTGGATTAGTTGATCAAACTGAAAATGCAGAGAAAAACTTCCCTAAAGGGCTTGTTATTTCAGCAATAGTTATATCAATAGGATATGCAGTAGGTATATTTGCATGTGGTATGTTTACTAATTGGTCAGATGTTTTATCAGGTGAAAATGTTCATTTAGGTAACGTTGCTTATGTTTTAATGAACAACCTAGGATATCAATTAGGAAGTGCTATGGGAGTAACTGAAGTAGTAGCTGTACAAATGGGTAATTGGACAGCAAGATTTGTTGGATTCTCTATGTTCTTAGCATTAACAGGAGCATTCTTCACATTAACTTATTCTCCATTAAAAACTTTAATTTCAGGTGCACCAAAAGAAGTATGGCCAGGGAAAATTGGAGAGAATACAAATGGTATGCCAATAAATGCTATGAAAGCACAAGCTGTAATAGTTGTAATCTTAATATTATTAGTTTCATTTGGTGGGAAAGGTGCTTCTCAGTTCTTTAGAATATTAACTTTAATGACTAATGTTGCAATGACAATACCATATTTATTCTTATTAGCAGCATTCCCTAAATTTAAGAAAAAACAATTAAATGGTGAAGTTGAAAAAGCATATGTAGTTTATAAAACTCATTCAATTGCATTAATATCAGCAGTAGTTGTAGGATTATTAGTAGGATTTGCTAATATATTTGCAGTAGTTCAACCAGCAATAGATGGTCAAATATTTGACTCAATAATGATGATATTAGGACCAACTATATTTGGTTTAATAGCATTTTCATTATATTCTAATTATGAAAAGAAACATATCAAAAATAATAATATAAAAAATATCTAGTTAATAAAATCCCCCTACGTCGTGAAAACAGACGTAGGGGATTTTTATAACTAGACTAAATCATAATTTTATATGGAATTTATGTGTATATTAATAAAGAAAAATATAGAGAGATTTAAATAGATTAACTAAGAAAATAAGCAATATTATTTATATGAGTATATTTATTTTGAATATGCTTATTTTCTATTTTAAAATATAAAACTTATAAAGTGTTGACATAATTATCTAAATGAGTTAATATAGTACTTAGGCAATAGATAAAGAAACAGATAAAAATAATGACGCGGGGTGGAGCAGTTGGCAGCTCGTTGGGCTCATAACCCAAAGGTCGCAGGTTCGAGTCCTGCCCCCGCAACCAATAAAGTATAATCAAACTCTTATATCTTTTGATATGAGAGTTTTTTATGTAAGAATAAAATAAAAGCATAGCGAACTAAAATAGAACATATTTTAGATGGAGGAAGAAATGGATAAAAAGAGAACTGTAAATGATAAATTTAACTATAACAATATAAAAAAATTAAATAAGAATTTTATGTATAAAGACTTAAGAAGAAGCAACTGTTACAATTGTGATTTCTCAGGTTCAAACTTTAATTTTGCAAGTTTTAGAGGAGCTCAATTTAAGTCATGTAATTTTTATGAAGTTACATTTGATTCAGCTGAATTTGTTGCTACAAACTTAAAAAAGAGTAAATTTAAAAAAGCTAAATTTGAAAATACAATATTTGACTCAGCTAACTTAGAGGGCGTAGATTTTAATGGGGCAACTTTTAAAAATGTAATATTTGTATCTACAGATATTACTAAAGCTATAAACTTAAATTTATCAGATAGTGTTAAAATATTTGAGGAAATGCCAAAGTTAGAAGTTAGCAAGTCTTTACAAAAAGCTGCGAAATCTGCAATGAATAATAGTTTTGTAAAAGCTGCAAGAGTTCTAGATACAAAAACAGGAGCGGTTAGTCCTATAAGCATGATGATATTATTAGAAAACTTTGAAGAAGAAACTTTAATAAAAGGATTAGGTATTATTGAAGAAAACTTAGATAAAGATTTTTGTACATTAAGTTATATAATAAAAACTTTACAAAAATACCAAGAAGAAGGAATTCTTTAATATTATTTTAAAATGAGTATAATTTTCTATGTATTATAAAATATAAAACCGTGCTGAGATATACTTCTTAACACGGTTTTTAGTATATAATTAAATATATAAATATAACTAGGGGATGATAAGTTTGAATAATTATGAAGTAATCTTAAAAGATCAAAAAAAATATAGATCAGATTTAGGAAATATAAGTATAGAAAATAGAATAGAAGCTTTACAAAAGTTAAAAAATACTATAAAAAAACACGAGAAAGAAATAATAAAAGCTCTATATGAAGATTTAGGGAAATCTGAATTTGAAGCTTTTTCAAGTGAAGTAGGGTTTATATATAGGTCTATAAATTATACTATAAAAAATATAAAAAAATGGAACAAAGTAAAAAAGGTTAAAAATGACGTAGCTCAACTTCCAGGAAAATCATATATTTACAATAGTCCATATGGATGTGTACTAATAATAGGTCCATATAACTATCCATTTCAATTAACTATAGAGCCTCTAATTGGAGCACTTGCAGGGGGAAATACAGCTGTTATAAAACCATCAGAATTTGCTCCTAAAATAGAGTCAGTTTTAGTTAAAATAATAAAAGAAACTTTTGATAAAAGATATGTGGATATAGTAAATGGAGATTACACTGTAAATAGTCAATTACTTGATTTACCTTTTGATTATATATTTTTTACAGGAAGTGTAAATGTAGGCAAAATAGTAATGGAAAAAGCAAGTAAACATTTAACTCCTATAACCTTAGAATTAGGGGGAAAATCTCCTGTAATAGTTGATAAAACTGCAAAATTAGATATCGCAGCAAAACGTATAATATGGGGTAAATTATCAAATGCAGGTCAAACTTGTGTAGCGCCAGATTATATTTTGGTTCACGAGAGTGTGTATGATAAATTTATACAACAGTCAAAAATTATAGTCAAAGAATTTTACAGTGAAAATATAAAACAAAACAAAGATTACGGAAGAATTATAAATGATAGGCATATGACAAGACTTAGCAATATCATTGAAAAAGATAGAGAAAAAATAATAATTGGAGGAGAGATTGATCTAGAAAAAAGATATATATCTCCAACTATATTAGGTAATGTTACATATTTAGATGAAGTTATGCAAGATGAGATATTTGGTCCTATAATGCCAGTTATAAAGTACAAAGATATGAAAGATATAGAATTTTATTTAAATAAATATGAAAAGCCACTTGCACTATATGTATTTTCAGAGGATAAAAGTTTTAGTGAAAAAATAATAAGTAATTTTACATTTGGAGGGGGATGTGTAAATGATACTGTAAGCCATGTGGCATCTGTATATCTTCCATTTGGAGGCGTAGGTAAATCGGGCATAGGTAAATATCATGGATTAAGCAGTTTTAAGACTTTTACATATGAAAAAGGAATAGTCAAGAAATCATCTAAAATATATATTAAATTAGTATTCCCACCGTATAAAGACAAAATAAAGTTAATTAAAAAAGTTATGAAATAATACTACTAGATTAAGTTAGGAAGAAAAGAATACATGAACAATAGAAATATAATCGTAAGAAAAGAAGCCTTAAAACAAAACAAAATAGCTACATGTGTAATTATGCTAATAGCATTAATTATAGGATTAACTTATATGGAATTATTATTTATACTTCTAGATTCAGGTGGGTTAAGGACAAATTATATAATAATGTTTATAAAAATATTCAATGCTGTATTAGCTGGTGTAGCTGTAGGGAGCTGCATACTTTGCTATAATAGTACTAAAAAAGAGGAAGTATTCATTTTCTCACTTGTTCATATAATATTTTTTGTAGATATAGTGTTTGGACATGTTGATAATTCAATTGTAAACAAGAATAATTATATATTTATGTTAACATCATTATTTAGAGTAATTATATTATTAATAAGCATATCGCCATTTAAAAATATAAAAAAAATGATTGTAAATAATAAAGTGAAATCTATAATAATAGTAGCTAGTGTATCAATACTTATAGGAATATTGAAAATGAACAATATTATAAAGTTTGATTTTAAAAGTATACAACACTTTATTAACTATAATATATTTTTAACTGTAATTTATACTATTGTTACAATTGTATATTTAATAAAAAGTATAAAATATAAAGAATATATTTATTCTGTAATAAGTGCTAGTACATTTATTTTTACCTTGAAGTGGATATATACAATAGTAGGGACTATAAATCCTTTAGCTAATATTAAATTGGTATCAATATCTATTACATATGTAGGATTTATTATATTTATAGTAGGTATAATATGTGAGCTTATATTAACTTTAAAAAGGAATAAAGAATTAGAATATGAGCTTACTATATTTAAAAAAATAGCTGATGAAAGTAGACATAATTGTGTAGTTATATATGATGAAATGCAAAACATAAAATATGCAAATGATAAAGCAAAAGAATATTGGGGTAATAAAGATGAAATTAGCGAAAGTGAAATAGAAAATATTTTCAGAAGTGTAAGAGATAAAGTAGATAAGCAAAAACTAGATGAAATCAATAATTGTATGTTGAAAGTTGGTCATTGGAAAGGCAATATAGATATAAAAGATAGAGGTATAACATTAAGTTGCAGTATTCAGTATATATACACAAATAATAAAAATATTGTAATTATATTTAATGATATATCAGAAAGGCTAAGAACTAAAAAATATTTATTAGAATATGAAAAAATGAAAAATCAAGAACAAATTAGGAATGATTTTTTTGCGAATATATCTCATGAATTAAGAACACCATTAAATATTTTTTACTCAACGATACAATTATTAGATATGAAATGTGAAAATAAGCCCGAGGATTTTACACAAGTATACTCTAGTCATAAGCAATGCCTAAAAAGCAATTGTCAACGTATGTTAAGGCTTATAAATAATATAGTTGATATAACTAAGATAGATGTAGGATTTAAACAACCTAAATTTGTAAATTATGATATTGTAAGGCTAGTTGAAAATATAACTTTGTCAATAGTTAATTATGCAAAGCCTAAAGATATTAATATATTATTTGATACGGAAATTGAAGAACATACAATAAAATGTGATATAGACATGATAGAGCGTATTATGCTTAATCTATTATCAAATGCTATAAAATTCACAAGACAAAAAGGAAATATATTAGTTGAACTTAGTGTAGATAGCCAGTGGGTACATATAGGTGTAAAAGATGATGGGATAGGAATTCCTATAGAAATACAAGGAACTATATTTGATAGGTTTGTACAAAGTGACAAATCATTAACTAGATTAAATGAAGGAAGTGGAATAGGACTTAGCATAGTGTATTCTATAGTTAAGTTAAATGAAGGTGAAATATATATAAATAGTGATGGTGAAAATGGAACTGAATTTGAAGTACTTTTACCTAACAAAATATTAGAGGGATATGTTGAAGAAAAAGAGGATTACAAAATAGATGTTCAAAAGATAGAATTAGAATTATCTGATATATATGAATTATATAATTAAAGAGTGTTAGAAGAGATTATGCATGATATACATAATCTCTTTTTTAATAAAAGAAATTTAGTGCTGTATAATAAATTATTGGTTTATATAATTAATATCTAAGAATACATATTGACATCATTTTGTATTAACTATATAATAAATAGAAAATTAAGAGTATATTAAACATTCATAAGTAGCTATCATAATGTTTATTATAAGTATCTAATTAAATATTGGATATTTAGAAAAACTATGTTAGTTATTTTTTTATACAAAAATACGATATTATAGAATTTATTATAAGGAGATAGCAATATGCTTAAATCAAAAAAAATGTGTAATGTAGCATCAGGAAAAGAAAAGGCGAGTAAAGTACTTAAAAATGCTAAAATAATAAATGTATTTACAGAAGAAATAATAATAGGGGATGTCGCTATTTTAGATGATACTATTGTTGGTATAGGAAGCTATGACGGAGAAATAGAGATAGACTGTAAAGATAAATATGTATGTCCTGGTTTTATAGATGCTCATATGCATATTGAGTCTACTATGGTAATGCCTATAGAGTTATCAAAGCGAGTTATCAAAAGTGGTACAACAACTTTAATTGCAGACCCACATGAGCTGGTTAATGTAAAGGGTGAATCTGCAATAGAATTCTTGTTAGATGCAACAGAAAATATTCCTATGAATATTTATATTATGTTACCATCATCAGTTCCAGCTACCAAGTTTGAAACTAATGGAAGTGAATTTACATCTGATGAAATAAAAAAATTCATAAACCACCCTAGGGTACTTGGTCTAGGAGAAGTTATGTGCTTTAATGATGTAATAGATGCACAAACAGAAATATTAACAAAGCTTTCTTATAGTAAAGATAAAATTTCAGATGGGCATGCTCCAAATACACATGGAAAAAGACTACAAGCTTATGCATGTTCTGGAGTAGAAACTGATCATGAATGTACTAATTTTGAAGAAGCTTATGAAAAAGTTCAAGCAGGATTGAAAATATTGATTAGAGAAGGTAGTGCAGCTAAAAATTTAGATAAAATAGTAAGCGGTTTACTTAAATCTAATTTACCGATAGATAATTTTATGTTTTGTACAGATGACAAGCATTTAGATGATATAGAAAAAGAAGGGCACATTAAATATAACATTAAGCGTGCTATAGAGTTAGGAATGAATCCGATTAAAGCAATAAAGATGGCTACTTATAATAGTGCTAATACTTACGGTCTAAAAAGAATGGGAGCTATAGCACCTGGATATAAAGCAGATATAGTTATATTAGATAACTTAGAAAATATAGATGTTTTAGATGTATATAAAGATGGTAACTTAGTAAATGATGCTACATTTGATAAATGTAGATATGATATTAAAGACTTAGATATGTTAAAAACTGTGTATTTTAAAGAGATAACAGCAGATAAATTGAAATTAGAAGCTAAAGATAAAAATCATATTATAGAGATAGTTCCACATCAAATACTTACTAACCATTTATTTGAGGAATTACCACAAGAAAATGGATATTTTAAGCCTAATGAAGAATATTCAAAAATTTGCGTAATAGAAAGACATAGAGGTAGTGGTAATGTTGCTGTAGCGCCAATTAAAGGGTTTAAAATAAAAAATGGTGCGATTGCAACTACAGTAGCTCATGATTCACATAATATTATTGTAGCTGGCGATAATGATGAAGATATATTATTAGCTATTAATCATTTAAATGAAATACAAGGGGGATATGTTATAACTTCTAATGGAAAAGTTGTAGGAGAACTAGAGCTTCAAATAGGAGGGCTTATAAGTCAATTAAGCGGGAATGAAGTTCAAGAAATTACTAGCCAAATGATAAATACAGCAAGAAATATGGGAGTACCAAAGCATACTGATCCATTTATAACACTATCATTTATGGCATTACCAGTTATTCCACAAATACGTTTAACAGATATAGGCTTGTTTGATGTTGATTTATTTGAATTAATGTAATATTTGATTTATATTTTTTATGTTTAATTAGGATATAGATATATTTGTATAAATACAAATTTATTTATGTCCTTTTTAATATGTAAAATTGGTGAATTTAAAATAATAGAGTATAATGTAAGTTAAGCATATTTAAAATTAGGAAGGTTATTACAAATGGAAATAAAGAAAACGCCTTGGCTATGAAAGCCTATATGAAAGGCAACTTTGAATTACTGGGAATAAAAAGTCCTCTAAGAAGACATTTACAAAGAGAATTTTTAAAAAATATAGATAAGAAAGCACCAATAAATAAAAATTTAGTAAAATTATTATGGAATGAAGATAATAGAGAATTTCAATATTTAGCAATAGATTATTTAGTAAAAGTTAAAAAACAATTACAAAGAGAAGATATAATATTTATAGAGGAATTAATAACTACTAAATCATGGTGGGATAGCGTAGATATTATAGCTAGTCATTTAGTAGGAGAGATATGTAAAATGTATCCAAATCTTATAGATGAATATATTTTAAAATGGAGTATAGATGAAAATATGTGGTTAAGAAGAACATCAATACTATATCAATTGAAATACAAGGAAAACCTAGATACAAGAAATTTAGAAAAAGTAATAAAAGCAAATATAGAGGATAAAGAATTTTTTATAAGAAAATCAATAGGATGGGCTCTTAGAGAATATTCTAAAAATAACAAAGAATGGGTTAGAAATTTTATTAACAATAATCAACTAAGTAATTTAAGCATTAAGGAAGGTAGTAAATATTTATAAATATTTAAAACTAAAGGGAGAAAATAGTACAATCATAAAATTAATAGCATCTGATATGGATGGAACTTTATTAGCTTCAAATAAAAACATAAATCCAGAGTTTAATCAAATTTTAGCGGATTTAAAATATAAAAATATAATATTTGCAGCTGTAAGTGGAAGAGATATAGTTTCTTTAAAAAATGTATTTAAAGATATAGATGAAGATATAATATTAGCTTCAAATAATGGAAATTTAATAGTGTACAAAGATGAAGTATTATTTGAAAATTATATATAAAAAGAAAAAATATTTAAAATAGCACAAATAGTGAGAATGAATTCAAAAAAATTTACTATGTATTGTGGTAAAGATACTATGTACAGTGAAAGTATAATGCCGGCTACAATAGGAATAAAGTATAAACTTAAAATTAAAGTAGTTAAAGATATTACTAAAATAGATGATAAAATAATAAAAGTAACTACACTTGGGAATGAAAAAGCCATAAATAAGTCTTTAGAGGCTTTTAAAGAATTGAAAGATGAATTTATGATAACACCTTCAGGAAAAGATTGCTTTGACATATGTAGACTAGGTGGAGATAAAAAACAAGCTATAGAAATATTACAAGAAAAATTTGGTATTAAATATGATGAAACTATAGTATTTGGAGATCATATGAATGATTTAGAAATGATGGAATCAGCATTTTATAGTTATGCAATGGAAAATGCTAAAGAAGAAGTTAAAGAGAAGGCTAGATTTGTTGCAAAGACAAATGATGAAAATGGAGTTATTGAAGCTATAAAAGAAGTAGCATTAAAAAAAGAAGTAGCTATATAACTAAGTTTTATAGAGGGTATCTACTATGTTGAGATAGCCTCTTAATAAACTTAGTGTTTAAAAATATTTTTCACCTAAAAACTCAATTTTTTTTAAAACTTTAGCGTATTCAAAACCCTTATCTGTAAGATAATATTCTACTTTTGGAGGGTATTCATTATATATTTTTTTAGATATTAATCCACTATTTTCGAGTTCTCTAAGTTTTTCATTTAAAACTTTATGGCTAACACCACTAGTAATTCTTTGCAATTCTAAAAATCTTTTAGTACCATTTAATAGATGACAAAGTATAACAGCTTTCCATTTACCACGAATAATTTCAAATGCCCAATCAAGTTTACATACATACTTTTTACCATCTCTAGTAATCAAAAAATCACCTCAAATTAATTAATAAGAACTCTTTATATTTTAAACTATTTTAAAATATAATATAATACTAACTTTTAGGTAACTATAAGAATACTAAAAAATAAAATTATAGAAAGTGAGATAAAAAATGTTTATAGTAACTGCAAAATGTATATTGATAGAAGGTAAAACTGAGGAATTTAAAACAATTGTAGAAACATTGATAAAAGAAACGAGAAAAGAAAATGGATGTATTTCATATAATTTATATCAAGATATAAATAATCAAAATATATTAACATTTTTTGAAGAATGGGAAAGTGAAAATAGTCTAGATAAACATATGAATACAAAACATTTTAAAGAGATAGCACCTAAATTAAGAAAATTACAAAAAGAAGATAGCATAGTAAACATATATAATAATATATAGTATATTAGACTTAATCCCCTGGGTAATTAGTAAACTAAATAATCAGGGGATTTTAACTATAAATACTATACTTTAGAATTATTATTTTTCTTCTTTTAAGGTTATATTAAGTACTAATGCAGCTATAGTACCAGTGCTTATACCAGATGAAAATAACATTTGGAGGCTGTTTGGTAAATTAGATAATAAGTCAGGTCTAGTAGTTATTCCAAGACCTAAAGCTATAGAAACAGCTATAATAAGAAGATTTCTATTATTCATATTAACTCTACTTAAAGTTTTAATACCACTAGCAGCAACAAAACCAAACATAACAATCCCAGCTCCACCTAATACAGGGTTAGGAATAGAAGCAACAATAGCTCCTAGTTTTGGGAATATTCCAAGTATCATTAGTAAAATTCCTACCATAATAACTACATGTCTGCTAGCAACTTTAGTCATAGGGATAAGTCCTACATTTTGGCTAAACGTACTATTAGGTCCAACACCTAAAAATCCTGCAATACAGCTTCCAACACCATCAGCTAAAACACCTCTGCTTAAATCTTCGCTAGTAGCTGGTTTTTGTGAAGCTTCTCCAACTGCTATCAAACATCCAATTGTTTCTATAGTAGTTACTAAATAAGCTACTATAAAGGGAACAACCGCAGCTATGCTAAATTTAATTCCATGCTCTAATACTAGCGGAAGTCCTGGAATACCTATAAAGCTAGCTTCTTTTATAGGTGTAAAATCAACAAATCCTAATGCAATACAAATTAAGTAACCACAAATCATTCCTATAAGTATTGAGGCAGTACTAAAAACTCCCTTACCATACCTATTTAATAATACAACTATAGTCATGACTATTAAAGATATACAAATATTAGTTAAACTTCCATATGTAGGAGAACCAACGCCACCTGCACACCAATCCATTGAAACTGGAATAAGTGTAAGCCCTATAAGTGTAATAACTGTACCAGTAACTACAGGTGGAAAAAATTTCATAAGTGGTTTTATGAATCTACTCAAAATCATTGGTATGAATGATCCAAGTATTGTAGCTCCAAAGATACCTCCAACTCCAATTGAGCTACCAACAGCTATAGAAGGATCTACAAATGTAAATGTAGTACCCATTACACATGGAAGCCTTGCTCCTATTTTTCCAATTCCCCTAGACTGTATTAAACTTGACAAACCAGCAACAAATATTGCGGCGCTTACCATCATTGCAGCTGTAGAAATATCAAGACCTAAAGAACTACTAACAACTAAAGGTACTGCAACGATACCTCCAAAAGCTGCTACAATGTGCTGAAATCCGAGAAGTATAGAAAGTTGTAGGCTTGGTTTATCATTAATTTGATAAAGTAAACTAGAACTTCCTTCCTCTTTTATCATTTGAGAAGAATTAATTTCACTCATAATGTTCCTCCTCAATATTAAAATTTTAGTAGTGATAAACGTATACTGATATTTACAGTATAGGAGCATTAATTAATTTTGATGACATATTTTTATTCTTCTAAAAGCGCAATCGCTCTTATTGGAGAACCAGATCCACCTCTTATTTTAAGGGGAAGTCCAAAATATAAGAATCTTTTATTAACAACTTTATCTAAGTTACATAAATTTTCACTATTGGTTATATCATATTCTCCACAAACTAAATGGCCAGAAAAATTTAAATCATCAGGGTGGTCTATAGCTGGAGCATCAACACCTATATTTACAACACCACAATCAGCTAAGTATTTAGCAGCTTCATAGCTAAGCCCAGAATACTCTGTTTGCCATTTGTCAGTGTTGAAATTTCTATCATAGTGGCCAGTATACATTAATACTATGTCCCCTTTACTTAATTCTTCTTTAGCATTTTTTAAAGCATTTTTTATATCAGAAATTTCTATGTATCTACTGTAAGGAATATTTGATAAATCTATGCAAACAGCACTTCCAAAAAAATACTCTAGCGGCATATTTTCAATAGTTTCACCACTTGGTTTATATTCCCATACTGCATCACAGTGAGTACCCCCATGTTCACTTATAAGTAAATTTCTAGCTGAAAACCCTAAACTTTTGCTTCCTGTTTTTTTCATGTTTTCTTCATGTGTCATATTAGTCATTATAAAGGTTGGTTGGTGCATAGGAAAAACTGACATACCTTGAAATATTTCTTGTGATAGATCAATAACTTTTAAACTCATATAAATACCTCCTATAAAAAAATTATTTATTAAGGTATATTCATAAAGTTATTAAAATATAATTTATTAAACAAGCACTTACAAAAAAAGTTTTACAAGCTTTTTTATAAAGCTGTTATATTTTATACGGCAGTTAGATTTAATGAAATTATGAATTTAGGATAAATGAAGATTTGCTTGTTTTAATAATTTGTCTACTTAAAAATTTGAAAAATTATAAGGAGATAAGTGAAAAAAATGGAAAAAAAACAATTTGTATTAGCTGTACCAAATTTTAGTGAAGGTAGAAGAAAAGACATTATAGAAAAAATAGTTGATGAAGTAAGAAAAGTTAATGGTGTAAAACTAGTAAGTTATGAACCTGAAGCCGATTTTAATAGAACTGTTGTTACATTTATAGGAGAACCAAATCCAGTAAAAGAAGCATTGGTTAATATGGCAGCAAAATCTGCACAACTTATAGATATGAGAAAACATAAAGGAACTCATCCAAGAATAGGTGCTCAAGACACACTTCCTATATTTCCATTTAAGGATATTACAATAGAAGAATGTGTCACTTTAGCAAAAGAAATAGGAAATGAGTTACATAAAAAAACACAAATACCAGTATTCTTTGCAGGCGAAGCTGCAAGTAATGAAGATAGAAAAGCATTTGCATATATAAGAAAAGGTCAATATGAAGGTTTAAGAGATTTATTAAAAGAAGCAAAGAATAATAAAGAAAGAATTGATGAATACGAAAATAGAAAACCAGATTTAAGTATAGATGGATTAATAAGTGAAAGCGCAGGAGCCACTATATGTAGCGCAGAATGTGATGGCTTGACTGCTTATAATATATTTTTAGGAACTGAAAATATTCAAATAGCTAAAGAAATAGCTAAGGGACTTAGAGGACCTACTGGCGGATTTTCTACAGTAAGAGCTGTTGGAATAAAATTCCCTGAAAGGGAAGGTGTAGTAGTTTCAATGAATTTACTTGATTGTTCAAAAACTCCTATGCATAGAGCTTTTGAATTTGTAGAAAGAGAAGCTAGAAGATATGGAGTTATGGTTACAGGAACTGAACTTGTAGGACCAATAAAATTAGATTATATATTAGATAGTTTTCAATATTTCTTTAGATTAGAAGGATTTAATAAAGAACAAGTTTTAGAAACTCATTTAATGGATATGTAGGGGGAGAAAAAATGATAGATGTAATTATAAAAAATGCAAGAATACCTCAAGGTGATGAAAGTGTACTTACAAATATATTAGTTAAAGATGAAAAAATAACAGGATTTTTAGATGATATAAGCATGATACAAGCTAAAGAAGTTATAGATGCAAATGGAAATTTAACACTTCCAGGATGTATAGATTCTCACACTCATCTTATGTATCAAGGATTTCCACATAGAGAAAACTTCTTAAGTGGAACAGCAGCAGCAGCTACTGGAGGAGTTACGACTATAATAGATATGCCTTGTTGTTCAGTTCCATCTGTTAGAAGTGTTGAACAATTAGAAACAAAACTTTCTATATGTGGACCGCAAGCAGTTGTAGATTATGCTATGTGGGGCGGAGTTACAGGAGAAGATGTTAGAGAAGGCTGGATGCACAATGTTAAGGAACAAGCAGACTACGGTGTAGTTGCATTTAAAGTTTATATGACTCCATCTGTTCCAACTTATCCAAGAGTTACAGACCCTGAAATGTTTGAGTGTTTTAAGGCAGTAGCTAAAACTGGTTTACCAATAGGCATACACGCAGAAAATTTTGCTATGTGTGATTTTTATGTAAATAGATTTAGAGAAGAAGGAAGAATAGATGGACCAGCTTGGGCAGAAGCTAGAATGGAATTAGCAGAAAAAGTGGCTATAGAACTTGGAATAAGCTTTGCAGAGGCTAGTGGAGCTAGACTTCATATAGTTCATATGAGTACAGGAATAGGTGCAAAACTTGTAAAAGAAGCTAAGATAAAAGGAATAAATGTAACAAGTGAATCTTGTCCTCATTACTTAACATTAAATTATCAAGAAGCAATGAGTAAATATGGACCACTAGCAAAAATAGCACCACCATTAAGAACTAAAAAAGATAATGAGGAACATTGGAAAGGCATAAATGATGGAAGCATAGATTTTATAGCTACAGATCATGCTCCATATGAAATAGAAAGTGAAAAACATAAAGATGGAATGAATATATGGACTTCATTCCCAGGAATACCAGGTGTTGAAACTATGGTTCCAGTTATTGTAAGTGAAGGATACAATAAAGGAAGAATATCTTTGAGTAAGTTAGTAGATATATTAAGTACAAATGCAGCTAAACATTATGGATTATATCCTAAAAAAGGTGCTTTAAATATAGGCTCTGATGCAGACTTTACAATATTAGATTTAGAAAAAGAATGGACTATAGACCCTAAAACTATGGTATCTATGTGTGGATATACTCCACTTGAAGGAATGAAATTAAAAGGTAAGGTTTATAAAACTGTAGTTAGAGGTAACTTAGTGTACCAAGATGAAGAAGAGGGAATTTTAAATAAATTAGAAAATTATGATGTAGTATTTAATAACCCAGAAGAATTAACTAGTGCTGAGTATCAAGTAAGTTACAGAAAACAACATCCAGAAGTTATAGTTGACCATATTAAAAATATAAAAGGAATAATGGTTAAACCTGGATTTGGTAAATTTACAAAAAGAGTACAAATAATGAAATTAGATAAAAAAATAACTTATTAATATATAGATAGAATGTAAGGCTATAAAATTAAATATTAAATTATAAGTAAAAAATAAGAATGTGGGGGAAATAAAAATGCCAAGACATGGGATTGTTGTTATAGATATGTTAAATGATTTTGTTGGGGAGAATGCTTCTTTAAGATGTCCAGGAGGAGAACAAATAATACCTAATTTACAAAAATTATTTACTTGGGTAAGAGAAAGAAATGCAAGAGGGCTTGACGATATTCAATTAATACATGTGCAAGAAGCTCATAGAAAAAATGATGCAGACTTTAGAGTAAGACCACGCCATGCAGTTAAAGGAACTTGGGGTTCTGATTTTATAAAAGAGTTATATCCTCAAGGTGAAGAATATACTATACCAAAGAGAAGACATAGTGCATTTGCACATACAGATTTAGATTTATATTTAAGAGAAGAAAATTTAGATACAGTAGTAGTTACTGGTGTTTGGACTAATGTATGTGTAAGAAGTACAGCAAGTGATGCATTATATAATGCTTATAAAGTTATAACTTTAAGTGATGGTGTACATTCTAAAAATGATGAAATGCATGAATCTGGTCTTAGAGATTTAAGTATATTTACAAAAGTTATGACAATTGATGAATATATACAGGCTTGGGAGAGCGGACTTGATCCATGGGTTGGTGGTGGAGACCAAGAAAATAAAGTGAAGTAATAAATTTAATTAGGTAATTATTAAGCTTAGGCTTTTTAATTACCTAAAATAAAACTTTGAAAGGAGAAGTTTTATGAAAATAATAGTGGGCATATCAGGAGGAAGTGGTGCAATTTATGCACTTGGGATACTAAAAGCTTTAAAGGATTTAAATGTTGAAACTCATTTAGTAGTATCTAATATGGGAGAGTATGTAGTAAACCATGAGTGCGGAGTTAATATAGACGAGCTAAAAGAAATGGCTGATTGTTATCATGAAAACTATGATTTAGCAGCTCCAATTGCCAGTGGATCATTTAAAACTGATGGAATGATTATAGTACCTTGTTCTATGAAAACATTATCAGCGATTAGTATGGGATATAGTGATAGTTTACTTACAAGAGCTGCTGATGTTTGTATTAAGGATAAGAGAAGGCTTATAATTTTACCAAGAGAAACTCCACTTAGTTCTATACATCTTGAAAATATGCTTAAACTTTCAAATTTAGGTGTAACTATAATGCCACCAACACCAGGATTTTATAACCACCCACAAGATTTAAGTGATATAGTAACTTCAATAGTTGGAAGAAGCTTAGATTTATTAGATATAGAACATGATTTGCTTAAAAGATGGGGTGAGTAATATGGAAACTCAAATGTTGAGGTATACTTTAGCAAAGTTAGAGAAATTAGGATATATTAAAACTTGTACTAAAAAAGTAGATGCTAAATTTGAACTTGGAGCAGTACTAAGATATTTTGATAACGAAGTTCCAATAATATTTAATAATATAAAAGAACATAAAGTACCTTTGGTTGGAGGGCTTTATGGAAATAGACAAATATTTTATGATTTAATGGATACGAATAAAGAAAATAGGATATTTAAATTTATGGATGCTATAGCTAATCCTAAATCTGTAAGAAAAATTAGTACTGGCCCTATTAAAGAAAATATTATAACTGAAAATATAGATGTAAAAAAATTATTTCCAATTCCAACATCACATGAAAAAGACTCATCAAGCTTTATAACTTCTGGAATGCTTATTGTAAAAGATCCAGAAACTAATGATACTCATATGGCAGTTAGAAGATTTCAAGTAAATTCAAAAACCAATATAAGTGCATTAGTATCAGGAGCGTCTCCTCATTTAAGAAAGATTATAAAAAAAAGCGAAGAAAATAATAAACCTATAGAGTGTGCAGTGGTATTAGGTTATGATGCTGAGTATTTAATAGCATCTCAAATAAGTTCATCAAAGTATGGACTTGATAAGCACAAGGTTTATAGTGCCCTAAAAGGTGAAGAATTAGAAGTTGTTAAGTGCCATAGTGTAGATATAGAAGTACCAGCTTATTGTGAAATAGTTTTAGAAGGTGAAATAATTCCTAATAAAAAGGCAGTAGAAGGTCCTTTTGGAGAATTGATGGGATATTATGGTGAAGTAGCACCTAACCCAGTTATGGAAATAAAAACAATAATGCATAGAGATAAACCAATATTTCAACATGCATTCCCTTGTAGAGAAGAACACTTATCAAATGGGCTTATAAGAGAAGCTGAGATGTATAGCGTATTAAATAGCATTGTAGATGTAGATGATATAAATGTAACTGTTGGAGGAGGATGTAGACTTCATGCAATAGTTAGTATAAATAAAAATAATGAAGGTGATGGGAAAAGTGCAATTTTATCATCACTTGGAAGTAGCAAGGATTTAAAACATGTAGTAGTAGTAGACACTGATGTTGATATATATGATTTTAAAGATATTGAATTTGCACTTTCGTCTAGAGTACAAGGTAGTGATGATTTAGTCATAATTAAAAATGCATTAGGAAGTGGTCTTGAAGCATCTCATGTTTATAGAGGACTTAGCGATAAAATAGGAATAGATGCGACAAAACCATTACATGTAGATTTGTTTGATAGAGCTATAATACCAGAATATGAAAATATAAATATAAATGATTATTTTTAAGACTAATAAATAAAACCTACTTCAAGAGGGGTGAAGAAATTGAATGCTTTAGGAATAGTAGAAGTAAAAAGTATGATAGGAGCGATAGTAGCAGCAGATACTATGTTAAAATCTGCAGATGTAGATTTAATTGATATAAATTTAGTAGGATCAGGTATAGTAGCAGCGATAGTAAGGGGCGACGTAGCAGCAGTACAAGCGGCAGTTGAAAATGGAAAAGAAAGTGCTAGTAAAGTAGCACAAATAATATCAACAAATGTCATAGCAAGACCTCACGATGAAGTAAGCAAAATATTATAGGTGGTGAAGCAAGTGGCGAGTTCCTTAACTAAAACGATAATGAATAATATATCAAAGAAAGCTCTTAATAAAAATGATAACAAATATTTTGAAACTAATAGCGTAAGCGTTAATCATATAAATGAAAAAGAAGAAGAGTTTTTAAAAAATATACTACGTAAAAATAACAATTCAAAAATAACAATTCAAAGTCTACAAAGCTTTAGTGAAAAGACAAATAACAACTCTGTTAAAGAAAAACCTAAAGATAAACAAAATAAAAATATGATTAGCTTAAAAGAGTTAGCTAAATAAGGGGGATAACGATGAGAAAAGCCCTAGGAATGATAGAATCTATAGGAATTACAACTGCAATAGCTGCCCTAGATAGTGCGAGCAAAGCGGCAGATATTACGTTAATTGGTTTTGATAAAGTGATTGGTGTAGAAAAATCAGTAAGTATTACCATTCATATAGCAGGAGAAGTAGCAGCAGTAAACGCAGCAATAGAAGCAGGGGTAGCAGCAGGAAACAAAGTGGGAAGAGTTGTTTGTAGTAAAACTATACCAAGACCACATGAAGAAGTAGATTTTTTAATAAAAGAATTTGAAAAGAATTTAAAAGAAAAAGAAGCTAAAAAAAGTAAATAAAATTATAGGAGGTATATATTATGGGTCAAGCATTAGGAATGATAGAAACTAAAGGATTAGTAGGTGCTGTTGAAGCAGCAGATGCTATGGTGAAATCTGCAAATGTAACTTTAATGGGATATGAAAAAATAGGATTTGGGTTAGTAACAGTCATGGTAAGTGGAGATGTAGGTGCTGTAAAAGCAGCAGTTGATGCAGGAAGTGAAGCAGCAAGAAATGTTGGAGAGCTTCATTCAGTTCATGTAATACCAAGACCACACTCTGAAATTGAAAGAGTTATGTTAAGCCGAGAATAAGTAAATGAAAAATAAAAAAAACTTAACAGATTCAATATTAAAAAGTATAGGAGAGAGTTTAAAAAAAAATGTTGATACAACAAATAAATTTATAAAAAATGAAGATGTTAAGTCAAATTCATTTATAATGGTTCCTACAAATCACCCTAACATAGATGAAATATTAAAACTGTTAAACAATTTTAAAGAAAATAATGTATCTGAAGAAATTAAAGAAGAATCTAAAAAATCCGTAATAACTTTAAGTGATATATTAAATTCTAATCAAGAAAAATTAATTATACCAAAACATTCTATAATAACACCCATGGCAAAAGACTATATAAAACAAAAGAAGATAAAAGTGATTTTTACTGAAAATAAAGAACAATAGGGGAGAAATTATGCAAATAGGAAAAATAATAGGAACAGTAGTTGCAACTAGAAAAGATGATTCATTAGTAGGTAGTAAATTAATGATAACTCAGCCATTAAATTTTAGAAATGAAATAGAGGGCAAACCTTTAATTGCAGTAGATACAGTAGGAGCGGGGATTGGTGAATTGATTATATATACAGAAGGAACAGCTGCTAGAAATGCAACTAAGAAACATGATTCATCAATAAATGCTGCAATAATAGGTATTGTTGATAACATAGATGTATGGGAGGATTAACATTGAAGTATATAAAGCAAGCAATGGAATATAAAGAGTTAATAGATACTCTTATGAGTGATAAACACCATGCAGATATTGTTTTGTATGGAGGCAATGTAGTAAATGTATTAACTAGAGAAGTATATAATGCAGATATTGCTATAAAGGGAAAGTATATATTATTAGTTGGAGATTGTGAAGATTTAATAGGTGAGAATACTATAGTTGTAGATGTATCTGGTAAATATTTATCTCCTGGTTTTATAGATTCTCATATGCATTTTGAGAGTAGTATGCTAACAGTAACTGAATTTTCTAGACTTTCAATACCATCAGGAACAACAACACTAATAGCAGATCCTCACGAAATAGGAAATGCATTAGGACCAATTGGAATGAAAGCTATGGCTGATGAAGCGAATGTATTACCAAATCATGTTAGATTTGTAGTTCCAGCACTTACTCCAGATTGTCCAAATTTAGAAACAGCAGGTGTAGATGTAAGCTCTAAGGATATGGAGGATTTATTAAATTATAAAAATATAATAGGCATAGGTGAACTTCAAGGATTTAGCAATGCAAAACATGTATACAAAAATACACCAGAAATAATAACTGATTTATTAGCATCAACTACATACGCAAAGAGTATAGGGAAAGTAGTTGATGGAAATGCACCTGATTTATTTGGTAAAGAACTTGCTGCACATATAGTGTGTACTGGTGGAAAATGCTCTTGCCATGAAACTACAACCAAAGAAGAATGTGTAGAAAAACTAAGACAAGGTGTATATGTGTTTATGAGAGAGGGTTCAACTCAAAAGAATATGGGTGAATGTATAAAAGCTATAACTGAAGAAAAATTAGATTCTAGAAGATGTATATTAGCAACTGATGATATGGTAGCAGAAGACCTTGAAAAATTAGGGCATATGAATGAAATCGTAAAGAGAACTATAAATCAAGGAGTAGATCCTATTGAAGCAATACAAATGGTAACAATAAACCCAGCAACATATTTTGGTTTAGAAGATAGAGGTATATTATCACCTTCGAAGGTTGCAGATATAGCTATAATAAATGATTTAAAAGAAATTGATGTTGAGGCTGTATTTATAGAAGGAAAGCTAGTAGCATCAGATAAAGAACTTTTAGTTCCTCTACCAAAATACACTTATCCAGATTCTGTTAAGAATTCTGTAAAAAGAGGAAAATTAGTAGATGAAGATCTAGAAATAAGAAGTGATGAAAATAAAGTAACTGTAAGGGCTATAAAAGCAATACCTGATCAAAATTTAACAGAATGTCTAGAAGAAGAAACTACTGTTAGAAATAATGTAGTACAATCTGATATATCTAGTGATTTATTATATATAGCTTGTGTTGAAAGATATGGAAGAAATAATAATATAGGCAAGGCATTTGTAAAAGGTTTTGGACTTAAAAAGGGAGCTTTCGCAGAAAGTGTTGCACATGATACTCATAATATAACTGTTGTTGGAACTAACATAGCTGATATGGTGGTTGCAGTTAATAAAGTTATAGAAATGGGTGGAGGAATAGCTGTTGTAAATAATCAAAGAGTACTAGAAGAATTAAGACTTCCAGTTGGGGGACTTATAACTGATGAGCTTACTGGTAGCGAAGTTAGTGAAAAAATAGTATCTCTTGAAAAAATTGTAAAAAAAGATTTAGGTGGGAGTATACATGCACCTTTCATGCATCTATCTTTCTTAGCATTATCTACAAGTCCTAAGTGGAAGATTACTGATAAAGGGCTTATCGATGTCAATAATTTTGAGATACTAAGTCCAATTGTTTAGATAAAAAATTAAATATATAAAAATATAATAGGGTTGCCTTTTAATGAAAAGGTAGCCTTATTTTGTCGATTCATATCACAGTTTATAAAACAACATCATAAGATAATTAGAAATAAATTTTAAGATGAAAGGACAAATATTATGCAAAGCAGAAATTCAAATAATTTAAAAGGTATAGATGTTAGTCATTGGGATGGAGATATAGATTTTCATGAGGTTAAATCTAACGATATAAAAGTTGTATATATAAAGGCTACTCAGGGAGAGTCATATATTGACCCTTATTTTAAATCAAATGCAATAAAGGCTAAGGAAGCTGGTTTATACGTAGGTTTTTATCATTTTTTTGACCCTCAAAGCGAAGATTCTGCTAAGAGACAAGCAGCTTACTTTGTAGATACTACAAAAAACTATAATTGTAATTGTAAAATGGCTTTAGATATAGAAACTGATAGAGGACTTAGTTCATCTACTATAACAAATCTTAGTAAAATATTTTTAGATGAAGTAAAAAGACTTAGTGGATTAGATGTTGTTATTTATACCTATACTAGTTTTATAAAAGAGCATTTACAAAAAAGCTTAAATTCTTATCCTGTATGGATTGCCCAATATGGTGTTGAAAAGCCAAAAGAAAATGGGGTATGGGATAATTGGGTAGGTTTTCAATACTCAGAAAAAGGGTATGTTCGTGGTATAAATTCAGATTGTGATTTAGATGAGTTCACAAGCGAAATATTATTATCATCATCAGTACCTAATAAGCATCTAAATTATACTGTAAAAAAAGGTGATACCTTATCTGAAATTGCTATTAAATATAATACTACAGTTTCAAATTTAGTAAAATTAAACAATATAAGTAATCCAAACTTAATTCAGATTGGAATGGTTTTAAAAATATATTAAACAATAAACTTAAATTGTATGGGTACGTTTCCTGTTGTTAATTATTATATATTTAATTATAATCTAAATATATAGAATTGATAAGGGGAGATATAGATGAATTATAAAACTAGAAAAATTGTATTAAATGGATTATTAACAGCTTTAGTATGTATAGCTACAATGGTTATTCAAATTCCTACACCTGGCACAAATGGGTACATTAACGTAGGGGATGGGATAATATTTATTTCCTCAATTTTATTTGGACCAGCTTCTGGTATGGTTGCAGGAGGGATTGGATCTGCATTAGCAGACATTTTAAGTGGATATTCTCATTGGGCATTGTTTACTCTTATTATAAAAGGATTTGAAGGATATTTAGTTGGTATACTAATAAGAAATAATCATACAATTATAAAAAATATATTTGCAACAGGAATTGGATCTCTAGTAATGATTACAGGTTATTTTTTGGCAGGTGGAATATTAAATGGAAGTTTTATAGCTTCTGCAGCATCTATTCCATCTAATATTATCCAAGGTATGGTTAGCATGGTGATAGCGATTGTGCTTTCTAATTGTTTAAGTAAAGTAAGTTATGTAAAAGCATTTAAATATAAAGCTAAGGCTTAAAATTAAAAAATTAATATAGTATATAAAATAAACAGTAGTTTAGGTGAATATTTCTAGACTACTGTTTATTTTATGAATTTTAAATAATATACAAATTAAGTTCCTATTGATATAATTATTCAAATGATAAATTTTGTTAATAATAAACATTAATAAGAG
>CAMTIM010000004.1 GCA_947072565.1 uncultured Peptostreptococcaceae bacterium | reverse complement strand
TGAAACTGTGTATATGATATGGATGCTATATTATGATGGAAAGGTTCCAAAGCCTACTATGGTTACAGATAGTGGACAAGGAGTTCATCTTTATTGGAGAATAGAAAATGCTCCATATGGGGCTTTAAATACATGGCAAGAATTACAAGATTATATATATTATCAATTAAAGCATTTAGGGGCTGATAGGAAGTCAACAGATGGCGCAAGGGTACTTAGATTACCTGGAACTATAAATTCTAAGAATGAAGAAGATTGTAAGGTTTTATATATTGATAATGAACTAGAGTACTCTATGTATGATTTAAGAGAGCAATATTTAAATTATAAACCTAAAGCGTATCAATTACAGGTGCAAGAAACTAAAAAAGTTGATAGTAGAGTTATTTCAAATAGATTTTTTAATTCGTACAGCTTACATATGGAAAGAGCTAATGATTTACAAACTTTATGCAAACTTAGAAAGTACGATATGACAGGGTTTAGAAATATGGTTATACATTGCTATGCGTATTGGGAAGGCATATATATTAGAGATTCTTATGAGCTTGAAAATGTAGTTATGGAGTTAAATAGCGCATTTACTGAGCCGCTTAAGGACACTGAGATAAGAGCTATTTTAAGAAGTGTTCCAAAGGCTATAGATAAGTTTATAGCTTATGAACAAGGAAGAAGAAGTGGAGAATGTAAGCGAGTTTCTAAAGGCATGAGAGATAAAGAGGGCTATTGGTACAAAAATGATACATTAATTGAAAGATTAGAAATAAGTAAGAGCGAACAAAAGCATATGAAAACTATTATAGATACTGATGAAAAGTATGATAGGAAGAATGTGAAGAGAAGAAATAGTAGAAGAGACGAAGATGGCTTAACTAAGAGAGAAAAAGAAAAATTAGATAGGCTAGAAAGCATAAGAAGTTTAAAGGATAAAGGATTAAATCAAAGTAAAATAGCTAAAGAATTAGGAATAAGCAGACAAGCGGTAAGTAAGTTGATAAAGGAACTAAAATAAATGTCAACTGAAATGGGTCTTTATAAATATGTGGTACTGTGTGTTTATAAAAGTGTCAACTGAAATGGGTCTTTATAAATATGTGATCCTCTCTGTTTATACAAGTGTTGTTTGAAATGATAGTTAAAAATATATAGATTAACAGCAGTCTATAAAAATAGTTATTATAGGAGTAATTTACATTATGATTAATTCAAGAATAGTTATAACAGGAAGTTTAGATAGAGAACCAAAGATAAGAGAAGATGGAACCGTAGATTTAATTTTAACTAATACTATAGATGAACATGCTAGAAAAGATATGCAGGATAAAGGGAATTCAATAATTTTAGTTAAATTAAGTAAAGTTCAGTGGAAATCAAAAAAGAAAAGCTTATTAAAGCCAAATAAAGAAATAAAAGTTATAGGTCATGTAAAAGCATTAGTAAATAAAAAAGGAACACCATTTATATATGTATCACCTCAAAGTATAGAAATATATGAAGCGCCAGAGGTAAAAGATATTAAAGAAATAAATAAAAAGTTCAAGGGAATATCTAATCAAATAAATGTTGTAAATAAAACATATATACCTTGGAGAAAAGCTGTAGATAAAAGTGAATTTATAGAACTAGATCCAGCAAAAGTTATATTAGAAGATGAAGATCATGTTAATGCACAGTTTAATTGGTTAGATTTTAAAAATGGAAGATCTAGAAAAGATTTTACTGTTGCAGTTAGAAAAATAGATGAAGATAAATATGCACTTGTATCTGGAATAGCTAGATATATTATAGCTAAAGTATTTAATGAAAATCTATCAGCTTATGTGACTGATTTAACTAGAGAAGAGTTTGCACGTGAATTTGAAATAAAGGAAAATAGATAAGAAATATATTTAGAATTAGTTTTATAAAATAGGGGGTTCTGTATGACGTTTCTAGAAAAATCAGGTAGAAAATGTATAGATTGTAATGAAGCATTAAGTAGATTGTGGGGAGAAGAACGTTGTCCAAAATGTAAACAATTATATGAGGACAAGGATGAGATAGAGTTTTATGAAAAGATTAAACAAAAGAGTAAGAACGTAATAGTTTCAACTACACATACACTGCAAGGATATGAAATAGAGGAATATCTTGGTATTGAATCAGCAGAAGTTGTTTTGGGAACAAGTTTCTTTAATGATTTATCAGCTGGTTTATCTGATTTTTTTGGTACTAGGTCGACTGGATATGAAAGTAGTTTAAGTAGTGCAAAGAAAGAAGCATTTGAAATCTTAAAATATAAAGCATCTTTATTAGGTGGAAATGCAGTGGTGGGAGTAGATGTTGATTATCTAGAAATAGGTAATCGTATGATGGGGGTTATTGTTGGAGGTACTGTTGTGGTAATTAATAAGACACAGTTAATGAAATAAGAATATTAAACATTGAAGTGATTTATCATACTAAATAGTGTCTGTTTTTATGGATGATAAAAAACTTTGGTTAAAGATAGTTTTATAAAAGTAATGTTTTTAATAGGAATTTAAGTTGTTTTGTAGAATACCAATATATAATATGATTTGCCCATGTGGGAGATTAAATTAATATAGGAGGTGTTTTATATGAAATTAAAACTAAGTGATTTACCTCCACAATTTGAAAATATAGCGCAAGAGCTTGGAATAGAGAGAGCTAAGTTATTATTCAAAGAATTTGGAGGAACATCTGTGTATTTTCCTACGGAGAAGATGATATACAAAGGGGTTCGTGACAGAGAAATTATGGCTGAGTATAATGGTTTTAACCATAAAGAATTAGCTATTAAATACAATATGTCTGAAAGTTATATAAGATCTATTATAAATAAACAAAAGAAAAGTGCTTAAAAAAGCCGCTTATCCAAATTATGGGTAGGCGGCTTTTTACTTTTTATTATTTAATTCATTTATATTTGAGCTTAAAGAGTTGATACTTGAACTTAGGCCATCTAGTTTCCCTTCGATACGTACCAATAGATACATGGTAACTATTGCAGGAAAGCCTAAATTAGCCACGAGTTGCATTAAATCTAGTTCCATTGACTTATTCCTCCTATTAATCTATAAATATGCTAAGAAAGCCCCTCGTTAGCTTAGAGGGACATTTCTTAAGTGTTCCATGTGTTACGCAACTACAAGGTCATATTCTGTAGTTTCTGTTTGAACTAGTTTTGCTTCTACTGGAGTTTTTAAATCTTCTCCACCTGGTGCAAATATGTTCTTTTCAACTATTATATCCATTGCAGATTTTATTTCTGCTTCTGTTAAATCTTGTCTTGGGTCTGTTACAAATAAGCTGACCTTTTTTCCAAAGTTTGTTGAGAACGTCATTAAAAGTTTAGTTTCTAAGTTTTCCATTTTTTATTCCTCCTTTGTTTTTTATAAAGATAAGTCTGTGTTATCTTGTTTCATTACTGATATTTTGTCGTGTTTTTGAAGTGATATTAAAGTTTCAGCTACGTTGAACACATCAAGTGGTTTTGCACCAGCTTTTACATTTGAATAACTTCTTGTTATTACTTTTTGGTTATCATCTAAACCACAGTCATATTTGATTTTTAATGATGATTGGTTTTTAAGTTCTACTACATCAGCAGCTAATTTTAATTCTGGCATTTTAGTACCTCCTTTTGTTTTGATTAATTACA
>CAMTIM010000003.1 GCA_947072565.1 uncultured Peptostreptococcaceae bacterium | reverse complement strand
GAAAATTCCTTGTTAATATATTTGCTAAGAGTACAGATGCAGATAATGATGAAATAACTTATGAATACGAAGGAAAGGCAGAAGATAATTATTATGAAGTAGGTAACTATACTGTAAAAGTAAGAGCAAAGGACAGTTGTGGTGATGTTTCAGAGTGGGTTGAAGTATCATTTAATGTAGTAAGTTCAGCTCCTACAAAACCTGTTACAAATGCAGATGTAACAAGAACATTTAAGGATGGAAAGTTCCTTGTTAATATATCGTCTGAAAGTACAGATGCAGATGGAGATAAAATAACTTATGAGTATGAAGGAAAAACAGAAGATAACTATTATGAAGTAGGTAGCCATGTAGTCAAGGTAAGAGCTATTGATAACTGTGGTGGAGTTTCAGAATGGGTAGAAATACAATTCACTGTATCAAGTTCAGCTCCCATAAAACCTGTTACAAATATAGATGTAACAAGAATTATGAAGGATGGGAAATTCCTTGTTAATATATTTGCTGAAAGTACAGATGCAGATAATGATGAAATAACTTATGAGTATGAAGGAAAAACAGAGGATAATTATTATGAAGTAGGCAGTCATATAGTCAAGGTAAGAGCTAAGGATGATTGCGGAGGTATTTCAGAATGGGTCGAAGTTAAATTTACTGTATCAAGTTCAGCTCCTACAACTCCAACTATCATAAGAACACCAAATGGCAATAGTGTTTCCCCAAATACTCCTGTTAAAATTATTGCTACTTCTAGTGATGCAGATGGAGATGAAATTACTTATATTTGGGAAAATAGACCTTCTGAAACAAGTACATATCCATTAGGAAAAAATGTTGTTAGAGTAAAGGCAGTAGATAGTACTGGTAAAGAATCTCCTTGGTCAGCAATCGTATTTTTCGTTATGGATTCAAACGGAACTGGGGGAATGACATTGACAGGACAGGATTCTTCAATTATTGAAGAAGGTATTGAAGATGCAACGATAATTAATTACACATTTACTGTTCCTCCTGTTGATGGTCATAATGGAGATGATTTCGGTAGAGTTAAAGGATTTAATATAAAGACTAATGCTTGGGAGCAACTTGATTATGCAACAACTTCAAATGGAATCACTTTCAGTAAAACTTTACCTAAAAATACATATAGTAAATTAGATTTTTACTATTATACTAATCATAATTGTATGTATAATAAATCTAATATAACTTACTCTGTAGAATATTATTTTGAATAAAGAAATTAATAACATAAATGAATAAATAAAAAGGTGTTCCTTAAGGACACCTTTTTAATATAAAAATAATTAATATAAAAAATGAAAGGTAGTGAATTAAATGGCAGTAGACAAAAATAAGAAAGAAATTGCAACAACAATAATGAAAGCAAAAGGAGAGGATCATGATGAATGGTTAAGTAACAAATATCAAGAAATTATAGACGATAATTCAAAACTTGTTATAGAAGGTTTAATATTAAAAATTGAAAAAAATACTGTACACTCTAGTTTTAATAAAACTGATTTTAATACAGGTTCAAAATAGTAACGTATTAAATACATAAAAAGATTAATTTATCACCAATACTTGGTGATTTTTTAATATAAAAAATATTTAGGAGGAATTAATATGGAAGCATTAAATAATGTGGCAAATTTACTAAAGGAATTCGTAAGGTGGTTTCAATTCTTAGCACCATTCGGATGTGCAGTTACATTTGGAATAGGTGGTTTTCAATTTTTCTTAGGGGGGAAAGATGGTGCTCAAAAGGCGAAGCCATATCTTTTAGGTGGAGCATGTGGCTTAATAATTATATTAATGTCTAATAGCTTTTCTAGCTTTTTAAGTAGTAAGATTACTTTTTAATAAGTAGTAAGAAAGAAGGTCTATACATTGACTTTCTTTCTTATGTATACATGAAATGAGAAGGAGTTGAAATTATTGCTTAATGATGCAATAAATAATTTTTTTGATAAAAAAGATATAGATATCACTTATTATCTTAAAAAATTTCTTAATAAAGAGTTTAGTATAAAGTTTGGATTTATTGGATTCATTGTAATAACTATGGTTTTAAACCTAATAACAGATTCTGTTGTAAATATAACTAATGTATTCCTTGGGGAAAGTCTAGTAAATATATTCAGCATATTAAATTTTATTAATATATTTAAGCTTTTGCCAATATATTTAGTGTTTTGGATAATGTATATATTTGTGTATATAAAGTTTCTAATGAATGTAAAAGTATCGTTTGGAGAGTTAGCAAATGGTCAAAAGGGAAGTTCAAGATTTGCAACTAGAGATGAAATAGACCAACAATATAGAGCAGTACCAATTCAAAATGAAACCTATAGTGGTGGAGGTGGAATACCTGTTGCTAGAGGTTATAAAACATATTTTGATAACAATAAC
Organism: uncultured Peptostreptococcaceae bacterium; assembly: GCA_947072565.1. Lineage (GTDB taxonomy): Bacteria > Bacillota > Clostridia > Peptostreptococcales > Peptostreptococcaceae > Romboutsia_D. The sequence goes on along the minus strand of CAMTIM010000003.1, from coordinate 42,263 downwards.
ATAAGAAGAAAAAAAGAAGTTATGTATATAGATGATAGTGCTGTAAATAACTTGCTTATAGGAACAACCAGAAGTGGTAAAGGCGAAATATATATAGTTCCTATGATAGATATATATTCAAGAGCTGAAAAGCAACCCTCTATGGTAGTCAACGATCCAAAGGGAGAGTTGTACTGTATGAGTAAAGAAATACTTGAAAAAAGAGGATATGAAATTCATGTATTAAATCTTTTGAATCCAGATTACTCAATGAGTTATAACCCTTTAGTTTTAATTAAAGAAGCATACAAGAGAGAGGACTACGGGGAAGCACAACAGCTTTGTAATACTTTAACATATGCAATATACCATAACGAGCAATCAAGTGAGCCTATGTGGGAAGAATCTTCTATGGCTTTAGTAAATGCTCTGATATTAGATTTATGTGACAAATGTATTAAGAATGGAGATGAAGAAAAGATTACATTATATACTGTAGCAAATATGCTTACAGAATTATGTAAGACATATACAGTAGGTGCAAATGAGAGATATAAGATAGATGATTATTTTGATAAGTTACCTCCAACATCAGTTGCAAGGATGCAATATGCTACTGTAAACTTTGCACAAGGAAAAACAAAAGGAAGTATATTTGTTACTACAATGAGTAAATTGCAAAAGTTTACTTTTGATAAAGTAGCAAGAATGACATCTAAAAATACATTAGATTTTAAAGATGTAGGATTTAAAACTAATGAGAAAGAAGATAGACCAAAGGCTATTTTTATGATTACATCAGACTATGATGAATCACTACACTTCATACCAAGTATGTATGTTCAACAATTATATTATTCTCTTTCATTAAATGCAACTTTAAAAAATGGAAAATGTGAAAGAGAAGTAAAATTTATATTAGATGAATTTGGTAACATGCCTGTTATAAATGGCTTAGCATCTATGATAACTGTGTGTCTTGGAAGAAACATAAGATTTGATTTAGTGGTGCAAGACTATGGACAACTAAAAAAGAAGTATGGAGATGATGTATCTACTATAAAAGGTAACTGCGGTAATCAAATATATATATTAACTAATGATGAAGAAACATCTGAACAATTTTCTAAATTAATAGGTGAAAGAACTATTGTAATTAAATCAAGAAGTGGAGATTATCTATCAACGTCTAAGAATATAACAGAAAGTTTAGATTGCCAAAGATTACTTAAAGCTGACGAACTTAGGTCTTTTAAAGAAGGTGATATAGTTGTTGTAAGAGTTATAAAGAGGCAAGATAAGGAAAGAAATAAAATTGTATCATATCCAATTTATAATCATGATGAATACTCAATGAAATACAGATATGAATACCTTAATAATATATTTAATAATACAAATATAAACTTTATTAAGATGCAAGAAGCAATTAAATCAGAACATAAAGATGTGGATTTAGAAAAGATTAGTTTTAACGACATATATCGTATTCTTTTAGAAGAAGAAAAAAATAAGTTGAAATGCAGTGAAGCCAAAAATGATGAAATAGCATTAGATGCTTTAGTAAGTAATACTGATATAGATACATTTAATAAAGATGTTGAATTTGAAGAAAAAAGATTAATTAGTGAATTTGAAAAAAATATATTAACTGAATATATAGGGCATTTAATTACCTATGAACAAGAAGAAAAAATAATGAATTCTAATACTGTTAATGAGATATTAGGGTTATTTGAAGAAGAAGAAATTAAAGCATTGATAAAAGAAAAATTAACTTAAAATTAAAAGTGTGGTGAGATTTTTAGATGAATGAAAGTGAAGTAATGGGAATACTTACATCATATAATGATGTATTTCAATTAAATACAATGCCTGAATATATAATGAGATTCTTTTTGTGGGGATTGATAAAAATACTTGTATTTTTATCAAACTCTATAGAAGGTTTTTTTGATGCTGCTTTATCTTTAAATGGTTTTTTCGCAAGTGAAGGTATAAATAAAATATTTACTAAGCTATCACCAATAATATGGGCTTTCTTATCACTATCAATTATTTACATTGGATATAAGATAATGTTTGATAGAGAATTTAAAAAAGAAAAGGCATTTCAAAATACAATTCTAGCTCTATGCACTATAGTGTTATTGCCAACATTGATGATACAACTTAGTAATATAACAATATCTTCTGTAAAGGCATTAGATGGAATTGATAATAATAAGGTGAAGTTATCAGCAAATAAAATAATAAAAGATAATATGTATGATTTATATTATTTAGACAGCTTTAAATTTAGTGGTAAAAATTTAAGAAATAATATAAATGAGAAAGATATTGATTATATTGATATACATGAAACAATAGATGAAAGTAAGGTTAAAAATAAAGATGTTTTTCTAAATAGAATTTCGACCGATGTAAACAGTAAAAAAGAGCTTAAAGCGTTAGATAATGGATTTTTTGATGTTATTAAAGAAAAATATTATCGTTTTAACTTAGATTATATGGTGGTTATAACTACATTATTATGTAATACAGCAGTTATGCTATTTGCATCAATTAAGATTGTTAAATTATTCTTAGAACTTGCAGTAGGAAAACTATTAGCTCTATTGATGGCAACTTCTGATATAGGCAATGGTCAAAAGACTAAGGAAGTCATAAAGTATTTAGTAAATATATTTGCTGTTATATTCTCTATAGCTTTAATGATGAAGATATACTTATTATTTAGTGTTTATATTGAAAGTAAAAACTTCCCTACTATGTATAATGTAATTCTATTATGTATTGGAGCATGGTTTGTAATAGATGGAGCAAATATAATAGAGAGAATTTTAGGAATAGATGCAGGTGTAAAAGATGGTCATAGTTTTGCAATGGGTGCTATGGCACTTTCTAAAAGTGTAGGAGCAACAGCTACAACACTATCTAAAATATCTAAAGAGGTAGGAAATAAAGCAAGTAAAATAGGTGGATTTGGGGTAGGAACATTATCTGGAGCTTTCTCTAAAGGTGGTAAATTAGAAGAGGATATGAAAGCATCAAAGGAAAATGGAGTTGAAAATCCTAATAATGAGAGCTTGGCATCTCAAATGAAAAATAGTGATAAATCTAGTAAGGAGCTAAAGAGGAATAGCTCTGATAGTAGCACATTAAATAATGATACTAAAGATAATAGCAGTACAAATAATGATGTCAATGATAGTAGCACATTAAATAATGATACTAAAGATAGTAGTGCAAATAATGATGTTAAGGATAATAGTAGTACAAATAATGATGTCAATGATTATAATAATACAGAAAGCAACATAGATGATAACGTAAATACAACCCCTGCTAGTTATATACAAGAGGAATTCAACAATAGTCCAATAGAACAAAGTAGTACAAATATTGATAATATTAAAGATAAATCAGATATGGACGATAATAAATTCCCAGTAGATAGAAACACAAACAATAATAAATATAATAATGAAAAATCAAATAGACCGAACCATTTAGGGCATCAAGCACATAGAGTTGTAGATCCTTCTAGGTATGGATTAAATGCTGATAAAAGTGATGGACTTAAAATAGAAAATAAAGAAGGCATGAAAAATGATAGCATTTCAAAAACTGAAACATTAGGAAGTCAAATGAAATCTGCTTTATCAAACGAACATCAGAGTAAAAATAATTTAGATAATTCAAAAGCGAATCCTTTACCAAGCAACAATATAAATAATAGTAGTAAAAATGCTAGTGGTATTGAAAATAGGCATATAGGTCAATATGTAAAGGATAGTAGTAAAAATGCTAGTGGCATTGAAAATAGACATATAGGTCAATATGTAAAGGATAGTATTAGAGCGAATCCAAATGTGCAAGCAACTAAGAAAAGCTTTGAAGTTGGAAAAAATACAGGTGAGAGCATAAAGAATAGAGTTAAATTTGATAATCCTAAAGAAAATAAAATTAATAAAATTAAAAAATTTACGAAGAGCAAATAAAGTTAAGAGAAGGAAAGTAATTATTACTTTCCTTTCTTTTGTGTAGATATTTAAATAAAATTAAAAAAGATAGGTGATAAAAATTGATTTTTCATATACCAAAAGAAATTGCATCTGAAAATAAATTATGGAGAAGTATATTCATCAAAGATTTTTGTATTATTATTTCAATACTTATTTTTACATGGATTACAAGTGCTTCTATAAATAGCTCTTACATAGTTTTATATTATGTATTCATGCTATCAATAGCTATAATATTGGTTCAAAAAAATCAAAAGAATAATCCCAATAAGCGTTTATATGAATCGATTATTATACTATATAAGAAAAGTAATCGTACATATCATTCGATAGACTACAATGTTATAACTGAAGAATATAAAGATTAATATAGAGGTGAATTATGGGTCTTTTAGATAGATTTACAGATACTGAAAAATCAGAAGAAAAGGAATTTAAAAAAGAAATAAAAAAAGTTCATAAAAGCATTTTAGATATACTTCCAATAGAAGATATATGCGAAGATGGTTTCTTTCAAACCTCTTACGGCTATATGAATATATACCAGATTGGTACAAAAGATGTCTATTCATTGAATGAAGATGAAATATATAAACATATAAGTGATTTTTCTAATTTACTTAGACAATATAAAGATGATTTTAAAATAGTATGTATGCAATTTCCTGTAAACACAACAGATCAACAAAATAATTTATTTGATAAATTAGATACTACAGAAAGTGATATATACAAAGGATATTTAGAAAATAAGATTAGAGAGTTACAATTTTTAGAAGAATATAGATACGATAAAGAGTTTTATATTTTTCTATACGCTAAAGATAATAAAAGTAAATATGATAAAGAGCAACTTCTATTTAGGCTATCAAGTGATAGTATAAAAATAAATAAAATAGAGCTTGATAAAAAGCTCAAAATATTATTTAAATTAAATAATCAAAATTCAAAAATAAAGGGCTTGTTTTCAAAATTAAAGTAAAGAGAACTAGGCACTCTGAAATAGAGTTGCTAGTTCTTTTTATTTTCAATAAATTATATAGAAAGGAAGAAATTTTGTTATGAAGAAACGTAATTTAAATTCAAAAGAATACAATCCATATCTTTTAACCAAAATACAACCCTCTGGTGGTATTAAATTTGATGAAAAAGTTATACAAAAAGGTGATGGTTATGAAACAATAGTACATCTATATGATTATAAACAACAAGTAAATACATTTTGGTTAGCTCAACTAACCAATATAACCAATTCTATAGTTAGTATAGATATTTCTACTGAGAATAAAAAAACTGCATTGAAAAAAATTAATAAATCTATGGTAGAGCAAAAGAGCCGAGTTAGAGAGGAAATAAATGAAGTTAATATAATAGAAGCTCAAAGTACATATGGCAAACTACATAATTTGGTAGAAGAAATAACAAATTCTGGTGAGGTAGTTAAATTAATACATATTAGATATTATCTGTCTGCAAAAACAAAGCATGATTTAGATGTAAAAGTAAAAGAATTAATAGAAGAATTAGAAGGTTTGGGATTTGGAGCAACAGTATGCCTTAATGAACAGGAATATGAGTGGCAATCATTATTTATGGGGTACTCAGAGCAATTGTTACTAGCAAATAAAAGGCATGGTAAGGCATTACCTTCTATATCGCTTTCTGGTGGATACCCATTCCACTACACAAGCCTAAATGATCCGACAGGAGTATATTTAGGGACAACAAGAACAGGGGGAAATGTATTATTTGATTTATTTACTAAGGACGAACATAGGAAATCATATAATGCTCTTATTTTAGGTATGATGGGGGCGGGTAAATCTACATTATTAAAAAAATTGGTTCTTGATAATGCTATAGTTGGAAATACAATAAGAGTACTTGATATAACAGGAGAATTTAAAGATTTAATTCATTCTCTAGGTGGTAAAAATATTTCATTAGATGGTACAAGTGGGATAATAAATCCTTTACAAGTTTTTGCAACTATTATAGATGAAAGAAATAATGAAGTTAATAATGATGGATCATATACAACCCATATATCTAAATTAACTACTATGTATAAGTTTATCAGTATAAATTGTCCAAGTGATGAAGAAAGAGAATTTAATAAGATATTAAATGATTTTTATATACATTGGGGAATTGATAAAGAAAAAGCTACAGAGTATGACTTCGATAAATATCCTATAATGGGTGATTTATTAGACTATATAAACTCTATCTTATACAGTAATATAAAAGAAGGAATTTTTAATGATAAACTGTCTGATACTCGAAAGTGCAGATTAGAAAGTATTCAATTAAATATAGATAATATAGTTACAAGTTATCCCAAATTATTCAATGGTCATTCAACTATAAGAGATTTAGATAACGAAAAAGTTTTATCTTTTAATCTTAGGTATTTAAGTCAGCTTGAAAGTCGTATATTCCATGCACAAATATTTAATATATTAACTATGCTTTGGAATAACGCGTTAGTTCAAGGAATAAAAGAAAAAAGATTATTTGATAACAAAGAAAAATTTTATAAAGAATGTTTTAAATATATTTTATTCATAGATGAATCTCATAGAATAATTAATTCTGATAATCCTACAGCAGTTGAATATTTAACTTTATTCCAAAGAGAAGCTAGAAAATATTTTGGAGGATTAATATTTGCAACACACAGTATTCGTGATATTGCTCCTTCTAATATAGATAGTGAAATGCTTAATAAGATAAAAATAATGTTTGATTTAACGCAGTATAAATTCATCATGCAACAAGATAGTAATGTTAAGCAAATTCTACAAGATGTATTTAATAATCAGTTGTCAGAAAGTGAATTAGTAACAATACCCACCTTAAAAACAGGAGATTGCGTATTGTGTATAAATGGAGTTGGTAATATATCATTCAATATAGAAGCATCTGAAGAAGAATTAGACTTATTCAAAGGGGGTGCTTAAAATGAATGATGATAGAAAAAGAACATTATTATTATTTTCATTAATATTAATAATGTTCTTTTTATTTTCTTTTTTCTTATTAAAAGATAAAAATAATAAATCAAAAGAATATATGGATACGAATCAAGTAAATAATTCTAGTAAGATAGATGAAAAACCTAGTGATATAAATCAAGTAAAAAAAGATACTATGGATATAGTTGAAAAGTTTGTAAGAGCATATCATCTTATATCAAAAGATAATAATTTAAACCGATTAGATTCTGTTAAAAATCTTATAGTTGAGCCTTTATATTTAGAAATGAATGAAAGTGTTAAACTTGAAGAAAATATGCCTAAAAATGGATATGTATATAGAAATATAAACGATTTAACTATAGTCGATTTCAAAAATAATGATGATGGAACTATAATGTGGACTGCTAATGCTTGGTCAGATTGGTCAGATGAAAAAAATAATATAACTGATGAAAATATAATGACTAAATACACAATTCTACTTATAAATGAGAATGGTAATTGGAAAATCGGTCAATTATCATCAGAGAATATATAGCCTATGCAAGGAGCACAACAACCAAATAAAACATATAAAAAAGCAAAGCAAATACGTTTATTTATAAAGTCTATATTGGCTATAAATATATCTACTTTGCTTTCTGTTATTTTAATATCAGTTATATCTATAAGTCTGATTGGGGTTATTTCAAAGAAAAAAACAGTATCCGTTAATTCTAATTTAACGGGAGTTCCTAGCGAATATATACCCTATTTTAATGAAGCATCTGAAATATACGGTATCCCAAATTGGGTTTTAGCTGCAATCGCAAAACAAGAAAGTGGTTTTAATCCCTCAGATGCATATGGTGGAGCATATGGAATAATGCAAGTACAAAAATATGATTATGGTTCTGGTAAAGACCTTTGGGCGTATTTAATGAATTTGGGATTAGGTAATATATATAAGGAGCTAGGATATTCATTTTCAAGTAGTGAAGATATGTGGAATAAATATCTAAGGGATCCAAGAGCTCAAATAATCGGAGGGTCATATGAAATAAGATATTACGCTAATTATGTATTATATAAGCAAAATAAAACACCTAAACTAAACTATAATAATACTGAAAATATGTCATTAATAAATTTCAACGCTAGTGAAACTGATTCAGATTTCAGAGATACATTACGAAGAATATTTGCTACATACAATGGCGGACCTGGATATGGCATGAATGTAAATTTAGATAATGCTAAATTCGATTACCCAAATAAAGTATTTAAATACGCTATGGAATTTAGAAATACAGGACTAGATATACCTCTTAGTGGTGCTGGTTCTGGTGCTGTTGGTAACAATGAAACAATAGAAAAAGCTATACAAACTGGAAGTCAATTAATAGGTAAATCACCTTATGTATGGGGTGGTGGTAGGAGTCCTTCTGACGTAGCAAATAGAAGATTTGATTGTAGCTCTTTTGTTCATTGGGCGTATGCTAGTGCAGGAATAACATTAGGTGATTATAGGTCTGTAGTAACAGATAGTCTAGCCAAAGTTGGTAGAAAAGTTAATGCAAGTGAAATGATAAGAGGGGATATTATTTTTTTTAACACTTACAAATATAATGGTCATGTAGCTATATATTTAGGAGAAGGAAAATTCCTTCACTGTGGCACAAGTAAAGGTGTTTGGACAAATGATATTAACGAATCCTACTGGAAAAAAGTTATTAATGGGAATGTTAGAAGAGTAGTAAATTAATATTATAAATTTATGAAAAACTACCTGGATATTTTATATAAAATATCTAGGTAGTTTTTCCTTTACTGATTATAAAGATAAAGGAGAAAAAAATATGAAAAAAATAATAATAGCCGAAAAACCGTCTTTAGCAACTACTATAGTAAAAGCTATAGGAGGAAACTTTGAGAGAAAAGATGGGTACTTTGAAAATGGAAAATACATAGTAACATTTGCTTTTGGGCATCTATTTCAATTATGTTCTATAGATGATTATTTCAATAGAGAAAAGTCAAAGTGGGATTTAAATGAACTACCTTTTATACCTAATGAGTATAAATTTAAATTAATAGATGATGTTGGAGTAAAGAAGCAATTTAAGACTATAAAGACTTTAATTAATAGAGAAGATGTAAGCACAATAATTAACTGTGGGGATGCCGATCGAGAAGGAGAAGTTATTGTAAGATTAATAATTGATAGAGCATTAGAAAGTAAAAAGGATATTAAAAGACTTTGGTTGCCAGAACAAACTGAGGAAACAATTAGAACATCTCTAAACAACTTAAAAGATGGAAGTGATTATAACTTATTATATAATGAAGGATTTGTTAGAACCTGTGTAGATTGGATATATGGAATTAATTTAACTAGATTAGTAACTTGTAAAACATCTAAAATGTTACCTGTAGGTAGAGTTTTGATACCTATCGTTGAAGTTATATATAATAGAGATTTTGACATTAATAATTTCAAATCTAAGAAATATTATCAAGCAGAAGCTAACATAATTAAAGATAATAAAACATTAAAATTTAGCATAGATGAACTTAAATTTGATACAAAAGAAGATTGCACCAAAGTAATAGAGCAAATTAAAAATGAAAAAATAATAGTAAAAGATATTGAAATTAAAGATATAAAAAGGAAACCTAAAAAATTATTTTCTCTTGATAAACTTCAAAATAAATTATCAAAAGAATTTAAAATGAGTGCTAATGAAAGTTTAAAAATTATTCAAAGTTTATATGAAAAAGGATTGGTGACTTACCCGAGGACTAATACAGAATATTTAGCAGAAGCAGAAAAAGATAAAGTTCAAAAAATAATAAACACAATAGATAAAAATAATATTTTAGAGATGAAAAATAAGAAATCTATATTTGATACATCTAAAGTAGAAAGTCATAGTGCTATAATACCTACAATTAAAATACCTACAAATTTAAATGAAAAAGAGTTAGATGTTTATAACATAATAAAGAATAGATTTATCTCAAATTTCTTGATTGAGGATACTGTTATAGAGGAAACAAAAGTATTTTTTCAACTAGGAAGTTTCAATTTTACTTTAAAAGGAAACACAATTAAATCTTTAGGATACTTAAAATTTGAAAATGACATGCAAGAAAAATATATACCTAAATTTAACATTAATGAAGAACTAGAAAACAATATAATCGTAGTAGATAAAGAAACTCAACCTCCTAAGCATATTACATTAGAAGAGCTTAACAACTACCTTAAAAATCCATTTAAAAAGGAAAAAATGAGCGAGGATGAAGAATATAAATTAATGCTTAGTGGAGTAGAGATAGGAACAGTTGCAACCAGATCAACTATAATAGAAAAGGCAACTAAACTTAAATATATAAGAGAAGAAAAAGGAACTTTTTATATTGATAAATTAGGAGTTGATTTAATTAATACTTTAAATAAACTTCAAATAGATTTATATAAAAATAAAACTGTTGAGTTATCAAAAGCTTTAAAACAAGTATATAGAAATGAATTATCTTTAAAAAAAGCATTAGAAATTTTCAGCAATAACTTAACAGCAACTACAGAAAAAGCAAAGCAAATTGAAGTCAATAAAATAGCATCAGAGGAAAAGGAAAAAGAGGTTATAGGCAAATGTCCTAAGTGCTGTAAAAATGTATATGAAAGCGAAAAATCATTTTATTGTGATGGGTTTAAAGATACTCCTAAGTGTACTTTTTCAATTTATAAGAATAATAAATTCTTTAATGATAAAGGGAAAAAAGTTACAAAAACTATAGTTAAATCTTTATTATCAAAAGGAAAAGTTTGTGTAAAAGGATTCAAAAAGAAAGATGGATCATCTACATATGATGGAACAGTAATTATGAATTTAAATGGTGATTATACTAACTTCAAATTAGAATTTAATAATAAAAAATAAAAAAATATTTATTGGAGGAATATAAATGAATTACGTGTTTCTAACAGGAAGATTATCAAAAGAACCACAACTAAAATATGTTCAAGGAAGTGGACTTCCTATTGCAGAATTTGACTTAGCTGTTGATAGAGAATACTCAAAAAATAATGAAAATAATACAGATTTTATAACTATATATTGTTTTAATAAGTTAGCTGAAAGTACGGTAAATAATTTAGATAAAGGAAGATTAGTAAATGTAATTGCTAGAGTAAAAAGTGAAGTTTGGAGAGATGAAAATGGGAAATCAAGAAAAGCTCAAAAGATTATTGCACATAAAATTGATTACTTAGATTACCCTAAGACTGAAAAAAATGAACTTAATTTTGAACCTATAAACTTAAGTTCTGTTGAAGGAGAACTTCCTTTTTAGAAAAGACCTTAAGGAGATATGTTATGAAAAAGATAAAATTATTTATAAAAGATACATCAGAAAAGTTAAAAGATAATACTTCTTTTTTTTATTACTTAATATCTGGGGTCATAGTATTAGGATTAATATTTTTCCTATTGTCTGGAACTGTATTTAATAAAGATATTAAAGTTAGAAGTACAAATTTAAATGAAATTCAAGTATCAAATAGCCTAAATGCTAAAATACTTAGTCGTCAATATAATCCATTAACTCATGCTATTGAGTTTATAGTTTGTGCTAATGACCCTACTAATTTTGATGGAAAAGAGCTATCTTTTGAGCTAAGAGAACAGGCAAATACAAATGAAACAATTGAAACAAGATTCAAATTAATTGACAAAGATTACTATATTGTATTTGCAAAAGTTCCTAAAAAATGGTCTGTATTATCTTTATCTTTAGGATATAAAAGTTCAGACAATACATATGAAAATGAACTTGATAATAAGTCTGATTTAAACCAAAATACATTACTTTCTATCATAAGGATTTACTCAGATGTTAATGATATAAAAACAAATTCTTTAATGAAAGAAAAATCTAGTGAGCAATATTTTGAAGAAATAATTAGTATAGAAATTAAAAATCTAAATAAAGAGATTGATGCTCTTGAGAAAAAAAATAATTCAGAAAAAGACAAAATTAAAGATGCCAAAATTAAAATTGAAGAGTTAGAAGCAGATAAAAAATATCAAACAGAAAGTGAACAAAATCTAACAAGCACCAACATAGGTAATCTAGAAAATGTTATAAGTAATGCAGAAAATTTAATTAAAGAAAATGAAAAAAATATAAAAGAATTAAAAGATAAAGTTAGTATGTTTGTGAAAAAATCAAGAGAAAAAAATGCTAATTTGCAATAGCTTAATTAGTATTTTTTCCGTATTTTTTCCGTATTTTTTCCGTATTGAATTAGTATTTTTTCCGTATTTTTTCTAATTTTTATGATATCAATATTTTGAGGTTGAAAATGAGAGTATTACTAGGCTTTGCCTAGTTCCTCACCCTCGGTGGGGACAAAAACTCCTTATGCTCTTTTTTATTTGAGTGAGCGAAAATGAAAAACTACAATTTTAGAATTTTTTATTAAGTGTATTCGCTATTTGATACACTTAATTTTTTTATGAAAGGAAAGTTTATAATGGAAGTTAAAGTAAGAAAATTAGAAACGAATACTGTAGCCAAACTTGATAAGTTAGCAAAAGAAAAAGGAATGAGTAGAGATGAATTTCTAAGAAAAGAATTAGAAGATATTGCATTTAAGAATGAAAGAGATGCTAAAGAAAATGAATATAAAGAATTAATGAAAACTGTAACTGACGCAATAGTTTTAAATACAAAGATTCTTGGAGAATTTATAGAAGAATATATTATAGATAGTGAAGATGCTTATAACTTAGTGATAAATAATTTTTATAAAAAAACAAGTTTCGAAAAAAAAATATTAAATGCAAATAAAAAAATTAATAACTTTGATGATACAAAAGATGTACTTATAAGAGATTTACCAATATATATCTTAGATAGAATTGATGAAATAGTAAAACAAAGAAGTCTAAATTCAAGAAGTGAATTTCTAATTATATATTTAAGACAGTTAACATATTCAAATACGTTAAGGCTTGTTGATGAAAAATATAAATATATGCTAGAAAAAACTCTTGGAATTTGGGATTTTAATTCTAGAATCTTTAAACTTTTTTATGATGAAAATATAATTGATGTTTCAAGATTTATAAGTGAAGGAGAAAATTAATATGGCTGATATGATTCAGAGAAGTTTTTATTTGAATGAAGATGATTTAAAGTACTTGGACAAATTAAAGTCACAAAAAAAATGCCGTAACAGAAGTGAAGTTCTAGCTTTATTAATTGATGAGCATAAAAATGAAAATGATATAACAATTAAAAATTTATACGAATTTATGGCTGAAAAAGTGGCTGAAAAATTAATTCCTCATCTAACAAGTGTTAAACATGGAACAAATAAAACTAATAGTAATACACAAGTTATAATTGAGTTGCTAAATGGAATATATTATCAAAATAGTCTAAAGGATCATGTCATAGATAGTGAAATAAAACCTCATGGAGCAGTAACAAATTCAAGAAATATTGTAAAAGAAAGAGTTTTAAAACAAGCATATATAAAACAAAATAGGATTGACTAATGGCTTCTCCTGGCATAATCCTTACATCTAAATTTATTGTTTCAACATCTAGGAAATTTAAGTCCTATGTAGATTATATTGATAGAAAAGAAGCAATAAGAAATGATGCTTATAATAGGTATTCATTATATAATGATTACATGGGGAATCCTACAAAAACCACAGGGCTTTTTAATAGTGATGTTAATTTTATGAGCGAAGCTGAAAAAAAAGGCTCAAAAAAGTTATTTGAAGAAGCACAAAAAAATGAGAGCATTATGTGGCAAGATGTATATAGCTTTGATAATAAGTGGTTAGCAAAACATGGTCTTTATAATCCTATTACAAAGGAACTTGATGAAGAAAAAATTAAAGATGCAGTTAGAAAATCTACTGACTTTGTTATTAAAAAAGATAATCTATTAGAGAGTGCTGTATGGAATGGAGCAATCCATTATAATACAGATAATATACATATACATGTTGCAATTTGTGAACCTAAACCAACTACTAATAGAGGGAAAAGAACTCAAAAGACTTTAGATAATATGAAAAGCAACTTTACAAACGAACTATTAAATAATAAAGAAAACTATCAAGAAATCAATAACAATATCAGAAAAGATATAGTTAATACTAAAAAAGATTTTTCTTCTTTTAATGATAAAGAAATGAAAAAACTATTCTTTAATATAATAAAAAATTTACCAAAAGATGAAAGACATTGGCACTATGATTACAATACAATGAGTGATTCAAAAGTATATCTTAATAAAATGACAGAGCATTATATTAAGACTTATAAAGAAGATGAATTTAAAGAACTCTGCAAAAAATTAGATAAGCAAGAAGAAATATTAAAAGAAGTTTATGGAGTTGGGAAAAGAGAAAAATATAAAGATTATAAGCAAAATAAAATAGACGAGCTATATAAAAGAATGGGTAACACAATACTTACAGAAGTAAAAGAGTATATAAAAGAAGAAAAAAAAATAAATAAAATTTCAAAGGGAAAAAAGTATCAATCAAATTCAAAATCTAGCTTAAATATATTAGATAGATGTATATCGAAAAAGAATCTAAATGAAATGAAAAAAGCATTATCTAATGATTTTGATAGTATTAAAAACATGAACTACTATGAACAATTACAAGCTAAAATTGATAATGAAATTGAACTTTAAGCCTTAAATTTATATAAAAATATTAAAATAGAAATATAGGAGTGATTTGTTATGTATCCAAATATAGAAGATGAAAAATTAGTTAGTGAATTCTTTTGCTCTAAAAATTCAAAAGGTTGTATAATAGAGCTAAATAAACAAGAGGATTATATATTATTAGAAGATTTAGATTCTAAAAAAGTTATAAAAATAGAATGTGGTACAGGATTAGCTAAATCATTATCTAATTTTGATTTACCTATGTATGTTTCTTATGATGAAAAAATTAAACTGATTGTAAACCCATAATTAACATTACTAATAAAATTAAGTTAATAATAAATGAGTAGATAAAGATTAATTTCTTTATCTACTTTTTTTATAAATAAATACATGAGATATAGAGGAAAGGATGTAAAATAATATGAACTTAAACACAGATTTAATAAAAAAAACATTAGATGAAGTAAAAACATCTATAAAGGATATTTGCACTAAAGATAATTTAACTATTGAATACTTCAATCCTAAAATCAATGAGATAGAAAGTAACATGAACAAACTAGATACTTTAAATCTATTTATAGATGATGAAAAATTCACAAAAGAAATATGTACTTTAGAAATTATTTCAGATAGAATTTTAAAAAATCAATTCGAGTTTTTAGAAAATGAAAGCTTTAGAGATTCACAAATTGAGTTTTTAAATTCAATGACTTTAGATAAAAATAATAATGATAATGAAATTAAAAATATTGAACTAGAGAAAGAATTACCTAATACCGAACAACCTACTAAAGGTATAAAAGAATCAAAAGAAGTCTTAAAGGATGAAATTAAAAATAAACATACTAAAAATATGAAAAGTGAAACAGAGAAAATAATAGATAAAATAAATGAAAACTTAGAAAAATATTTCACTAATCCAAATGAAATGAAAAAATATCTTCAATATATGTCTAGATTTTATCAGTACTCAGAGAATAATTCTATGTTAATTGAAGGACAGTTTGAAGGAGCTATGGCTGTTGGTTCATTTAAATTTTGGAGCAATCAAGGTTATAAAATAAACAAAGGAGAAAAAGGAATTAAGATATTAACTCCTGCTACTGTTACATATTTCAAAGATAAAAACGGTGAAGAAAAACAACTAAAGTATGCAAATAAAGAAGAGAAATTAAAAATTAAAAATAAAGAAATAGATATACATCAAAGGATATTTTTTAAAGTAGGGCATGTATTTGATATATCTCAAACTAATGCTCCTATATCTGATTTACCTAAAATCTTTCCCAATAAATGGCTTGAAGGGGAAGTAAAGGATTATGATAATTTTTATAAAGCTTTAGAAAAGATGGCTGATAAAATAAATTTTAAAATTATTGAACCAAAAGGAGAACTTGGAGCAGTAAAAGGTGTTTGCTATCCTAAAGAAAAAGAAATTGCTTTAAACCCCAGAAATTCAGAACTTCAAAACGTAAAAACACTACTACATGAATTGGGGCATGGAAAACTTCATACTATGGAGACTCGAAATAATTATTCTGTAAATGAAAAAGAATATCAAGCTGAAATGGTAGCATACTCTATTTGTTCATATTTTGGATTAGATACAAGTGAGTATTCATTATCCTATCTGAACAGTTGGACTAAAAACATAGATATATCAGAGCGTAAAGAAATCATAAAAGAAGTTAAAAATACTGTATCTGAATTTATTGAATCAATAGAAAATAGTTTAACTAATGACATATCAATTGATAAAAAAGAAAAAAGTGTCAATGAAGAAAATATTAAAAATGATGCTAAAGAATATACACCTCAAATTATTGAAGATATATTAAAAGAAAATTATTTTAAATTAAAAAATATCTGCAATGATAAAAATATTATAAGAGATGATTTAAACGATTCTGTATCAATTATATCTAACAATCTATACAATATATCAGAAAGTGTTCAGAAATTAGATACAGAAGAAATAAATAAGAAATATAGTTACTTGGATACAGTAATAGATACTATAAAAGCCAATGATATTGATTTTATAAATGATTTGTCATTAAGAAGTAGCTCAATAGAAATTTTAGATAATGTATTTAATAAAGATATTAAAGAATCTAAGCCTATTGATAATACAAGAGAAAATACAGATATATATGTTAAATTTAATTTCTCTGAACATGGAGAAATTAAAAGCAATTCAATATATAAATATGAAGATGCTAATAAACTGGTAGGTATATTAACAGAAATGTGTGTATTAGACAAAAATCATATGGGTTACTATAAAACTGATTTTGAAATTCATGATAATAAAAAATGTGATGAAAAACCATTCTATTCAGGTCGATTTGATATAGGAGATGGTTACGCAATAAATTTATCTAATCATATTGATAGGGTCGTTAATGAAGAATTTAAAAACATAAGTCAAGAAACAAAAGATAGTCTATTTAAAAAATTAGGCATCAATACAGCTTATAAAGAGATACAACTAGATCATGCAGTAAGTTTGTAGTAATAGATTTAATCTTATTGTATAATTTAAAATAAATAAACTAAAGACGGTAGACTCTAATCTACCGTTTTTACCATGAAAGGAAAATTTATGAATATACCTAAAATAAAAAATTTTATTAATACAACAGCAATACTAATCCTTTTTATATTTCTACCTATAGCTCTTATACTCTTAACCATTAAAGATACTTTATATTTAGAAGGGCTAGTAATTTATATTTTAGATGTTTATCTACTAGCACCACTTGCACTTGAAGTATATATTAAGTTCTCAACAAAGAAAATATCTAATTTTATAATTATAAATAAAAAAAATAAAATACAACAATACATATCATTTAAATCAGCAATTAAGCAATCAATTACTTTAAACTTTTATGATAATAAACCTCAAAACATAGATACAATTATGAAAGATTCTATGAGTAAATTTGAAGCTTTTATATCAGAAACAAATATATCAACACTATACACAACAACTAATAAATTAATGGAAAGGCAATTAAGGCAAATAGCAAAAAGAAATAATTTAACTATAATTAAAACCAATGAACATCCAGAATACAAATCTCAAGTAGTAGAAAGATTAATACTTATGGGATTAATAACTACTTTATATAATTTAATTAATCCCTCATATTGGAAATACATTACTAAAACTGTTAAGTTAAATAAATTTAAAATAATAACTAATTGATTTTTTATTTTACGTTTTATACTTTATAGTAATTTAAAACTAAATGAATCGCATGAAACAAGCATAAAATTATGATATAATAAACTATAAGAAATTATAATCTAAGAGTGGGGTTTCATATAGCCTTTGTTTCTACATAGTAGGAAGGAGGTGTAACCTATATGGAACAAAAGATAACTTTTGTCATAGGTATAGTAAGTACTGTTGGACTAGGTTTAGTAGCCAACTTTATCTATGATAAAATAAAAAACCACTCGAGTCAGCCAACTAAGAGTGGTTTTGAACTTGATATAAAAATCAAGTTTAAGAAATAGATTTATTTAAGAAACCACACTCTATTCGACTAGATTATAGTTTCTTTTTTTGTGCTTTTATAATATATATTATACTACAATTTTTATAAATTTAAACAATGATTTTTTTATAAAAAAAAGAACCATATCCCTATAGTTCTTTTTTATACTTATTATTTGTTTATTACTTCACTTCTCAACCAGATATTTTTTCTTATCTCTCCCCATTCATCAGAGCCATGTATGCTTATACAGTCACAGCCTTCATATGCACTTAACATATAATCTAAACTGTTTTTTTCATATTCAACATACTCTAAATATTTCTTTTTAGCCTTATCATAGTCTATATAAACTATAGGACAAAAAGTTGTATATCCTCCCATTTGTTTTTCTTCTTTTTGTATATAATAAATTTTTTCCATTATTAACTCCTTGTATATTAAGTGCTATAGTAAGCTACAGCACTTTTTTATTTTTTATTTTTTTGGTACTTTTAAAATAGCTAACATAGTTATCGGGATACATATCAAATTTAAAATTGTTAGAATATTAATATCATTAATATCTAGTGTTACTAAAAACAAAATTACAAAGATTAAAAATAGTTTTTTACTTTTCATGTTTTAATTTTTATGCTAGAATTATATCTATAAGGTAGGAGTGCCATCCTACCTTATGGCTTAAAAAAAGTGATTAAATGTTTCTTCTTCTTGAAGGGACATTTTTTTGTTTTCTCTTACTTTTTTTCTTATCTCTTTGTACTTCTACAAATGTATAAACTGTAATAATAAGAGTTAAAAACTGTAAAAGGTCTTTTAAAGCCTTATAAATAGATATAAATTCTATCATTTCAAACCTCCATTTAAATTTTCAAGAAACTATAGGCTACCATTGCCCCCCACTCGGAATGTTTCTTGATGCCATAAAGCATTCGTTTATGAGCGCTTTGTCAATGAAATGGAGTAAATTTTTTTAGTGATGCTAAACTTGTTTAGCATCACTAAAAAAAATTATGGAATGAAATTGATAAAGTAAGCGAATAAATGATATGCTA
Organism: uncultured Peptostreptococcaceae bacterium; assembly: GCA_947072565.1. Lineage (GTDB taxonomy): Bacteria > Bacillota > Clostridia > Peptostreptococcales > Peptostreptococcaceae > Romboutsia_D. Next base: position 23,012 of record CAMTIM010000003.1, on the reverse strand, counting down.
TTGGGGCAAGAAACTAGGTTTTAATAAAAGCAAATAAAGAAAGATGCATCATGTCCAACTCGTTTGGATCATGCTGCATCTTTTTTTATTTGCTACCTCTTTGAAATGCTTTTAAGGTTTTTATGTTTTACTCTTTTGCAACCCTTCGGGTACACGAAAATAGCAACGAGAGTGCATTGATTATTTAGTTCTAAGAGGTTGCTCGTAGATGAAACTCTTGGAACTAATTTAATCAATAGCTCTCTCTAAGCGTTATTTTGGGGTGAAGGATACAGTTGCCCGATATAAATTAAAAGAATAACCAATTCAAAACAAATATAAATATTAGACAACTTTAAAACCATATTTAAATAATATTTGACATTATTGCAAGTGTAGATTATTATTTAAATAAAAGAGAAACAAATCAAATTTCTAGGAGGGGTTAAAATGTCAAATTATTATAGCAAAGGAGATACAAAGGTTATAAAAGCTCAAGAAGCAGAAGAACAAACAATAATAGAAGGGGTAACAGTAGTTCTAAATGATAATAAAAATGGAGTAGAATTATATTTCAATGATAAGCCAAGCGAAAAAGTAAGAAACAATTTAAAAACTCATGGCTTTAGATGGTCAAAATTTAATAAATGTTGGTATACCAAACAAAGCGAGGATAGTTTAAATTTTGCATATAGTTTAAATAGTAAATCTATTGAAGATATAAAAGAAGTATCAGAAGAATACAAAAAAGAAAAAGAATTAAAAATAAAAGAAGAACTCAAGGAAATAAATATCAATGATATAGAAAGTTATATAGTATCCAAAGACATTCAAAGAAGATTAGAAAATAATAGCTGGGCACAGCAAAATGATAAGACTAAGCAAATACAATCATACTTTAATGAAGCGAATAACGAAGCCATAGAACTTTTAAATAGCACCGACAATATAAATATTAAGTATGATATTACAAAAGCTCTACAGCGATTTAAAAGAGATTATTATAATAACTTTATAAAAGAATTGACACACAGGGCAAATAACCCAACCTGGTTAGTTACAGGAAGAAACGGAAGAAGTGCCACAAAAGATAATAAAATGAATAATAAATATAATAACATAATGAAAGAATCTTCTGAGATATTATCAAAATATAACAAATCTTTAAGAGTTGCAAATACTAAAATAAAAAATGATAAGCAAGTTAAAGATTTATATTCATCCGAAATAATAAACAACCTATTCCAAGAAGAAATAACTGTAGAATACATTGTATAACAAGTACAGCGAGTATATACTGTAAGAAGTTTAAAAAATTCGGAGGTAATAATGATGAAATTAGACAGTTATAATACATTTCTGCTCTATCTAAAGGCTAAGAGAGAGCACTTACAAATAAATCAAGAAGATATTGCGTCAGCTTTAAATATTACACTAGTATCTTATTCATTAAAAGAAAATAACAAAAATCCATTTTTATTTAATGAATTTTTATCGTTATTAGATATATTTAAAGGGAAGGAATATAATTCAGAAATTATAATTATTAATAATAAATCAATCATATATAATAGAGCTTTAAATATTATAAATCACTTTAGAAAAGAAAATAAATTAACTCAAACTGATATAGCTAATATATTAAATATAAAAAGATTCTCCTATGCACAAAAAGAAAGAGGAGCTACTCCTTTTTATGCACATGAAATATTTGTTATATTAGATCATTTTGATAAAACAATGGAAGATTTGTTATATTTAATTAATAATTACGAAGAAAAAGAAATAAGTGAGATTGATACTTTTTTAAACAAGATAAAAAGTATAAGAGAAGAAAAAGGAATAACTCAAGATAAAATATCTTCTATATTAAATACAAACCAAACAACTTATAATTTTATAGAATCGGGTAAAAAAGACCTTACAATAGATAATTTATTTAAAATATGTAAGGTTCTAGAAATAGACCCAAAGGACTTATTTTAATCTAAAAATGAAGGATATAAGAATGAAAAATAAGATAATAACAAATATAAAATACGAACTTTCAAATATTTTAGATTTACAGTTTTCTTAAAAATAATTTGGTTTATTTCTGGTATAGTATTTGACCTCTACTAATTACAAAGGTCAACATAAAATACTTTAAGTACCGAGATATAAAAAATAAAATCAAATCTAAGAGGTATTTAAATTAGTTTCTTAACAAAATGAAACGATTCTAGGGGGCGTTAAATAGACTACATATACTAGAGTTTAAGCTAGAGTGATAGATTAGATTTATCACTCCTTTTGTTACGAAACAAAAGAAACATTTTAAATGCACAAAATTCAAAATTATTACTTGATAATGCTAATATAGATAAACACAGTATTAATAAATATATGAAAGAGTTTAATACGTCTGTTAAATCAGATATTTACGAAATATAAATTATAGGTATTTGATTAAAAAAATAGTTATTAATAAGTAAGAAGAAAGGAGAGTAAATAAATGAAAAAAATAGATATTCAAAAACTTTTGAAAAACTTAAACTTAAAATTCAAATTAGAGATAATAAAAAATTTCAGACGTACAATCTGTTGTATTATTATACTTTATAGTATTTGCATATTAAATGCTTATTTTGGATTACAATTAAATCTAATTGTAATTATTTTACTTATGTTTATTACAGTATATATGTTGCATAGAGATGTATGTTTACTTAGTTATAATAGAGATATAGTTGAGGTTGATATTGATATACAAGAATTTTTAGAAAATCACTATAATAATGTTTTTTTAAAAAAAGATTCTAAACCTATGCAAAAATTTTTTTCTAAATTAAAAAAATTTAAATCTATTATATTAGTTTTAATTTGTATATGTTTTTCATTTGCAATTAGTTTTGCATTTAACGATAATAAATTAATACTTATTTTACTCAATCCAATGCTGTTTTTAGTATTCATATTTAGTTAAATAATATAAAAAGTGGTGATTTTTAATTTAATATAATTAATACAATACTAATTATATTAGTACTAAAGAAAAATAATGAAATCCAAGTCTATAAATCATATGATTTTATAGACACTTTTTTATTTCTATAAAATACGCAATTATTTCCAAATTTCTTTCTATTTCTGTCTACGATATCTTTATATGATTTCATAGACATTTAGCGTATAATATAAAAGCGAGGTGGATTTAAATATGATTTTTGGATATATGAGAATTAGTACAAATAAAGAAGCTCAACGTACAGATAGACAAGATTTCACATTGAAACAATATGCAAAAAATAATAATTTTGAATTTGATGAAATATTTGAAGAGCGAATCAGTGGAAACATAAAAGCAGAGCATAGAAAAGAGTATAAAAAATTAAAAGAGATAATAAGGAAAGATGATATATTAATAACTACTGACTTAGATAGATTAGGTAGGGATGCTGACGATATAATAATAGAACTAAAAGAGCTTAAATCTAAAGGGGTCAGAGTTATAGTATTAGATATGCCGTATATGAATGATTGGGACAAGGCTCATGATGATAGTATATATAATATGGTAGTTGATATAGTAGTAACTATAAAAGCACATATGGCTCAACAGGAAAGAGAAAAAATAGTTTCAAGAATAAATCAAGGTTTAGATGTAGCAAAAGCAAAAGGAAATAAACTAGGTAGACCAAAAACAGAATTATCTAAAGATTTTATTAAAGAATACGATAGATTTAAAAATGGTGAGTATGGATCAATTAGTTCCATAAAGTTTGCCAAGATGCTAGGCATTGGAAGAAGTACTCTATATAAATATATAAAAATGCTAGAAAGCAATAAGTAAATTAGCTTTAATAAGATACAAAAAAATTAGAATTAAATAAAGACTAGTCTAAATTTTTAGACTAGTCTTTATTTATGCCTAAATATATTTTTTAAAAATTTGTAGTAAATTTTGTTAATCTCAATGTAGCTTTATGATATAATTAATTATATAAAAAAAGCTACATTGACTGCAATCAACGTAGCTTTCCAGGTTCCACGACAAGCCCATATTTATAGAGCAATTATCATAAAACACTTAAGTAACTTATTTAATTAACTATATTATACACCAAAGTGTATAAATTATTCAATAGAGATTTTATAGGATGTGTTAAAAGGCTTGTTTGTGTTACCTAAAATCAAAATTAGAATTAGGAGCATAGACAAATGAAAATCGAAAACTTAAAAGTAGGACAATTTTATAAGTATAAAGAACTTTGTGCAATATTAGGTATTGAAGCAAAGTCTGGAAATACTAGAATAGCACAATTTAAAGAATTGGAGCGATACTGTAAATATCATAAAGATGGTCATAAAATAATAATTGATAATATTAATAACACTGTAGGTGAAAAAATGGATAAAAGAATATTAGGAAATAATAATGAACAAGCTAGGTGCATAAGATATTTACTTTGTAATTTACTTAGTAACTATCCATTAGAAAAAGATGAGGTAATTGGATTTAGTAAAGGTTTATTATTAAAAAAGTTAAACATGATTAATGAAAATTATATTAAAGCTAAATTTGCAAATGAAAAATATGCACTTGCTTTAGGTGTATCTCCAATGGCAGTAGATGAATGTATTGAATATGTAGATAATAGAAGTATTAATGCTATAAAAAAAGCTATACAAGTATTAATTACTCAAAGGGTAATTGGCTATAAACACTCATATACATGGGTAGATAAAAAAGGTTTACATCATCACGCAAATATATTTGAGCATAATGCTATAATGGAATCAGAATTTGAAATAATGGAAAAAATGAATATTAGAAATAAATGTAGAATATTTGAATTTGGTAAATGGGATGAATTTAAGAGACAAGTTAAAGCTTATCTATTAGAAGAATATAAACAATTACTCCCTAATATAGACTATTATTATGTAAGTTTTCATTTCCACTATAATATGGATCACCTTCAAAAACATATGAGATATATGGAGAATAAACAAGGTATGTCTTATCAAATAGCAAAAGAAAATATCCAATGTTTAATATCTGATAGTTTAGACAAGACAATATCTAATAATCATGTTAAAGCTAAAGATGGTATACATCTTATTGATAATTTAGATGATAAAAGAAATTATAAAATAAGCGATACATATATTACAGAACAAACTTTAATAAAAAACTCTATAGTACATCAAGATTATGAGGAAATAAAAATAAATGAACAACTAAAATTTAATATAGATAATGTAGAAATACCATTTTAAGTAAAAAGGCTAGTCTTATAGACCAGCCTTTTTATATGTATAGAAATATGTAAAAAATAAATAGATATAATTATGATTTGCTCCACTAGTAGAAAATATATTTTTATAAAAAGATAATCCTACTACTTTACCAACTTATAATTATATCTATAAAGATAGAGTAAAATATGTACATTTAGGAGTTATCCTATATATATAATCTATCTTTTTATAGTAACCCCTAAATGTACATATTTTTGTGTTAATAAAGTACAATTAAAAGTCCCTTAGATATTTTATTAACTTATAACTACTACATCAGTAGGGACTTACTACCGCATTATTGCGGTATTTTCCTATGAGCAAAAAACGCTCAAGATAAAATATCCTCATAATTTTGGTCTATTAGTAATAGTTATTTAATAATAATTTGTTTAATTAACATATAATCTTGAGTTTCTTTATAACAAATAAATTAATAAAAAACCTACTAATATATAGGCACTTTGACCGTTGATTTTTAGCTTTGTTTTAACTTGGGTGTTTTTTCCCAATGGAAAACAAATGGAAAAAGCATAAGTGTCTAAGTGCAAAGCCGTCGGCAAGACATTTTTAAACTATAACCCCAAAATAACCCCATATATAGGAGTTATCTTAAAGAGAGTATGTATTATATATAGGGTAACCCCTATATATGGGGTTATTTTACACCTAATAAAAATCTAAATATTATTTTGCTATTAAAAAAAGTGTTCCCCGGGAACATCTTTTAAATAAATTTAGATTTGTAATTATCATATAAGATATTATATTCCTCAAATGTTATAGAATGATCATCACTAAGCATTGATTCATATTCATTATTAGACAAAGCGTATGTTGAATATAAAGTTGCATCATATTCATTATTCTCAATATTTTTTTCAATCTTTATTAGAACTAGACCATTATCATTTTCTTTAGCAAAATACATTATATCTTTATTAAAGATAATCTTTATGTCGTTATTTTTTATCAAATTCATATCTTTTAATATAAGTTCTTTTATATATGAAATAGGGTCTACTTTTTCATTTAAGAAGCCTTCCATTAAAAATTCATCTCTTTTAAAAGTTAAGCTAAAGTGCTTTTTCCAAGCACGACCCCAAGAGTTTGTTTTTTCCATACAGTTCCTCCTAATGTAAATATTATATAATTATAATAAATTAAATTAACAAAATAGTCAACTATTTGTCAAATTTGTCAAATAAATATAGACTGCTTTGGTTTTTTATGGTATAATAATATTAGAGAATAAGAGAAGATAAAAAAAAAATTTAAAATATAAGGAGAAAAAAATGAAAAAGATAAGCATTTTAAATATAAAAGGTGGAGTAGGTAAAACAACAAGTACAATAAATTTAGCAGCTACATTAGCAGAAGAAGGAAAAAGAGTTTTAGTGGTTGATATAGACCCTCAATCAAATTCTACTATGGCTTTCAGAGTTTATGATATTGATGATTTAACTGTTTCAGATGCTTTATTAAATAAAGAAATAGATGTTAAGAATATAATTAAACATACTGATTTTAATAATATAGATGTACTTCCAAGTAATATTTCATTAGCATTTGCAGAAAAAAAAATACTTTTAGATGTTACTAGAAATCAACAAAATAGGCTTAAAAAGACTCTTGAATCAGTAGAGGATGAATACGATTACTGCATAATAGATTGCCCTCCTAGCTTAAATATGATAACTATAAATGCTTTAGTAGCAAGTGATGAAGTTATAGTTCCTATCAAAATCGATAAATTCGCATTGGATGGATTAGGATATTTATTAGATAGCATAGATGAAATAAGAGATGAATTTAATGAAAAATTAGTTTTCTCTGGTTGTTTTATAACTATGGATACTTCAACAACTGTTAACAAGGAAATAAAAAAGGCATTAAAAGACTTACTTGGAGATAAAATATTTAATTCAAGTGTAAGACAAAACGTTTCAGTTGTAGAATCAACATTTGAGCAAAAGCCACTTATACACTATAAGCCTAAATCAAATGCTAATAGAGATTATGTGAATTTAGCTAAGGAGGTATTTGGAAATGACTAAAAAAAATAAATTCAGCATAAGTGAAGGAATGTTAAATGGAATTTCTAAAAATACAGAAAAGGTAAGTCTTTTAGATGCTAAACAAAACTTTAAGTTTGATTATATAGATATAAATAATATAAAAATAAATAGTAAAAATTTCTACCCTATTGAATCAATAAATGAACTTGCAAAAGATATTTCTATAAATGGTCTTAATCACAATCTTGTGGTTAGACCTATAGATGATGGAAATTATGAGATAATAAGTGGAGAAAGAAGATACACTGCCTTAAAAAGTTTAGTTGATAATAATGAGAAGAAATATAGCCAAGTACCTTGTAAAATAGTTGATTTAGAGGACTTAGATTCGGAAATAATACTAATACAAGCCAATGCTCAGACTCGAGAGCTTAGTGATGCTGATAAATTAAAACAAATCGAAAGGCTAAGAGAATTATACAAAGAAAAAAAAGCACAAGGTGGGAAAATAGGCGATATAAGAGGTTTAATTTCTAAAGATGTAGGTTTAAGTCCTGGACAGGTCGCAAAGTATTCTTCTATAAGTAATAATTTAATTCCAGAGTTAAGAGAACTTCTTGATAAAGGCAATCTTACTATGTCTAATGCTACAGAGTTTGCTAGCTTAAGTATAGAAAATCAAAAAGCGATATTAAGCATAGTAAATAACGAAGTTAATATAAGCAAAAATGAAGCATCTGAGATAAAAAAAGAATTTAAAAAGATAGAAAATGAAAAGAAAGAATTATTAGAAAAAGAAGAAGCTTATTTAAATGAAATAGAAGCAATAAAGAAAAAAAATAATGAAAAAGCAGATAATATTCATGAAGAAATAGAAAAGGTTAAAAAAGAGCTATTAGAAGATTCTAATAAGGATAAGCAAGATTTAATAAATAAATTAGAAAAACTTAAAAATGATAAAAGTGAGTTAGCAGAAGCGAATAAAAATTTAGAAGATAAAATAAAAAAAGCAGATGAAAGCATAAACGTAGATATAGATAACAGAGTTAATGAAAAAGTAGAAGAAATAAAATTAAAATTTGAAAAAGAAAATAAAAAACTAAAAGAAAAGCTTAATAATGAAAAAAATGTGAGTCAAGACACATCTTTAAATCAAGAATTGAAAATTAGATTAGGAAATACAAGGTTGGAAATATCAAAAATAGCAGGTCTCATGGCTAATAATAAAATCATGGATAAGGATACTTTAGATTTAGTGGATAGATTTGAAAATGAGTTGAGATTTTTAAATGAACAAATTTTATTATATAAGAACGAAGAAAAAATAAAATAAATTTGTGAAAAAGTGTTCCCTGGGAACATTTTTTTTTGTTTAAAAACTTATATTAGCTAAAAATGGGGAAAATATTTTACAAATATTTACAAATAACTCTTAAATTCGTCTTTATTTATTGGACTTAATAATTAAAACGTATTCGGGAGGGGTAAAATGTATTTTTACAATTTAATAAATGATTATAAAAACGGAGATAAAAAATCATTGGAGGTTCTCATAAACCATTTCCATCCATTGATTAAAAAAATGAGTAAAGATTTACGTTATGAAGAAGGAAGTACGGATCTAATAATATTTTTTATTGAGTTAATGGGTCGGATTAATTTTACTAATTTTAGAGTGATAACAGATTCTATAATAATTTCTTACATCCAAAAATCTATAAAAAATAAAACGATAGATTTATGCAGAGAGCGTATAAGAAAAAACATATATTTTATTGATGTAGAACTAGAAGAAATTTATGAAGAGGAAAATAGTATTGAATTAGATGTTTGCTTTAAAGAGTATGTCTATAATCGATTTAGTGGGGTTCAGAAGGATGTTATTATATTTAAATATATAAAGGGGTATTCAGATGTAGAAATCTCAGATATGCTAAAAATTTCAAGGCAGGCTGTAAATTCTGCAAAAAATAGAGCTTTAAAAAAAGTTAAAGATGATTATATGGATGTAGTTTAAAAAATAATATAAAAAATAAAATCAATGTTTACAAGATTAGCATTAAATACATCTTTAATATATGTAAGGTGTTTTTATAAGAGAGAAATATATAAAGAAATTTTTTATATAAGAATTAATTATTTGAATTTATATTACTAATAAGATTTATTTAAAAGAAATTTTTTAAATATAAATGATACTATAGTATCACTTTTAAAATAATATTTAACTTTTATGAAAAAAAATAAGACTAAATATTATTTAAAATAAATACTTAATCTTATTCTTAGCTTATTATATTTGCTCATTTTTAGATTCTTGGATTTCATCAAAATCTTTTTTTATACTTTGAAGAGAAGATATAATACTTTCTAATGGTATTTTATCAAGTTTTTTTAATACTGTTCCAAGCTCATGAGAATATTTATTGTATTCTAAATCTAAAGAAGGATTTTGTTTTATCCCAAATACAAGTTCATCCAGAGAACATTCAAAGAAGTTTGCTAATTTTATTAGATTACATAAAACAGGTTCTGAACGACCACTTTCATAGTTGGATAAAGTTGCACGAGAAATATCTAAGTGTTGTGATAATTCTGTTTGGTTTATACCTTTTTTTTCTCTAAGCTCTTTTAATACTAAAGTAAAGTTATTTTTCATTAATAAGCACCTCATAATTTATGATACTAGATAAGATTAACTGAAAACAAAGAAAAAGAGTATCTTTGCTAAAAAAAATAACGGTTAAAATATTTGACACAAATGGTAAAAAATGGTACTATAGTATCATAAGAATCAACGTATTAAGTAGAAGTATGGCGTTTTATGCTTAAAATAGAATAGGTAAGGTTGTAAAAATGCAACACCAAAACGTACACTTTTTTAAAATTTGCCATAGTGTATATTTTTTTAAGGGGGAGGGCATTCAATTGAAAGAAAAGATAAAAGAATTGTATATTAAAGGATATACTTCTTTTGAAATATCAGATATTTTAAATATAAGTAATAATACAATAAGAGCTACAGTTAATAGAAATCTAAAAGATTGTAGAGATATACATAATAAAAATAAGTCTGAAAGAGATTTTTTGAAAAAAGAAGAGTTGAATAACCATATAAAATCTTTATATTTAAAAGGATATAATGCAAAAGAAATAGCAGGATTCTTAAAATTTAATCATAAATATATGAGAGAATATATAAGTGAAAATTTGAAAAAATATAAGCTTGAACATGTAAAAAATAGAAACATTAATAAATCTATAATGAAATCTATAGATGGTATGAATAATATGTATATGGCAAATAGTTCATTTTTAAATTGGAATAGGCAAAGCTATGATTATAATAAAAATGGAAATATAGTTTTTAATGAGAATCGAGGAGCAAGAGTTAAAGATGTTCCTAAAGCATTTTATAAAAGAGAAGGTATAGTTTTACAAGTTGAAGATGATTAATATGTTTTACGCCTTTTGCTTAAAAAAATAATATAAATTGTAGATAAGCACTCTTAGTTATTTAACTAGAGTGTTTTTTTTTATAGATTGAAGGGTGGTGAAAAAAATGGAGTGGCAAATATATGAGAATTTAATAAAGCTTAGAGAAAAAAATAACTTAACTATTGAAGAGCTATCAGACAAGTCAGGAATTTCTAAGCTAACTATATCTAATATAGAAAATAGAATAACATACTCTCATAATATAGACATTATAGCAAAATTAGCTCTAGCACTAGGCGTAACTGTAGATGAATTTGTATGTGAAAAACTTTAGAAAGTAGGCTAGGTAAATTGAATAAGGATATGAAATATAAGATTTCCGAAAATGTTAGAAATTATAGGGAAAGAAATAATTTATCTATAAGAGAAACATCAAGAAAAATAAAACTTAATTATAAAACAACTAATCAATTAGTTAATATGCAAGTAAACACTACTAGATTAGAAACGGTTTATAATTTAGCCAAATCATTTAATGTAACAATGGATGATTTGCTATTTAAAAATATATTTGCAAGTTAAATAATTTGAAAATACAGGAGGCAGAAAGAATTATGCGTAATTTAATATTAAAAATGGCATCAAAGAGCCAAGTATCAAAGGAAAAAATAAAGAAAAGTTTGGCATGTAATAGAGGTGAAGGCTTTATGGGTGGAGCAGTTGGTATTATTATAGTTGTAGTTGTAGGGGCATTAATAATGGGTGGTATATACACATTATTTAAAAGTGTTATAATGCCAAATGTTGATTCAAGTGTGAAGGATTTATTTAATTATAAAGGATAATGCTATATGAAATTTATATTAACCTCGATATATCTAGTAATGTTAATATATGCTAGTTATGTCGATATTAAATCAAGAGTTATACCTAATTGGATACATATTTTAATACTATGTATTTCACTAATAAACCTAATGCTGAATTTAAATATGATTAGCTTATTGAATTCAGCATTAGGTTGTATAGTAGCCTTTATTGTATTTATATTACCTAACTTTATAAAAGATTGGACTATAGGTGGTGGAGATATTAAATTAATATCATCTAGTGGTCTTTTTTTAGGGTTAGAAAGTATTATCATTGCAAGTTTATTAGGGTTATTTATAGCTATAGTTGTAGAAGTTATAAAAGCATTGATACTAAATAAAAGATTAAATAGTTTAAAGTTTGCATTAGTACCTTATCTTTCGATTGGGTGCTTTTTTAGTATTATGATTAGTTATTTATAAAAAAAAGTAAGTGAGGGATTTGTATGGCATTAAGAATGAATAGAACTACGATTGGATTGATTGCGATAGGATTAGGAGCAGTAATATGTTTTGGTGTGACACCTTTATATAATAAATCTCTTCAAAAAGGTGTAGAGGTTGTGCGTATATCAAGCGAAGTTCAAAAAGGTGAGAAAATAACTGTTGATAAAGTTAAAGTTGTAGAAACAAGCCAAAGAGGATTACCCGAAAGTGTAATGCTTGATAAGAAAGATGTAATAGGTAAATATGCAGTAGTTGATTTAGTTAGAGATAATACTGTTTTAGAAAGACAGTTATCATCTAATCCTATAGCAGAAGATAAATATCTATATGGATTAGATGGATCACAACAAGCTATATCATTTACTATTCCAAATTTTGCGTCTGGATTATCTGGGAAGCTTTTAACAGGAGATATAATTTCAGTTATTTCAACTATTAAAAATGAAAATAATGAAGAAATTACAAATACTCCAAATGAATTGCAATATGTAAAAGTATTAGCAGTAACTAATGATGTAGGTGTAGACAAGAAGGAAGATACGAATAATCCAGAAGAGGAATTACCTACTACTATAACTGTTTTGGTTAATAAGCAACAAACAGAGTTAATTGCAAATTTAGAAGAATCAAGTAAGATGCACGTAAGCTTAGTTTATAGGGGAACAGAAAAGCAAGTACAAAAATACATGGATGCTCAAAATAATATAATTAATAAAATTAATTTAAATAAATAGGTAAATTGGAAAGAAGGTGTTTTTAGTTATATGGGAAAAATAATATCCGTTTGGGGTAGTCCTAGTAGTGGGAAAACTACTTTCAGTATAAAATTAGCTAATGCTTTAAAAAGTAAAAAAAATAGTGTGATTATTGTTTTTACAGATAATGTTTGTCCTGTCGTTCCAACTTTAGTCCCTAATGCTGATACTTCTAAATCTTTAGGTAATATATTAACAGATGTAGAACTTACTAGGGATTTAATATTAAAAAATTCATTAACCGTAGATAATGTTGATAATATAGCATTTGTTGGATATGCAAGTTATGAAAATATACTTTCGTATGCTACATATCAAGATATAAGAGTTTTTGATTTTTTTAATACCCTTAGATATATGGCAGACTATATTATAGTTGATACATCTAGCTTTTTTTCAATTGATTTATTAAGCACTATTGCATTAGAAGTAGCAGATAAGGTCATTAGGTTGAATACATCAAGTCTAAAGAGTTGGAGTTATTTTAATTCAAATGTGTCTCTTATAAAAAATAGTAAATTTAATATAGATAATCACATAAATGTATTATCTAATTTTAAAGAAAGTGATGCTGTGGATGCAATAAAAGATATTTGCAAAATACACGCTGAATTTCCTTATATGGATGGTATTAGAGAGCAAAGTATTTGCACTGAGTTGTTTTATAAGTTAAAAACAAAGGAAGAAAACAAATTAAATCAGAAAATGAGAACAGTAGTAGATTTAATTAACGAGGAAAAGATTAGTGAAAAAAATAAATCAGCTAGGAGTAATGTATTTAGTAAGTTTAGAATGAAGGTAGGTGTTTCAAATGAATAAATTTATAAGTAGAGAGCTGTGTAGTGTAAATGATAAATATTCATTTGAATATGCTTTAAATATGGTTCAAAAATATATTTCTAGCAAATTTTCCTCATTGCTACATGAAGAACATGGAAACAGTGATTCTAGTAAAAAAGCTCAGATAAAGTCTTATATTCAAAAATATATATACGATAGTAAAATCCATGTAGAAGGACTGAGCCAAGAAGAGTTAGTAAGTAAGCTATATAGAGATATGTCAGAGTTTGGATTTATAACGGACTATCTTGATCGTAGTGACATTGAGGAAATAAATACAAATGCTTGGGATGATACTAAGATAACTTATACTAATGGAGATATACTACCAAGTAAAGAAAATTTCTTATCTCCTAAACACGCAGAAGATATTATAAAAAAACTATTAAGACAGTCTAATATGATACTAGATATGTCTCAGCCGATAGTCAGAGGGCATCTATCAAAAAACATAAGAATAACTGTGTTAGGTAGAGGTGTTATAGATGATGATATTGGTGTAGTTGCATCAATAAGAATTGTAAATCCTCAAAAGCTAGACAAAGAAGATTTTGTAAATAAAGAAACTTTTTCTAAAGAAATGATAGATACACTAGAAGTGTTATTTAGATATGGAATTAGTATGTGCATTACAGGAGCAACAAGTAGTGGTAAAACTACAGTTATGTCTTGGCTCTTAGGTACAATCCCAGATAATAAAAGAATATTTACCATAGAAAATAATGTTAGAGAATTTGATTTAGTAAAAAAAGATGAAAATGGAAAAGTAATTAATAATGTAATACACACTGTAACTAGATACAGCGAGGACGAAAGTAAGAGTATAGACCAAGAAAAGTTGTTAGAAACTGCATTAACATCTAACCCAGATTATATATGTGTAGGAGAAATGAAAGGTAGTGAATCTTTCTCAGCACAAGAAGCAGCTAGGACAGGGCATACAGTAATTTCTACTACTCATGCCAACTCATGTGAAGCTACATATTCAAGAATGGTAACTCTTTGTAAGACTAAATATGATATGAATGATAAAACTTTATATGATATGGTTACAGAAGCATTCCCTATTGTGGTTTTCTTAAAGAAACTTGAAGATAATACAAGGAAAGCAATGGAGATTACAGAGTGTATCATTAATAATAATGGAGAAAGAGAATTACGAACTTTATTTAAATATGAAATATTAGAATCTAAAATAGAAAATGGTAAACCAATAATAAAAGGACAATTTAAGAAAGTAAATAATATATCAGAAAAATTAATAAAAAGATTATTGGAAAATGGTATGCCAAAACAAGAGCTAGATAAGTTATTAATATAATTGAGTTGGGAGTTAAATTATATGGATTTTTTATTAACTAGATCGGCAGATTTATTTATATCTCTAATTTTGTTAGTGATAGTTTTAATATGTCAGATATTTGGATTACTTATTATTAGGTGGATTGTAAATTTTGCTATTCATTTTTATATGCCAAGTTTTATAAATAATCTATTTGTATGTAGAGATATAAAGGACAATAAATAATATTAAGGTTAGTAGGAAGTGGGTGTGAGCTTGAATATTTTAACATTAACTGCATTTTTCATATTTGTTGGTGGTATATTCTTATATTTTGATATTTCACCATTTGATTTAGTTAATGAACTATTTAAATGGATTGAAAATAGAAATAAGAAAAAAAATATATCTCAGCAAATTAAAGATATAAATTCAAAGAAAAGAGATAGTTTTTTTGTTTCATTGATAAAAGAAACTAAGGAGCTTTTAAGGGTAACAAACAAAACTGAAAAATTCTCGAATTTATGTATGGGTTCATTTGTATGTATGATTATTGGTATATATTTATCTGTTTATATGAACAACTTTTATTTAATACCAATTCTATCTATAGGTTTTGCTACTTTACCGTTCCAATATGTGAAATTAACATCCTTAGAATATAAAAAAGCAATCAGTAATGAGTTAGAAGTTGCTCTATCTGTAATTACTTCATCTTACATAAGGAGTGATAATATGGTTTTGGCTATAAGAGAAAATCTATCTTATATAAAACCTCCTATTAGAAATGTATTTGAAGCGTTTAATATGCAAATTGAGTTTATAAGCTCAGATATACCGAAACTCTTAGGTGAAATGAGAGAAAAAATAGATGATGATATATTTAGGGAGTGGGTTGATGAAGTTATAAGCTGTCAACATAATAGAGGGTTGAAGTCAACTCTTAATCCTATTGTATCAAAACTATCTGATATGAAAGCTTTGAGTTCAGAAGTTAATAATGAGTTATATAAGCCACTTAATGAGTTTTTTGGTATGTTGGTTATCGTTTATATAAACTTTCCACTTCTTTATTTTTTAAATAAAGATTGGTTTAAAACTCTAATGTTTACAACTCCAGGAAAAATTGTAATTTCTATAATAGTAGTCATTACCTTTATATCTTTTTCTGGGATTATGAAACATACAAAGCCAATAGATTCAAGTATCTTAAATGGAGAGTGATAATAAATGAATATAAGTATAATAGTATTTTTTATCTTGGTATCTATAGGATTATATCTTGTGTTAGCAGATATATTCAATATTGCTAGTCTAAAAGCATCAAAAGTTATTTTAGATATAAATAAAAGAGAAAAGAAAAAATCTACAAAATCATTTGAAGCTATATTATTAGATTATGCGATAAGTATGTCTAAATTCGTATCTATAGATGAATATAAAAGGTGTAAATTAGAAATAAATTTGAAGTCAGCAGATATAAAAATTTCTCCAGAAACTTATCTATGTCAAGCTTATATAAAAACAGGGTTAATGTTTTTAGTTGGATTTATATTATCTATAATAAGTCCGATTGTTAGCATTATTTTTGTATTTTTAGCAATTAATGTTTATGTTGTGGAGCTTAAAAAACCCGAAAAATTAATTAGGAAGAAAAGAAACAGCATAGAGCATGAGCTACCAAGATTTGCAATGACTATAGAACAAGAATTACAGTATAGTAGAGATGTTTTTATGATACTAGAAAGGTATCAAAAGAACTCTAAATCAACTCTAGGAAAAGAATTAGAGATAACTATAGCTGACATGGTTTCTGGTTCATATGAGGAAGCCTTAATACGTTTTGAAGCTAGAATAGGTAGTACATCATTATCTGAGGTAGTAAGAGGGCTTATGAGTATAATAAATGGCTCTGACGAAACATTATACTTTAGAGTTCTAGCAAATAAGTTAAAGGAATTAGAATTCCAAAGATTAAGAGGTATAGCTCTTAAAAGACCTCAAAAAATAAAAAAATATTCTGCTATGATGATGGGATGCTTAATGCTTATTTATGCTGTTGTATTTGGTTATGAGATAATTACAGGAATAAATAAGTTGTTTTAATTTGTGTATGTAATAAAAATATTATAGATTTTAAAAAAATAAGTATTCAATTATTGGATGCTTATTTTTTTGGAAGGATATAGAAATGATAAAAAAAGTATTAAAAGATAATAAAGGTGAAGCTTATATAGGGTTTATTGTAGGTATATTCTTATCTCTTATAGTTGTTGTTTTTGCACTTAAATTATATCCTGTGTTTATTGCTAAGGCACAATTAAATCAGTTTGCAAATGAGATAATGAGAGAAGCAGAAATAACAGCAGAAATTGGGACAAAGATGAAAAATAAGATAGATGAATTAAATAAATCATTAATTGAGGTTGATAGTATATCTTGGGACACTAAATATATAAATGGAACTAAAAAGATAAATCTGAATGAAAAAATTAATGTTACTGTTGAAAAACAAGTTGATATAGGATTCTTTATATTTGGCTCATATCCGATAGATTTATCTGCTAGGGAAACAGGTGCTA
This sequence comes from uncultured Peptostreptococcaceae bacterium, assembly GCA_947072565.1. GTDB lineage: Bacteria > Bacillota > Clostridia > Peptostreptococcales > Peptostreptococcaceae > Romboutsia_D. Next base: position 5,519 of record CAMTIM010000003.1, on the reverse strand, counting down.
GTGAGGTGTATTTTAAATGATTTTAAATAGGGTTAAAGGGTCATTAAAAAACAATGAAGGTAGTGGCTTACTCTGGGGGATTATATTGATATTCGTATTGTTTATGTTTTTTTCAGCTACTTCAGAATATCTAAGAAGTTATGTAGTATTAAATGGGGTTAGAGATGGACTTCAAAGCATTGCTACAAATATAGCTACCGAAAACTACAATGAAATATATTCAAGTGAGAGAGAAGGATATTTTGGAGCATACAAACTTTCTAATACTGATAAATGGGAAGAGGATGTTGATAAATCTAGCTTAGATAGTGAGCTTAATAAGTTATTAGGAGTTAAAAAGGAAGGTAGCTCGTATGTCAAAAGATATAGTAGCAATAATGAGGTTGAATATACATTATCTAATTTAAAATTAAAAATAGAAAATCCAAGTCTAGCGCCTACTGATCAAGAAGTAAATAAAAAAACATTTACTGTTGAGATAACAGCGGATACGGAGTTATATAAACTATACGATTTCTTTGATTCAGATAATATAAAAACCAAATTAGGTGCAAAGGCAGGGTATATCCCTAAATTTTAGATTTAGGGATATACTTTTCTGTATAAATTGCTTTAAATAAGCCATGAGAATCTAAAATACTATAGTTTATTTAAAGTAATTTATAATGACTATTGACGAGTTGATTATCATTGCCTATAATTTGGAAAGAAGATTGTGTTATTAACTTTACCTAAAATATACTTAAATAATATTTGACATTATTATAAATGTGTATTATTATTTAAGTATGAAAACAAATAAAAAATAACTTTAGAGGGGATAAAATAAAATGAAAAACTTATTTACAAAAGATAATAAAAAAAGGAATATAACAATAGCAAGTATATTAGGGGTTTTTATACTTGTAGGTGGGATAGCTATAGGAGTAAATCATAAAAAAGAATTAGCCGAAAAAGAAAGAATAAAACAAGAGCAATTAGCAAAAAAAGAAGCCGATGAAACCTTAAAGAAGGAAAAAGAGGAGAAAGAGAAATTAGCATTAATAGAGAAAAACTTAGAAGAACAAAGAAAGAAAGATGAAGAGGAAAAGAAACAGCAAGAATCAAGTAAAAAGCAAGAGGAATCAAGTAAAAAACAAGAATCAAGCAAAAAACAAGAACCTAATAAAAAACAAGAAGAATCAAGCAAAAAACAAGAATCTAATAAAGATAGTAATACTTCAAATAAAGGTGATTCAAACGTATCAAATAATAATAAAAAAGTTTCAAACCCGAAGAAAGATAATACTCAAAGCACAACAAATAATAACAAAAAACCTAGTTCAAAACCTCCTGTAACAACTGTTAAACCAAATCCTGTAGCTCCAAGTAAACCAAGCAAACCAAGTGGCGGAGGTGTGCCAGGATTTGGAAATAATGAAATAGAAAAAGGTAATGGTAGTTCTAGTGGAACAGCTACAGGAGATGGGAGTATAGACAAGCCAGTTGGAGAAATGTAAGGAGCATGATTTAATCATGTTCTTTTTTTATGTAAATATACAAGGGAGTGATGTATTTTGAAAAAAATAGTTTATTGTATAGTTTTAAGTGTGTCATTGCTAATGCTTACTATATCAGCATTTGGGGCAGGAGATGGAAATATAGATGGAGGTGGAGGTGGAGGTTCTGGAAGTGGAACAAGCCAAAATAAATGGAGCGTAGGTGATGATGGGGTTCGTATAAGTATAGTTGATGTTAATACAAAGCAAGTTGTAAGAACACCGATAGATTTTTCAAATAAAAATAGGTCAGATATAAGGTATGATTTTGGAAAAGTAAGTAAAATAAGTTATAAAAATGGTCAGCAACTAAAATTAAAGGAATACGCCTATAAAAGTATTATACCGAGCATTAATATGCCAGAAATTGTAAATTATAAAGGTAAAAATGACATTGCATCAATCAAAAAATACTTTACATCAGAGTGGACAATAATGAGAATAGCCGAAGAATCTGGTATTGATTACGATGAATTAATAAGTGGAAATTATAAGTTATTATTAGAGCCTATGGTATATCTTACTTATTATGGAAATAGATTTGCTATGACAGCTCATGAAGCAGCTATGTATAATCAAAAAACAGGAAATAATGATATAGTTATGAAATTTCAGAGTATTACGCATAGAGCTTTACCATTTTCAATGTTTTTAGAGGTATCGGATTTGGGATTCCCTGCTTATAAAGGCACATTGAGCAGTGCGGTTAAGGATAATGTAATAAAAGACCAATTAGGTCTAGGTATTGTTAGGTTTAGTGAAGTTGATAAGCCAGTACCGCCAAAACCAGAAAAACCAGAAAAACCAGAAAAACCAGATATAGATGTAGGAGGAAATAAGTATAACTATAGAGTTGATACAGATGTTATTTCCTCAATTAAAATTTTTGCAAAAGATAGGGTGACAACAGATAATCCAATATCAGTAACATTTAATGTTTTAGGTGAAAAGCATACAGTATCAAATATAGTTATCCCAGAAGGTTCTAGTCAATTAGTATGGGTAAAATGGCATACACCTAAAACACCACAAACTGTAAATATAAAAGCTAATATAAGTGGTGGGAATATATCAAGTGCTAATATAGAAGCAGTTATAGGAGAGTTAAAAGAAATAACACCTCCGAATCCCAAAGCTGACGATAGAGATGATAAATTTAAAATGCCTAATTTACCAAGTCAAGTTAATAATACATCTACAAGTTGGGACAAATGGAGTTGTAAGTGGAAAGAAAATTTAGTGTGGGTTGATTATGGAGAAGATGAGAATGGAGTATCTCAAGGTGAGTATATAGATAAAGGTGATTGGGAATATTCAAAAATTACATACTCAGCAGATTTCTCAGCTAGTATGGATTTAGTTCCAGATAAAAAAAATCCTACATATATACAAAATCAAAAAGAGTATGAAAGTAAAAGTGGATATGGAGTTAATCTAAAAATTAATACAAGTGTAAAAAATAATGGTTCAAGTAGTGATATAACATCAGCACAAAATATAGATACTACTTTCTCAGATTTTAACTATAAAGCATATAATAGGTTTTTACAAAAAACAAAAGACAATGGATTAAGTTCAGAGTTCGAATTTAAAAATAATAAGTACTCAACATACAATAATAGAACGCATTTTACTCCAATATGGTATCCAAACAACAATTATTACATTGTTAATGCTGAGATAATAGATGTATGGACACCAACGGGAATGTTAAGTGTAAACTTAAATGATAGGATTCTGATTAATGGTAGCTTATTTGATGATAGGCATATAGGAATAATGGAATAAAATATAAAAGTGTTCCCCGGGAACACTTTTTATATATATAAAATTATATTGAAAGGGGTTGAGTATAATTCCGATAGTAGTAGGAGTTGCATTGGTGGGATTGTTTGGCTTATTAGTAATAAACGTAAATAATTAATTTTTATTATAAGGGTAGTAAGATGCTTAAAGGGGCATCTTTTTTTATTTGGAAGTTAACTTTAGTTTTGAATTAATAAAAGTAAAGAGGGTAAAATTTTATGAATAATAAAAGAAAAGGGGCAATTATAGGTGTAGGTATTATGCTTTTATCTATGAGTGCATGTGCAATGGAACATATATCGAAAAGTAATGAAAAAGATGATAGTATTACACAGATAGACAGCACAAATACAGAAAGTGAAATAGAAGAGCAAGATATAATAATTCCAGAAGTGATAAATGAAAGCAAGTCGAAATCAACAAAAGTGAAATCAGATACAAATAAAAAAGATTGCGATAGTGAAAAAGAAAATAAAAAGGAAGATAAAAAAGAAAATAAGAAGGAAGATAAGAAAGAAGATAAAAAAGAAAATAAGAAGGAAAATAAGAAAGAAGATAAGAAAGAAAATAAGAAGGAAAATAAGAAAGAAGATAAAAAGGAAGATAAGAAAGAAAATAAAAAAGAAGATAATGTTAATAGCGAAGTTAAAATTCTTATGCCTAAATCAGCTCATGTTGCTGATTATGTAAAAGTCGCGACATCTAATGTAAGTAATCTAACATTGGATAAAGTAACAAAAGACGGGAAAATAGTTGATTTTTCTAAATACATTGAAGGAGATATTGAAAAAGAGGAACATATAATTAAATTTAATGAAAAAGGCTCTTACTCATTCATATTTACATGTAAAAATTTAATGGGAAAGTCACTCAAGTGTGAAGTAACAACTAAGATTTATCCTATAATTGAAACTAAATTTTCTATGCTAAAGACTGCTTATGAAAATGATATAGTTGAAATCAAGACTTTATTTAAAAATACAGATCAAGTAAAGTGGGATATTTTTAAAGATGGAAAGGCAGTTTTAATGAAAGATTCTATTGAAGGGACTATTACAGATGAAGGAGGTAAAATTAAGTTCAAAGATAAAGGCGAATATAAATTAAAAGCATCAGCTATAGATGCTACAGGAAGAAAATTTGAATATTCATCTTCTATAATTATTCATCCAGAGATAGTTGTTGATTTTGATATGGACAAATTTACCCATACAGATGAAAAGGCTTTAATCAAGCCAATCATAAAGGATGTTGAATCTCCTATAGAGTGGAGTGTTTACAAGGGCAATGATAGTAAAGATATATTAAAGTCTTTAGATAAGAATCTTTCAAATGATGGTGGGTATATTCAGTTTAATGAGAGCGGGATATATACTGTAAAGTTAACTGTTAAAGATAAATTTGGAAAGGTTTATGAGAAGTGCAAGGATATTAATGTATACCCTGTCTTATCTATTAATTTTAATCTTCCTAAAACAGTATATACAGATACTAAAATTAATATTTATACTGAAAATATTAATAATCTGCCTGTAGAATGGGAGATAGTTAAAGATGGTAAGAGTATGAAAATATCAGATGTTTTAGATGGAAGTCTTAATAAAAATGGTGGGAAAATTCGCTTTAAAAATAAAGGAGAATATAAGGTTATAGCTACAATTGTAGATAAAGTCGGTAGAAAATACAGCACTACTAAATATATAAAAGTGTCGAAAGAGCTAGATTATGGAATTAGCAATTTTTCACCTACAAAGCCTGTTGTAAGCGTAGATGTAACTAATATAGTTAAAGATGGAAAGTTCTTTGTTAATATATTTGCTGAAAGTACAGATGCAGATAATGATGAAATAACTTATGAATATGAAGGAAAATCAGAGGATAATTATTATAAGCCAGGTAGTTATACTGTAAAAGTAAGAGCTATGGATAGTCGTGGTGGAGCTTCAGAATGGGCAGAAGTTAAGTTTGATGTAATCAATTCAGCTCCTACGAAACCTGTTACAAATGTAGATGTAACGAGAATCTTCAAAGATGGAAAATTCCTTGTTAATATATTTGCTAAGAGTACAGATGCAGATAATGATGAAATAACTTATGAATACGAAGGAAAGGCAGAAGATAATTATTATGAAGTAGGTAACTATACTGTAAAAGTAAGAGCAAAGGACAGTTGTG
>CAMTIM010000002.1 GCA_947072565.1 uncultured Peptostreptococcaceae bacterium | reverse complement strand
AAAAACATCATCTGAAATCAATAATCTTGTCTGATAATCAAGTGCAGAGAATGGTTCATCAAGAAGTAGTATATCTGGATTAACAGATAGGGTACGAATAAGAGCAACTCTTTGTCTCATACCACCAGATAGTTCTTTAGGATACATATTTCTAAAAACCCAAAGATCACAAGTTTTAAAAAAATTTCAACTCTAGCTATATTTTCAGGTGTTTTCTTTTTCTGTATTTCAAGACCTAAGTTATGTTATCCATTATAGTTCGCCACTCTAATAGATGATATTTTTGAAACATATATCCTATATTGCCTTTGAGATTTATTATGCATCAAATGAAGAACAAAGTCATTCAATAATGGTTTAAATTACAGAAAAATGGCACAGACACTACCATAATGGTATGAAAAGTTGGTTAGTTAACTGGGATGCTATATGCTTAAAAAACGCATTTTGGTAAGGGAAATTTGGTATATGACTAAATAAAATTTTACATTAAGTTAAGGCATAGACAATATTTATTATATCTACACCTTAACAACATTATAATAGAAAGTTATTTATAGAAAGACTTTCACAGTCTCTTTATTTTTTATAAAGAAGTTTCTCTTACAGCTAAATTTTCATTTCTTTCAAGTAGATGTCTAATAGCCCACTCATTTTGGAATAACAATACTGGATTTCTATTTTTATCTTCAACTAGTATTGTATCCATTGGCATTGAAAGCTTATCCGATTTGAAAGTATCAGTTTCAATCCAACGTATATGGCGGTAAGGTAGTGTACTCATTATCATATCAACACCATATTCTTGCTTTAGACGATATTCTAAAACTTCAAACTGAAGAACTCCAACTACTCCTACAATAAGTTCTTCCATACCAAAATTAGGTTGTTTGTAAATCTGAATAGCACCTTCTTCTGATAATTGTGTAAGACCCTTTAAGAACTGTTTTCTTTTAAGAGCATTTTTTGTAGATATTCTTGCGAAATGTTCGGGAGCAAATTGTGGTATACCAGTGTATTGTAAATTTGATTGTTTTTCACTTAATGTATCACCAATATTAAATATTCCTGGATCATGTATTCCTATAATGTCCCCTGGGTAAGCTGAATCTATCATAACACGGTCTTGTGCCACAAACTGTTGAGGTTGTGAAAGTTTAACCTTTTTGTTTCTTTGTACATGAGTTACTGTCATGCCTTTTTCAAATTTACCAGAGCAAATTCGAAGGAATGCAATTCTATCTCTATGAGCTTTATCCATGTTAGCTTGAATTTTAAATATAAATCCTGAGAAATTATTAGAATCAGGGTCAATGTCACCTAAATTACTACTACGAGGCTTTGGAGGAGGTGTTATTTCTAGGAATGATTCTAAAAATGGCTCTACACCAAAGTTAGTAAGTGCACTTCCGAAGAATACAGGTGTTAATTCACCATTTAATATTCCATCTAAATCAAAATTATCTCCAGCAATATCTAAAAGTTCAATGTCTTCTAGTAATTTTTCATGAAGAGCATCACCTAATAAAGTATTAAATTTTTCATCAGATATCTCTCCAGTTGTAGACTTAGCAATAGATTGTCCATGGTTACCATCATCAAATAGTTCAACTTGATTTTTATGACGGTTAAACACACCTTTGAACTCTTTACCAGAACCAATTGGCCAGTTTACTGGACAAGAGCGAATTCCTAAAACATTTTCAATATCTTCAAGTAACTCAAATGGATCTTTTCCTTGACGGTCCATTTTATTGATAAAAGTGAAAATTGGTATTCCTCTCATTTTACAAACTTGGAATAATTTCTTTGTCTGATCCTCAACACCTTTAGCAGAGTCAATAACCATTACTGCACTGTCTGCTGCCATAAGAGTTCTATAAGTGTCCTCACTGAAATCTTGATGCCCTGGAGTGTCAAGAATATTTATGCAAAAGTTATTATATTCAAATTGAAGAACACTTGATGCAACAGATATACCTCTTTGTTTTTCAATTTCCATCCAGTCAGATACTGCATGTTTTTGAGATCTTCTTGATTTAACTGATCCTGCTTCACGAATGGCACCACCATATAATAGAAACTTTTCAGTTAATGTAGTTTTTCCTGCATCGGGATGGGAAATGATTGCGAAGGTTCTTCTTCTTTTAACCTCTTCAATCAAGTTTAAATTTTGTTCTGTCATTTTTTATCATCCTTTATTCTAATTTTATGATTATCTAAATATAAAAAAATATATTTATTAACAGTTTTAAAATGAACATAAATTTCTATGTATTATAAAAACCTACAGTCTTATTGATATTATAACTTTATTGCAAAACTGTCAATATAGAAACTAACTAAATTATAGTAAAAAGGCACAGGAGAAGAGGTTTATATTACTTAAAATTTATAAATATTTAGTGGTGATATTAATTGTTATGTAGCATCACTAATTTGAAATGAATAATTTATGTAAGGATATCTGAATAAGAAGCACAAACGGAAAAAAGTATTGTATAAAAGTGCTATTATTTGCTAATATTTAAAATTAATGAAAGGATATAATTATAGGAAGGCGAATATGTTGTAATAATGTAAATAAATAAAAATTTGCAAAAAAATGAAAGGATGATAATATGAGTTTTTTTTCGAAATCTTCAGGTAGAAAGCATTATGGAGGTAAACATAAAGGAAGTAAATATTATAAACGAGAAGGCATTTTAAGCCGTATTTTGAGAATGTTTGGTTCGTTTTCTAGTTCTGATAGAAAACATAATAGCCATTATTCAGACCGTAGCCATCATAAAAGAAGAAGATATAAGAGTTCATGGTCATGATACCTATTTTAAAAAGAAAGATATATCCATTAGGTTCTTTGATTGATGGGTATAAAGTAATTAGATTGGTAGGTGAAGGACGGTTTGGAATATGTTATTTGGTTGATTTAGACAATAAGCAATATATTCTAAAGAAGATTAAACCTAAAGCTATTAAAAAAGCTGGAAATAAAATCTGTTTTGAGGAAAGAATACTTTCATCTATTAGCCACCCATCTATTCCTAAAATAGTTGATACAATAAAAAATGATAATGTCTATGGTTATATTTTGGAATATAAAACTGGAAAGACAATAGAAGAAATGCTTTTTGGAGATAATCATATATTTACGCCTACTGAAATTTATAATGTGGGAATTAAAATTATAGGTATAATAAAGTATCTTCATGAAAGAAATATAGTTCATAGAGATATAAGGGTACCAAATGTGATTATTGATAAAGGTGATGTTTATCTTATTGATTTTGGTCTTGCAAGATCAGTTGATAGTGAAAGATATTTACATTCTGTAGATTTTTCGCATTTTGGTCATTTGTTAATTCATTTACATTATTCTTCTTTTACAAAAAAATATATAAAATCAAAACCATGGTATGATGAGCTAGAATTGGCAGAAAAGGAAATAGTGTTTTTGAAAAGACTTATAGGAATTCAAGATAGGTATGAAAATATTATTGATATTGAATACGACTTTTACCAGCTATTTGGTCCTAATTGTGAAAGTAGGTTATAATGTAGATTTTGAAGAAATACTATATAAAAAATATTTGAGGTATAAAGAAGTGTAAGTTACTTAAAGTATCAAATTTATTTGAAGTGAGTTTCTACTCTTTTTCTATTAGAATTGACTGATAGTCACGGAAAGCTTTAATACAAAATGATTGAAATTAGTCGCAAAAAATGTTATGCTATCAAAAGTAAATCTAAAAAGAATGTCGTTACTACATATATAATCAATTGTAAAATTGGAATTGATTATATATTGAAGAGCTTATTTTTATAAGCTCTTTTTAAATGATAAAGAGAGGTAATAATATGATAAAAATTGACAACTTGTCCTACTCATTTCCGAAAAAAGATCTATATAATAAGATTTCATTTACATTAGAAGAAGGTCAACACTGCGCTTTTATAGGAGCAAGTGGTAGCGGAAAAAGTACACTGATAGATATAATTATGGATCCAGAAAGATATATGTTTGATGGCAAGCTAGAAATGGACTCAAACCGTAGAATTGGATATGTAAGCCAGTTTTCACAACTAGATAAAACAAAAGAAACTACAGTTTTCGAATATATAGCAGATGAATTTATTAAGCTGCAAAATGAAATAACAGCTATTTGCACAGAAATGGAAACATCTTCTGATATTGATACTTTATTAGAAAAGTACCAAGAAGCCTTAGACGCATTTGATTCAATAGACGGGGATGATTTTGAAAGTAACATTAATAAGAAATTAAATCTTGCAAACCTAAGCAAGCATAAAGATAGAATGATATCAGAACTTAGTGGTGGAGAATTTAAACTTATTCAAGTAATTAAAGAAATGCTTAATAAGCCAGACTTAATGATTATGGATGAACCAGATGTGTTCTTAGACTTTGAAAACCTTAATTCTCTTAAAAGTCTAATTAATTCTCACAAAAAAACAATGCTAATTATTACGCACAACAGATATCTATTGAACCATTGTTTTAATAAAATTATTCATCTTGAAAATACTGAACTCCAAGAATTTGATGGAAGATATATTGATTATAACTTATCATTACTTCAAACTAAAATTGAGTTACAAGAACTCGCTATAGCTGATGATGAAGAAATTGAGAGAAATGAAATTTTAATCGATAAATTAAGAGAGAGAGCAACTTATAATGCTGAAGCCTCTAATGGTAGAGCTTTAAAAGCTAGAGTTAAAATACAAGAAAGACTAGAAGCACGTAGAATTAAAGCTCCATTTGTAGACATTAAACAACCAAATATAAATTTAGCTACTGATAATGAAATAGAAGAAACAGTTGCTTTAAAAGTTAATGATTACGGGGTTACATTTGATGAGATGCTTTTAGAAAATGTTAATTTTGAAATTAAATCTACTGATAAAGTAGCTCTTATAGGTTCAAACGGAATGGGAAAAACGACTTTAATGAGAGAAATCTTTAAAAATAATCATGACTGCGTTGAAATAAACAATGACATTCAAGTTGCGTATTTATCTCAGATGCAAGGAGAAATATTAAATGAGTCTAATACAATACTTGAAGAGTTCTTCGATGCAGGATTTGAGACTTATCGAGAAATTAGGTCATATATTTCAAAATATGGTTTTGAGGAAGAAATAATTAATCAAAAGATAGGATCTTTATCTGGTGGAGAAAAGAATATACTTCAATTGGCTAAAGTTTCATCTAGCAAAGCAAATATGTTGCTTCTTGATGAACCTACAAGTCATTTAGACACATATTCACAAATAGCACTTGAAAAAGCCATAGAAAATTATAATGGTGGTATCTTAATGATTTCTCATGATTATCATTTTATAATTAATTGTATGGATTATGTTTTAATGATTGAAGATAAGACAATTAGGAAAATGAGTATGAGAAAGTTTAGAAAAATGATTTATGCTACTTATTTTGATAAAGACTATTTAGAAATTGAACAAAAGAAAAAATTAGTTGAGTCGAAAATAGCATTGGCTTTAATAGATAGTGATTTTGAACTTGCAAAAACTTTATCTGAAGAGCTAGAAGAGTTAATTAAGTTACTTTAAATCGTGTATTGCTTAAAATAATAAATTAGAATCCTTTGAAATTGGAAGATTAAATCACAAAGTCGGCCAACTTCAAGGGTTTTTTTATGTTCAAAAGACTGTATCATAATTAATTACAACCACTTTTTATTAAGGAAATATTTATTTTGCTACTAACATATATTTTATAAAGAAACTATAAAATAAAAATTTGGAGGAAAATTTAATATGTTTAAAAATGTAATTGTAAAAAGACCATCAAAATCAATGGTAGAGGGTATAACATCACAACCAAAACTAGGAAAACCAAATTATGAATTAGCGCTAAAACAACACGATAAGTATATAGAAGCTTTAAAGGCTTGTAATGTAAATGTAACAGTTTTAGATGCAGATGAAAGATTTCCAGATTCATGTTTTGTAGAAGATACTGCAGTAATAACTAAAAATTGTGCAATAATAAGCAATCCAGGAGCAAAGTCTAGAAACAAAGAGACAGAGGTCATGATAGAAACTATAAAACAATTTTTCTCAGATGATAAAATAGAGTACATAACAGCACCAGGAACTTTGGAAGGTGGAGATGTTATGATGGTTGGAAATCACTTTTATGTAGGTGAATCTGCTAGAACAAATAAAGAAGGATGCAGACAATTCATAGAAAAACTAGAAAAGTATGGACACACAGGTTCAGTAGTTGAATTAGAGGAAGTATTACATTTAAAAACAGGTTTAGCATATTTAGAAAATAATAATTTATTAGTAGCAGGTGAGTTTGTTGAAAAAGATGTATTTAAAGATTTTAATAGAATTATTATAAGTGAAGATGAAAGTTATTCTGCTAACTGCATATGGGTTAATGATACTGTGTTAGTTCCATTTGGATACGAAAAAGCTAAGAAAGCAATAGAAGAGAAAGGATATAGGGTTATAGAAGTTGACACTTCTGAATATAGAAAGCTTGATGGGGGATTAAGTTGTTTATCTCTTAGATTTTAAAAAAAGTAGGATTGTATTTAACTATAAAGTAATGAGTATGGAACTAGGAGTACTATAGAGTAGGAAGTATTAACAGTATTATTTTCACTTAGATTAATATTGGAGGTTGTTATGAATTATAGAGTATTAGGGAGAACAGGTATTAAAGTAAGTGAAATAGGTATTGGTGGGGAAGGCTTTGAAGGAAAGTGCTATGAAGAATGTGAAAAAATTATAGACACCGCTATTAAAGAAGGTATTAATTTTATAGATATATACAATTCAAATCCAAATGTTAGAAATAATGTAGGTAAGGCATTAAGCAAGTACCCTAGAACTAGTTTTGTACTTGAAGGACATATAGGTTCTACTTGGGATGATGGTCAGTACCGTCGAACTAGAAACATAAAAGAAGTAAAAGAAGCGTACCAAGATTTTCTTATAAGAATGCAAGTTGATTATGTAGATGTTGGTATGATCCACTATGTGGATGATGAAAAAGATTTTAATAATATATTTAATGGAGATATAATTAAGTACGCCAAAGAACTTAAAGAAAATGGCATTATTAAATCTATAGGAATATCCACTCATAATCCAGATATTGCATTAAAGTCAGTTGAATCAGGACTAATAGATGTGATTTTATTTAGCATTAATGCAGCTTATGATATGCTACCTGCAAGTGAAGATGTAGATATTTTATTTGAAGAAAATACCTTTAAGGAGAGGGTTTATGAAGGTATTGATTCGAAACGAGATAGGTTATATCGAATTTGTGAAAATAAAGGTGTTGCATTGACAGTAATGAAAGGATTTGCTGCAGGTGTTTTACTAAGTGATGAGCAATCACCATTTGGAAAAGCAATGACTCCAGTACGATGTTTACATTATTGTTTAACAAGACCGTCAGTTGCTTCTGTAATGGTAGGTATATCAAATACAGATCAAATATTTGCATCAACAGTATATACAAAAGCAAGTGATAAACAAAAAGATTATAGTGAAATCCTTGCGAATACACCTAAAAGTTCATTTAAAGGGCACTGTATGTATTGCGGGCATTGCGCACCATGTACTAAAAAAATAGATATTGCATTAGTTAATAAGTATTTAGATTTAGCATTAATTCAAAAGGAAGTGCCAGAAACCTTAACTGATCATTATAATTTGTTAGAACATTATGCAGGCGAATGTATAAAGTGTGGAGCATGTATGAAAAATTGTCCATTCGACGTAGACATTATTGGAAAAATGCAAAATGCAAATCAACTATTTGGTAAGTAGAATTATTATATATATTCTTTGATGGTAGATAATTAAAATAATGAATTTCTAGTAGCCTTTTGATTAATTTATAAATTATATTAAAAAAAGAGTATCTATTATCATAGATATAGTGTATACTTATAGAAGTAGTAAACAATAAAAAGAAAAGCCTTTATAAAAGGTGATGGAGAATTAACAAATGACTAACGGAACAGTAAAATGGTTTAACAACGAAAAAGGTTTTGGATTTATATCAGTAGAAGGTGGAGATGACGTATTCGCACATTTCTCAGCTATACAAACTGATGGATTCAAATCATTAGAAGAAGGACAAAGAGTAAGCTTTAATATAGTTAAGGGTGCTAGAGGACCTCAAGCAGAAAACATAACTGTATTATAATATATAGATTGTTCTAAAAAGACCTTCGGGTCTTTTTTTGTATTTAAATTATAAAACTTTAAGTTTATTTGAATAAAGAAATGATAATGAACATAAAATTCCTAGTAGGTATAAGTAATTAAAGATTAAAAACAAAACAATAATATCAAAATAATTTTTTTAAATATAAAATTAAAAAAATGTATCTATTATTAAAAATATAGTGTATAATTATAGAAGTAGTAAACAATAAAAAGAAAAGCCTTTATAAAAGGTGATGGAGAATTAACAAATGACTAACGGAACAGTAAAATGGTTTAACAATGAAAAAGGTTTTGGATTTATATCAGTAGAAGGTGGAGATGACGTATTCGCCCATTTCTCAGCTATACAAACTGATGGATTCAAATCATTAGAAGAAGGACAAAGAGTAAGCTTTAATATAGTTAAAGGTGCTAGAGGACCTCAAGCAGAAAACATAACTATATTATAATATATAGATTGTTTAAGAAGAAAGACCTTAGGGTCTTTTTTTGTATATAAAAATAATTACTATAAAATATTTATAATTTTGTTTTAAAATTAACACAACGGGTACAAATATAACAGGTAAATAAATTATTATATTTGGAGGTAGTAATTATGAAAGTTATAGCAATAGGATGCACACATGCAGGAACTGCTGCAGTTACTAATATAAAAGATAAATACCCAGAAAGTGAAGTAGTAGTTTATGAAAAAAATGATAATTTATCATTCTTATCTTGTGGAATAGCTTTAAATGTTGGTAAAGTTATAGATACAACAGAAAAATTATTTTATAGTTCTCCTGAAAACTTACAGTCTATTGGTATTAAAACCAATATGAAACATGAAGTTTTAGATATAGATTTTGATAATAAAAAGATATCAGTTAAGAACTTACTAACTGGTGAAATATTTGAAGATACTTATGATAAATTAGTTCTTACATTAGGTTCTTGGCCAATAGTACCTAATTTTGAGGGTGGGAAACTAGATAATATAGTTTTATGTAAAAACTATGACCATGCAAAAGATATTATTAAAAGAAGTGAAAATGCTAAAAATGTAGTTGTAATAGGAGCAGGATATATTGGTGTAGAACTTGCAGAGGCATTTGAAATGCAAGGAAAAAATACAACATTAATAGATGCAGAAGATCGAATTATGGCTAAATATTTAGATAAAGAATTTACAGATATAGCTGAGGCTGAATTTAAAAATAAAGGTGTTAAGTTAATATTAGGTCAAAAGGTTCAAAAATTTGAAGGTATTAATAAAGTATATAAAGTAAAAACAGATAAAGATGAATTCGAAGCTGATTTAGTAGTACTATGTATAGGGTTTGCTCCTAGTACTAAACTAGTTCAAGGTAAATTAGATACATTACCTAATGGAGCTATTATAATTGATGAATATATGAGAACAAGTGCTAAGGATGTATTTGCTGCAGGAGATTGTTGCGTTGTTAAATTTAATCCAGCTAAAGATACTAGATATATACCACTTGCTACTAATGCTGTAAGAATGGGTACTTTAATTGGTAAAAACTTAGTTAATCCTACTCTTAAATATATAGGAACACAAGGTACTTCAGGGATTAAGATATACGATCAATGTATAGCTTCAACTGGACTTACTGAAGAAGTAGCTAAAAATACAAGTGATTTTGATGTAGATTCTGTTATAGTTAGAGATAATTATAGACCTGAATTTATGCCAACATTTGAAGAAGCTACTTTAAAATTAATATTTGATAAAAATAGCAGAAAAATACTAGGTGGTCAAATTATTTCAAAAACAGATTTAACTCAGTATATGAATACATTATCAGTAGTTATACAAAATGAAATGACTATAGAAGAATTAGCAATGACTGATTTCTTCTTCCAACCACATTTTAATAAGCCGTGGAGTTTATTAAATTTAGCTGCTTTAAAAGCTTTATAAAAATTAAATAATCTTATTAAATAAAAAGGTATTATACTATAAAAAAACTAAAAAAAGCATATAATATATAATAGCAAACAAAAAGACATGAGTTTCAAAAATTCATGTCTTTTTACATATAAGAAAATTATAGCTTTAAAAGAAAGGTAAATTATATGAGAAAATTTAAGTTTAGTAGACTTAAGAAAAAATTGATAAATGTTAATAGAACAATAATATATAGTTATATAAAAGATTTATCTATAAAGGGACAAAATATAAAATATGGTGATAATAAAAAACAATACTATAAAGTATATGACCAAGAACATGAAAGCAATGAAAATAAGTCTGTAATATTTTTTATTCATGGAGGTGGTTGGTGGCATGGTAGCCCTTCTTTATACAGTGGAGTCGGAAAATACTTTTATAAAATGGGCTATAGTACTATACTTGCAGGCTATAGACTAGTTCCATTTCACAGATACCCAGCACAAGTAGAAGATGTATTTCAAGCTTTAAATCATTATATAAAAAATAACCAAAATGTAAAGAATATAATAGTTGCAGGATATTCTGCAGGAGGCGAATTAGCTTCTCATCTTGTATTTGATCATAAAAGACAAGATGAATATAATATAGACCACAACATTTTAAAAGGGTTTATATCTATATCCGGGGTATTAGATTTCTTTAAATGTAACTCTACATATTCTAAGATACTTATTAATAATTATGTTTATAAAGGTAAAATAAATAAAGTAAATCCTATAAATTTACTTAATAAAGAAGTCGATATACCTATAATGTGTATACATGGTGATTGTGATTCTCTTATAGATGTAAATACGTCTATTTCTTTCATAGATAAAGTTCAAAATTTAGATAGTAATACTATCTTAAAAATAATAAAGAAAGCAGAACATGAAGATACAATAGATCTTGTAAGAGGAGATGGAAATAAATACTCTAAATATATTTTAAATTTTATAGAAGAAGTTAATGACTTAAAAGAAGTGGACAATTAATTTCTACGTCTAATAATATAATGAGAAAGAAGTGAACTTATGAAAGAAATTAAAAATAATTGCTTTATTGATAATATAAAATGTATACTTATTTTCTTTGTAGTGTTTGGACATTTAATAGAACGATATATAGATAATAATACTACACTAATGGGTGTTTATATGTTTATATATGTATTTCATATGCCATTGTTTATATTTATATCAGGATTTCTTTCTAAAAATATAAATAAAAGTAAAAAAGTGTTTTTAAAAACATTATTGGTTCCTTATATAATATTAAATATAGTTTGGTATACATTAGCTTATTTTTATACAGGGAAAACTAACTCTCCACTGCTTTATCCCGGATGGACTTTATGGTTTTTGCTTAGTTTATTTTTCTGGAGAGTTTCTCTTAAGTACCTAGTCAAGATAAAATATATATTACCTATAAGTTTTTTACTTGGTCTCATTGTAGGGGTTGTTTCAAACGGTGCTATATTATCATTTTCAAGAACTATAGTGTTTTTGCCTTTTTTCTTACTAGGTTATTATACTGATATGGGTAAATTAAAAAAAATAAGCGACAATATAAATATTTGGGTTGCTCTGTTAGGACTTACTCTATTTGTAGGTATTGCATTATTTATTGCTGATAAAAACCTTATTAATTATAAGTTTCTATATGGTTCATATTCATATTCAGAATTGGGTATAAGTATATGGCAAGGTGTATTATATAGAAGTATATTGTATATATGTAGTATCGGACTAAGTATATTTGTTTGTGTTATTACTCCTAGTCATAAAACCTTCTATACACATGTAGGAAAATCTACAATGTATGTATATGTATTTCATATTTATATTGTTCTTTTAATTTTTTATTTAATACCAAAGTGGAATATGAATATAATTACAAATTGGATAATTTTGATTAGCCCACTTTTTGTAACTTATATTTTATCTCATAAAATTTTCGAGAAAATATATAATAAAATATTTTATCCTATAATTAAACTAATAAAATAACTTATAGAAAAGCCCACAGTTTAAATTAACTGTGGGTTTTGATTTTATATTTTTTTTATTGAGATTATAGAATTAAGTGGTATAAACAGGTTGAAATTTTTATTAGATGCTTTTTCCATATGTTTTCTTTGTAAAATCAAATCAGTAGAAGTTACTTCAACAATTTCTCCATATAACTTATGTTGAGATAAATATGTGTAAAGCTCAACATACTCATTTAAGAATGTTAATGCATATTCGTACATACCATCAACTCCTTGATAAGATATAAAAAAATCTTACTATAGTATATGGATTATACATTACAATTGTGAATAACAAAAATTATATATAATATTTTATTATTTACAATTGTAAGTAGTTAAAGTTTAATATATTATAAAATAATGATAAACATATTATAAAGGGGGAGAATTATAATGAATTGGATAAATTTAATAAAAGAATATGTACCGTATAATGAACAAGAAACTAAGGATAAAGAGGTAATCTTAAATTGTATAAATATATTTGATGATGTTTTAAATAGAACAAATGAATTAGCTCATATGACATCATCTACATTTGTAGTAAATAAAACAAAAGATAAAGTACTTATGGTTCACCATAATATATATAATACGTGGTCATGGATTGGTGGACATAACGATGGAGAGAGTGACTTTTTAAAGGTTGCAATAAAAGAATTGAAGGAAGAAACAGGCGTAAATAATATAAAAGTATTAGGAAATGGAATATATTCATTGGATGTACTAGATGTAAAAAGTCATATAAAAAAAGGTAAGTATATTTCGCCTCATTTACATTTATCAATAGCATATCTAGTTGAAGCTCAAGAGAATGAGAAGCTAATAATTAAAGAAGATGAAAACAGTGGTGTTATGTGGATACCTATCAATAGAATAAATGAATATGTTGAAAATGAACCACATATGCAAAAACTATATCAAAAATTCATAGAAAAAATAGCCAAATGATAAAAACTATAACTTTATTATGATTAAAATTTTTATATAATGAATTATCATCTTTATTTTAAGAAATAATAAAGTAAGGTGATAAAATATGCATGTTTTGAATTTAGAAACTAGGGAAAAACAAGATGCTTTTAAATCGAATTTTTATAATAAAAACAACTCTTATCTTATATTAACTCCTCTTTGTGAACTTAAATTACTTAAAGATATCTTAGGTATAGATGAGGTTACGTTTAAAGATTGTTTGACTTTTGATGAGAGTATAAAGTTAGATTTATTTGATAACTATGATTTTTTAAGTGTTAATACATTTGAAATTGTAGATAACAAAGCTGAAATTGAAGAAGTTAATATTTATTTGTCTGATAATTTTATTTTAGTCGTATGTAATGAAAATCATTTTTTATTTAACTTCGTTAAAAATATTATTGTAAATGAAGTTAATATGGAAAATACACCTGGTATAGTAAGTCTTTTTAAAATCAACTATTTAATATTTAAAAATATTATAATTCATGAATTTGAAAGTCTAGAAAAAGTTGAAGATATGATTTTAAAGTTAGAGGATGAAATATTAGAAGGTGTTGTAGATGATCATGTACTAAAGATAAATTATGTAAGAGGATTGGCTAGGACTTTGGTTAAAAATACTAGACCTCTATTATACATAGGTGATAGAATACTTAAAGAAAATATAAGGTATTTAAAATATGCTGACGTTAAAAAATATAATTTTGATAATTTACAAGGCATAGATTTTGGAATAGATAAATTGTATAATTTTGCTTTATCAACACGAGAACTAGCTGATAAATTATTAGATATTTATTCTTCTCAAGTAGCTGAAAAAACTAACAGTTTAATAACTAAATTAACACTACTAACTGGTATTTCAGCACCTCTTACTATAATAACAGGTATATATGGAATGAATTTTAATTTCATGCCAGAACTTAGTTGGTATTACGGGTATCCTTTAGTATTGTGCATTATGGGGGTTATTGTAATAACTGGAATTATATTATTTAAGATAAAAAAATTACTTTAAAAATTTAATTCAAAGATACTTATTTAAAGAGCTAATAATAAGCTCTTTTTTTTATGAAAATATATTTTTAAGTCTTTATACAATCTTTATACTTTATTAGTGCATCTTAATCCAAAATTTATACAAAAAAATATAATATAGTATTATAAGTTAAAAACAAAAAAAATTTTCTAACATATTGTAAAGGAGTACAAATATGAATTGTCCTAATAAAGATTGTATAAATAAAAGTATTTTTAAACAAGCATTTAAAGATGCTGTTAAAAAACTTACTTTTAAGTCCCAAGTAAAAAATCCTGTAATGTTTGTTGTCTATATAGGCTGTATAGTTACAACTATTTTAACTTTGCTTTCATTTTTAAAGATAATCAAAGATAATCCTTGGTTTGTTTTAACTATAACAATATTTCTATGGTTTACAGTATTAAGTGCAAATTTTGCTGAATCTATAGCACAAGGCCATGCTAAGTCACAAGTAAACGCTTTAAGAAAAGCTAAAAAAAATATAATGGCTAAAAAGCTTCTTGGTGTAGATAAATATGGTGATTTTAAAATAGTTCCATCAAATGAATTAGAAAAGGGTGATATAGTTTTAGTAGAAGAAGATCAACAAGTACCAGGAGATGGAAAAGTACTAGAAGGTGTAGCCTTAGTTGATGAAAGTTCTATAACTGGCGAAAGTGCTCCAGTAATTAGAGAATCATATGGAGATAGAAATTTTGTAACGGGTGGCACAACTGTAATATCTGATTACTTAATCATAAAAATTACTTCGAATGTAGGAGAAAATTTTTTAGATAAAATGATTACTATGGTAGAATGTTCACAAAGAAAAAATACTTTAAATGAAGTATCACTTAAAATATTTTTAATAGCTTTAACTATTCTATTTTTAATAGTTACCACAGCATTATATCCGTTTAGTGAATTTACAATAATTTCAGATAAATCTATATCAATAACTTCTTTAATAGCATTATTTGTTTGTCTGTCACCCACAACAATTAGTGCGCTATTATCTTCAATAGGTATTGCTAGTATGAGTAGGTTAAGCAGCAAAAATATTCTCGTTTCATCTGATATATCAATAGAAACAGCTAATGATATTGATATATTGCTTCTTGATAAAACAGGTACAATTACTTTTGGTAACAGGCAAGCCATCGAATTTATAGCTTTGTCAGATATTAATCCTGAGGAATTAGCTGATTGCTCACAACTTAGTTCTTTAGCTGACGAAACTCCAGAAGGAAGGAGTATTGTTATACTTGCTAAAAAACAGTACGCTCTAAGAGGAAGATATTTAGGTCCGTTAGAAGCTGAATTCATACCTTTTTCTGCTAGAACTAGAATAAGTGGTGTAAACACAAGTAAGGATAAAATAAGAAAAGGTGCCGCTAAGGATATCAAAGCATTTATAGAAAATTTAGGTGGTAGTTATCCAAAAGAATGTGATGATATAGTATCTACAATTTCTAAAAAAGGTGGAACGCCTCTTGTCGTTTGTAAAAACCAAAGAATTTTAGGCGTTATACATTTAAAAGATATAATAAAAAATAATATTTGTGAAAAATTTAGTGAGTTAAGAAAAATGGGTATAAAAACAATAATGATAACAGGTGACAATCCATTAACAGCAGCAACTATTGCAGCGGAGGCAGGTGTAGATGATTTTTTAGCTCAAGCAACTCCTCAAGCTAAATTAGAATTAATACATGAGTATCAAAAAAAGGGGTATTTAATTGCCATGACTGGTGACGGGAACAACGATGCTCCTGCACTTGCACAAGCAGATATTTCAATTGTTATGAATACAGGAACACAAGCTGCTAAGGAAGTTTGCACTATGATTGATTTAGATTCAAATCCAACTAAGCTTATAGATATTGTAAAAATAGGTAAGCAACTGCTTATAACTAGAAGCGCTCTGACAACATTTAGCATAGCTAATGATATTTGTATATATTTTGCTATAATACCTTTACTATTTCAATATATCTATCCTCAAATAGGTAATCTGAATATAATGAATTTGTCAAGTCCACAAAGTGCTATAATATCAACCGTAATATATAATGCTTTAGTAATTATTGCCCTAATCCCATTATCACTTAGAGGTGTTAAATACAAACAAAAATCAGTTAATAAATTACTTATAAGAAATATATTAATTTATGGAGTTGGAGGGGTTATAACACCATTTATATTTATAAAAATAATAGATGTATTTATAAGTATGGTAATCTTTACATAATAAAAAATCAAAATTTAGAAATACTTTTACATATTGAATATAACAAGAGTATAATAAAGATTAACTATTTGAATAATTTATAAATGGGGGAATAAAAATGGATAGACCTGATCCAAAAAGCATACTATTGAAAATAAAAAATGAACAAGAAAAGTTAAAAAGGGGGCAATTAAAAATATTCTTTGGATATGCAGCAGGAGTAGGTAAAACCTACTCTATGTTGGAGTCTGCACATAATTTAAAACAATCCGGTGTAGATGTAGTAGTTGGTTATATAGAACCTCACACAAGAAAGGAAACTTTAGCACTTGTTGAAGGACTTGAAGTTTTACCAGTAAAAAAAATCATTTATAAATCAATAAATTTAAATGAATTTGATTTAGACCTAGCATTAAAAAGAAAGCCAGAGATTATACTAGTAGATGAACTAGCACATACCAATGCAAAAGGCTGTAGGCATAATAAGAGATGGCAAGATGTAGAGGAATTATTACTTGCAGGTATTGATGTCTATACCACTATAAATGTTCAACATTTAGAAAGTTTAAATGATATAATTGAAATAGTTACCAATGTATCTGTTAAGGAGACTATTCCTGATAAAATTTTAGATTCGTCAGCTCAGCTAGAAGTAATTGACGTAGAGCCAGATGTTCTTTTAGAGCGATTTAATCAAGGTAAAATTTATAAAAGAGAACAAGCTTCTAGAGCTAAAGAAAATTTTTTTACTAAGGATAATTTAGTTGCTCTCAGAGAAATAGCACTTAGAAAAACAGCGGAGAGAGTAAATAAAGAAGTTCAAATCGCAAGACTTTCTAAAAGCGGACTAAACGTATTGCCCACATCAGATACATTACTTGCATGTATTTCACCATCACCTTCTTCAGCAAAGCTTATTAGGACAGCTTCTAGAATTGCAGATTCTTCACTTGCTAAGTGGATAGCATTATACATAGAAGACCCTAATGAAATACAAGAAGATGATAAAATAAAAAAACAGCTACAAGATAACTTAAAACTTGCTAAAAAGCTTGGTGCCGAAATAGTTATATTACATGGTGATAATATCGTTGAACAAATTTTAAGATACTCTAAAATTAGAAATGTAACAAAGATTATAATAGGAAGAAATCACCATAACCATAAGTCTTTATCTAAAATATTAAAAAAAGATATAGTAGATAAACTAATAGATGAAGTTGACCATATTGATGTGCATGTAATACCTTATAAATGTAGTACACATAAAAAATTTAAGGTAAAAAAATATAACAATATTCAATCTAAATTTAAAGTTAGTAGTTCTGATTTATATAAGCTATTACTAATAACTACAATAGTTACAATTATAGCTTATATAATACAAAGTATGGGATTTATACAAGAAAACATACTACTAATGTATATACTAGGTGTTGCATTAGTAGCTGTTTGTACTAACGGATATAGCACAGGAATTATAAGCTCTGTTTTAAATATAGTCCTTCTTAATTATTTATTTACAAAGCCAATACATACTTTAACTATTGATGACCCTAATTATATAATAACACTTGTTGTATTTTGTATAGTTGGTATAATAACCTCTACACTTACCTCTAGAATACAGCAGCAAGTAGATATTCATTCTAAAAGAGAACAAAACACACAAATGCTATATCAAATAAGTAGAAGCTTCTTAAGATTATCAGATAAAGAAGAAATCATAAATAAAGGTTTAGAACTTCTATCTATAAGCCTAGATAGAGATATCGTATGCTATGTAAAAAATATAAAAGAAAGTGCCTTAAAACTTTATGAAAAAAACATAACCCAAGGTGAAAAAAATATACTTCTTGTAGAAGATGAAAAAGCTGTTGCTAGTTGGGTGTTTAATAATAATACTATTGCAGGAAATTTGACAGATACGCTTCCTGGTGCTCTTGGTTATTATATACCTATAGTAGGAATGAGCTCTACTTTAGGGGTAATGGGTATATCATGTTTTACTAAAAAATTAGATAACGAAGATATATGTTTAATAGAGGCTATAATTGCTCAAATGGCTGTTGCAATAGATAGAGAAAATCTATCAGAAATCCAAAAAGAAGCTAATTTAGAAATAGAAAGTGAGAGGTTAAGAAGTAATTTACTTAGAGCTATTTCTCATGATTTAAGAACACCACTTGCAGGGATATCAGGTTCTATAAGTACTATTATTAAAAATAAAGAAAATATAGACCAGCAAACTGTAGATGATTTACTTAATGGTGTTCATGATGACACTCAATGGTTAATAAGATTAGTAGAAAATTTATTAAGCATGACTAGAATAGATGAAGGCAAATTAGAAGTAATGAAAAGCTTAGAATTAGTTGAAGAAGTTATATCTCAATCATTAAATCATATGAAAAAAAGAATCGAAAATGTTGATATAAAAATAAGCATACCTGATGGTATACTATTTGTCCCTATGGATCCAAAACTTATAGAACAAGTATTTATAAACTTAATAGATAATGCTCTTAAATACACTAAACATGATTGTGAAATTAAGTTAAACGTATATGAAAAAAATGATTATGTATGTTTTGAAGTATGCGACAATGGGCCTGGTATTTGCGATGAATTTATAGACCATGTATTTGATAGATTTTTTACAGGCGAATCAACATACAAAGATTCTAGAAAAGGTGTGGGGCTTGGGTTATCAATTTGTAAATCAATAATTGATGCTCATAAGGGGCAAATATGTGTTAAAAACAATAAAGACAAAGGAACTACTTTTAAATTTACATTACCAAAAGAAGACTAGACTAAATTTTATATGGGGGATTTGAATGAGTAAAAAACTTATATTAATTGTAGAAGATGATAAAACTATACGAAAATTTATAACAACAGCTCTTACAACTCAAGATTATAGTGTTAAAGAAGCTGTGACTGGAAAAGAAGGTATATCACTTACCTTGTCCTATTGTCCAGATGTTATTTTACTAGACTTAGGATTAGAAGATATTGATGGAATTGATGTTATAAAAAAAATAAGAGAACTTTCTAATGTACCAATAATAGTAGTATCTGCAAGAGAGCAAGACAGAGAAAAAGTAGAAGCTTTCGATAATGGAGCTGATGATTACATAACAAAACCTTTTTCAATAGTAGAACTTTTAGCTAGGGTAAGAGTTGCACTTAGACATTCTCAAAGTAATAATTCGTCTAATACAATTTTAAACAATAATTTTGAGTTTGATAAACTATTTGTAGATTTTGAAAAGCGAAAGGTAATCGTGCAAGAAGAAGAAATTCATTTAACACCAATTGAATATGATATATTATCCCTTCTTACAAAATATCACGGAAAAGTTCTTACTCATAATTTTATTGCAAAAGAAATTTGGGGAAGTGTTTTAGGTGGTGAAACAAAGTCATTAAGAGTATTTATGGCAACACTAAGAAGAAAAATAGAAAAACAACCTGCTAATCCTCGATATATAATAACAGAAATTGGTGTTGGATATAAATTAAACGATGAATAAAGTTATACATTTGCTTATGTTGGATATTTATCCACTTGTTTAGAATTTTTTATTTTAGTTTGTATAATGTGGTTACACTTTATTTTTTAAAGTCACGTCGGCTATACAAAGTGCATTTTACTTTATTTTTTAAAGTTGGAATTTTAAATATGTATATTTAATAATAGTATTTGATAAAAATCTAAATATAGTTTGTAATAACTTTATAAATATGTTGAAATAGTGTAAAATTAAAACTATTACAATAGTTCAAAGAGGAGAAAATATGGAAAAACTATATTATACAGATCAATATATAAAAGAATTTACTGCAGAAATTGAGGAAATATTAGAAATTGAAAATAAATTTCATGTAGTGCTTAATAAAACAGCATTTTTCCCAGGAGGGGGAGGTCAATTTTGTGATTTAGGCAAAATAGATGTACATAGTGTAATAGATGTATATGAAAAAGATAGTAAGGTGTATCATGTTGTAGAAAAGAAACCTATAAAAATACATAAAGTAAAATGTAATATAGACTGGCAACGAAGAGAAGATGGCATGCATCAACATTTTGCACAACATGTATTATCAGGATGTTTTTATACATTGTTTAAAGCAAACACTGTATCTTTTCATTTAGGAAGAGAAATTAGCACTGTTGATATAGAGGGTATATTAACATTTGACCAAATAAAACAAGCTGAGCACTATGCAAATGAAATGATAAATGAAAATATAGAATTAGAAACGTTGTTACCTTCAAAAAAAGAACTTAAAAAAATTTGGATAAGAAGGGACTTGCCAGATACATCCGAAGAAATACGAATTGTGAAAATTGGGGATTTAGATTGTAATGCTTGTTGCGGAGTACATCCTAAATCTACATTAGATCTTAGAATGATAAAGGTAAAACGATATGAAAAAAATAAAGGCGCGACAAGAATAGAATTTTTAGCTGGTAAAAGAGCTGTTGACTATTCTTTAAAAAGAGATGCATGTTTAGCTGATATATGTAAATATTTAAGCTGTAGTGATGAAGATGCTATAAAAGGTGTTAAAAACTTACATGAAAGAATAGAAACTACGTTAATTAATAATAGAAAATTAGAAGATGAAATAGCTAACTATGAAATAAAAGATATGGTAGATAGTTCATATAAACTAAATGATATTTCTGTTGTTATAAAAATTTATAATGATGAAAATTTAAAATATGTATCTAAAGTCACATCTAAAATAGTTGAAACTGAAAATACTATAGCATTAATCGGTATTAAGTCTGAAAATAAGGTTAATCTAGTTTTTGCATCTTCTAAAGAATTAAAAAGTATTAATATGAACAATTTATTAAAAGATACAATGACATTAGTTGATGGTAAAGGAGGCGGAAGTCCTTCATTAGCTCAAGGTGGTGGGAAAAATAACGGTAATTTGGAGGTTGCTCTGGATTATGCTTTAAATAAGCTTCAAAAGACATTATAATACAAAACAACAAACACGATTTATAAGAAAGTACTTATGTTGATGATTTATTCATTACTATAAGTACTTTTTTTGCATTATATATGTATATACTATAATCTTAATAAAAACTTAATACACAACAATGCATCTTAATACTATCTTTATATGAATTCTAATACTATAAACATATGGTAATAAAAAACAAGAAATGAACAGGGGGGATTATGTGATGGATTTAATTATGATAGGAACATTAATTGTAGGATTTGCATCTGTAAAACTATTTACAGAGTGGTGTTCAAAACAAATTGAGAAAAAATAATAATTAGATAGGAGAATTTTATTATGTGGCTTTTAGGAATCACAACTATTATGTTAGTAATTTATTTAGTTTATGCTCTTATTAATCCTGAAAAGTTTTAATAGAAAATCATAAAAAGACAAAAGAAATGGGGGTAAAAAATTATGCTACAAATATGTTTAACATTAGCTATATTTATTATATTAGTAATACCAATGGGTAAATATCTATATAATATAGCTACTTTTCAAAAAACTTTCGCAGACAAAGCTTTTAATTCTATTGATAATAGTATATATAAGGTATGCGGTATAAATCAAAGTGAAGAAATGAGTTGGAAGCAATATGCGCTATCTTTAATTTTAACAAATGCTGTAATGGTATTTGTAGGCTATTTAGTGTTAAGACTGCAAAATATTCACGTATTTAATCCTAATGGAATTGAAGGTATGGATGCTAGTTTATCTTTTAATACAATAATAAGTTTTATGACAAATACAAATCTTCAACATTACGCAGGTGAATCTGGCCTTTCGTATCTTAGTCAAATGGGAGTTATATGTTATATGAT
This sequence comes from uncultured Peptostreptococcaceae bacterium, assembly GCA_947072565.1. Lineage (GTDB taxonomy): Bacteria > Bacillota > Clostridia > Peptostreptococcales > Peptostreptococcaceae > Romboutsia_D. The sequence goes on along the minus strand of CAMTIM010000002.1, from coordinate 40,525 downwards.
GTTTACATCAGCAGCAACAGGATACGCAGCCTCAATTGCATTTATAAGAGGGTTAGTCGGTAAGAAAAAAACTATGGGTAACTTCTATGTTGATATGATTAGAATAACTACAAGAGTTTTACTTCCCTTAGCATTTATAGTTGGTTTAATACTTGTAAGTCAAGGAACTCCTCAAACATTCAATGCAACTCAAACAATAACTACAATAGAAGGCAAATTACAAGATATACCTCAAGGACCTGTAGCTGCAATTGAATCTATAAAACATCTAGGAACCAATGGTGGTGGATTCTTTGGAGCTAACTCTTCTCATCCATTCGAAAATCCAACAATAATTTCAAATATAGTTGAACTTTTATCTATGATGATACTTCCGGGAGCTATTGTTGTCATGTTTGGACATATGTTAAGTAACAAAAAACAAGGTTGGGCAATATTTGCAGCTATGGGAGCAATCTTTATTATTGGTTTAAGCGTTTGTTTTTTAGCAGAGAATGCTGGAAATCCAATATTAGCAGATCTAGGTCTTAATCAAAGTATGGGAAATATGGAAGGAAAAGAAATTCGATTTGGAATAGCTCAGTCAACACTGTTTACAACTGTGACAACTTCATTTACAACAGGTACAGTTAACAATATGCATGATTCATTAACACCAATTGGTGGATTAGTTCCTTTAGTTAATATGATGCTAAATGTAGTGTTTGGTGGTAAAGGCGTAGGACTTATGAATATGATTATGTATGCAATATTAACAGTATTCTTATGTGGATTAATGGTCGGTAGAACTCCAGAGTTTCTATCTAAAAAAATAGAGGGTAAAGAAATGAAGCTTATTGCTCTTGTAATAATTTTACATCCACTTTTAATCCTAGGTTTCTCATCATTAGCATTAGTATCTCCAGAGGGGATTTCAAACCCCGGATTCCACGGATTAACTCAAGTTCTATATGAGTTCACATCTTCGGCTGCAAATAATGGGTCAGGATTTGAAGGACTTGTAGATAATACATTATTTTGGAATACAACATCAGGCATAGTAATGTTTTACGGAAGGTATTTATCTATAGTAATATTACTTGCAGTTTCAAGTTCATTAGCTCATAAAAACCATGTAAACAAAAGTATAGGAACTCTAAGAACAGATAATTTAACATTTACAGTCGTATTAGTATTAGTAGTATTAATTATTGGTGCTTTAACATTCTTCCCTGCATTAGCGCTTGGACCTATTGCAGAGCATCTGACATTGTGGTTTTAAACTAATATAGGAGAGGTGGAGAAAAGATGGACAAAAAAACAAAATTTATAACAAGTGATATTTTAAAGCGTTCTATCGTAGAATCTTTAAAAAAGTTCAATCCTAAATATATGATGAAAAATCCAGTAATGTTTGTAGTTGAAATAGGATTTTTTATAACTTTAATACTTACATTCGTACCTAGCTTATTTGGAGATGAAGGTACAAATTTAAGAGCTTACAATGTAATAGTATCTACTATTTTGTTTATAACTATACTGTTTGCAAACTTTGCAGAAGCAGTAGCAGAGGGAAGGGGTAAAGCACAAGCTGATGCTCTAAAGAAAACAAGAAAAGATACAATTGCTAGATTAATACTTCCAGATGGAAAAGAAAAAAAAATAAATGCAAATGAATTAAAAAAAGGGGACATAGTTTTAGTAAACACAGGTGAAGTTATACCAAATGATGGTGAAGTTATTGAAGGCATAGCATCAGTTGATGAAAGTGCAATAACAGGAGAAAGTGCTCCTGTTATGAGAGAATCAGGAGGAGATTTTGCGTCTGTAACCGGTGGAACTACTGTTGTAAGTGATTATTTAAAAATAAGAATAACAACATCTCCAGGTCAATCTTTCTTAGATAAAATGATAGCTTTAGTTGAAGGTGCTTCAAGACAAAAAACTCCAAATGAAATAGCACTTAACACATTATTAGTAGGCTTAACGATAATATTTGTTTTAGTAATAGTTACTCTTTATCCTATGGCAACATACTCAGGTGTTAAAATTCCAATATCTACGATGATAGCTCTAGTAGTATGTTTGATACCTACTACAATAGGTGGCCTACTATCTGCAATAGGTATCGCTGGTATGGATAGAGTTACAAGATTTAATGTTATAGCAATGTCAGGAAAAGCCGTAGAAGCTTGTGGTGATGTTGATACTATGATACTTGATAAAACAGGAACTATAACTTTTGGCAATAGGCTTGCAGCAGAGTTTATACCTGTTGGAAATGCTGACAAACTAGATTTAATAAAGTACTCTGTTATGTGTTCATTAAAAGATGAAACTCCAGAAGGCAAATCAACAGTTGACCTTGGACTCCAATTTGGAATACTTAATAAAAATAAAGAAGCTCAAGAAGCTGAGTTTGTTGAATTTTCCGCGCAAACAAGAATGAGTGGAATTAATTTAAAAGATGGAACTATTATAAGAAAAGGTGCTTATGAAAGCATAAAAACATTTGTAAAAAATAAAGGTGGAAAGATACCAACCGATTTAGAGTCTAAAGTAAGTGATGTAGCTAAATTAGGAGGAACACCTTTAGTGGTATGTGCAGATGATAAAATCTACGGAATAATATACCTCAAAGATACTGTAAAGCCTGGGCTTGTTGAAAAATTTGCAAGACTAAGAGAAATCGGTATAAAAACTATAATGTGTACCGGTGATAATGCACTTACAGCGGCAACTATAGCTAAAGAAGCTGGAGTTGATGGCTTCATATCAGAATGTAAGCCGGAAGATAAAATAGATGCAATAAAAAAAGAGCAAATAAAAGGTAAAATAGTTGCAATGACAGGTGATGGAACAAATGATGCTCCCGCACTTGCACAAGCTGATGTTGGCCTTGCTATGAATAGTGGTACAACAGCAGCAAAAGAAGCAGCGAACATGGTAGATCTCGATTCAGATCCAACTAAAATACTTGAAGTAGTTGAAATAGGAAAACAGCTTCTAATAACTCGTGGAGCATTAACAACTTTCTCTATAGCGAATGATATTGCAAAATATTTTGCAATAATACCAGCTATATTCACAGTTGCTATACCACAAATGCAAGTATTGAATATAATGAAGCTTTCTACACCTTTTAGTGCAATATTATCAGCATTGATATTTAATGCATTAATAATACCTTGTTTGATACCACTTGCTATGAAAGGTGTTAAATATAAGCCGATGAAATCTGAAACTATGATTATTAGGAATATGTTAGTATTTGGCCTTGGTGGTGTAATAGTACCTTTTATTGGGATAAAATTAATAGACATATTGATTACTCCTTTAATAATTGCTTTAAACTTAATTTAATATAGGGGGCGCAAAGTATTATGAAAAATTTAAAACCAGCATTTCTTTTAAGTATAACGTTATTAGTCATTTGTGGTCTTATATATCCATTAACTATGACCGGCGTTTCACAAGTTGCTTTTAATAATAAAGCTAATGGGAGCATGATAGATGTAGATGGAAAAGTAGTAGGATCTAAACATATAGGTCAAGATTTTACAGATTTAAGATTTTTTCACGGGAGAGTTTCAGCTGTGAATTATAACACTTATAAACAAAAAGATTTAATAAAAGATGCAGATGGAAATACTGATTATAAAGGAGTAGCTTCAGGTTCTCAAAATTTATCTCCAAGTAATCCAGATCTCCAAGCTAGAGTAGAAGAAGGCATAAGATTGTTTATGAAAGACAATCCAACGATAGAAAAAAATGAAATACCAACAGATTTACTTACAAGTTCGGGTTCAGGCCTTGACCCTAATATAAGCCCTCAATCTGCAATTGTTCAAATACCTAGAATAGCAGATAAAACAGGACTGTCAGAAAGTGAAGTAAAAGAGATTGTTAAAAACAATACGTATACAAAAGTTTTAGGAATATTTGGAGAAGATAAAGTTAATGTTTTAGAAGCTAATATAGATATAGCTAAAAAATTAAATATATTATAGTTAATATCAAAGCTAAGAAAAATATTTATGTAATTATATTTTTCTTAGCTTTTTAAATTATTTTCTAGTTCTCAGATGAATTTTATTCTATAATTATAAAAACATACAACTTTAGTTTACATAATCATATTATAATAAACTATTTTTAGGTATCTTTTTACATTCCGCTATAAACCTATTTGAATGTGTATGTAAGCTTTTATATGCGTTTTAAATATAAAACTATTAGTATTAATCATAAAGATCTTTAAAAAGGCAAATATTTATTAGGTATTTTTTCATTATTATATATGTAAATATGGTTGAAAGCTTATCCACAAAAATATAACTAGAGAATTATTAATACTGGATAAATAAACTTATACAGATTAGAAAATAAAATCAATTTTTATAAATCATATTTATAAAAATATATAAAAAATAAAATATTTTTTAAACATACTAAAATACGCATTTATATAAATCTGTAGGCATTTTAATTTTTAAGCTACATATAAATCGTATGCAAAAAATAAACAGCTATAAATGCCGTTTAAATCAACGCAAATTTATAGCCGAAAATAATTTGTTTACATAATTTAATTATTTTATCCTAATTTGAATAAAGTTTCTGAAATTTTTTCACTAGCTTCAGAATCCATTTCTTTAAGTGTGTGTGCATATATATTAAGTGTAGTATTAATATTTGAATGTCCGACCCTTTCAGAAATTACTTTTATAGGTACTTTTGAATTTATAAGTAATGTAACATGTGAATGTCTAAGGTCATGAAATCTTATATGATCTAAATTTTTATCTTTTAGAAATGTATTGAATTTTTTACTTAATACATCTTGCGCTATTGGATTTTCGTTTTTATCGAAGAATAATAAATTTGATTTGTTAGTTATTTCTCCTTTTAACTTAGATTCTAATTGCTTTTTTTTGTGATTTTTTAGCATCGAGATTATCTCGTTTGGAGCTGAAATTGTTCTTTCTGAACTTTCAGTTTTAGGATTTTTGAGTATAACCAATCCTTCGTTTCTTACTGTAATTTTATCTATAGTTATTGTATTTTCATTAAAATCTATATTATCCCAGGTTAATCCTAGTATTTCTGATATTCTCAAACCTAGTCCACTTGCTAAATATATGTGTAATTCAAGAGGAGACCCTTTACAAATTTGAAGTAAATTAATCATATCTTTTTTATTATATATATTATTTTTAAATTTTTTAACCCTAGGAATTTCTATACAATCTACTATATTTTCTCTTATTAATCTTAATCTATATGCTTTTTTTAATGCTAAATTTAATATATTAATATGTATTTTTATAGTTTGTGGAGCTAAAATTCCCATTAAATCATCTACATAGTTTTGTAAATGTATTGGTTTAAGTTCTTCTAATTTGTATTTTCCTAACATAGGTATTAGGTATTTTTTGCAAATTCTCAAATAACAACTATAAGTCGTTATTGATAAATTAACCTTGTATTTTTCTAAAAAATCCATCAAAAAATTTTCTATATTCATAACGTTAGGTAGCCCTAATTCATCGTTATAAATACTATCTTTTAACTCAGTTAATTTTTTAGAAGCATCTCTTTTTTTCTCGAATGATCCCATATTCTTTTGTTTTTTTTTGCCACTTTCATTATCTTTATATTCTAAATAAACTATGTAGTTTTTACTTCTTTTTCTTATAAATGCAAAGCTCATCAAGTACCTCCATTAAATAACAATTATATGTTTATTATAACATATTTCAAAAACAAAAAAATAAAAATATCTGACATATAACTGACATTATTCCTTTACATATAGTTATATATGTTGAAAATACTCATATTTATGTTTTTGGCATAAAAGTATATATTTTATGTTTAATAATCACGGTTAATAGATTGTTTTCATAAATTATATAGATAACATTTATGAAAATTCTAAGGAGAGGAATAAACCATGCATAATTCTAATCTATTCGAAATGAAAATTTTAGAAACTAAAAATTGTATTTTAAGGCCTATTTCATTAGAAGATGCACCCCACTTATTTGAATATTATAAGTACGATAAAGTTGTTAAGTATTTGCCTTTTAATAAGCATAAAACTATATCTGATACAGAACATTTTATAAAATTATTTTTTCTGAAAAATTATGCCAAAGGTAAAATAGGTCACTATGCTATTGTATTAAAAAAAGAAAATAAGGTAATAGGAAATATTGGATTTAATAATATATCTTCATATTCTAAAGAGGGTGAACTTGGTATATGTATAAATCCATTGTACTGGGGTTATAATTTATCTTCTGAATTAGCTAAAGAAATGCTTAGGTATGGATTTTATGATTTAAACTTAAAAAAAGTAATCGCAGTAACTTTTGAAGATAATAAATATTCCCAAAAACCATTACAAGAATTAGGCTTTTATCACGTGAATTCTTTTAGAAAAAAACTTTACGGTAAAAAATTAGGAGCTTACGTAAAATGCCATAAATATGAAATTTTAAGAGAAGATTATATAATATCAATTAAAAATAATTTCTAATTTATATAAAAAGGAATGATCATTTTGATAAACAATTTTAAAAACAATTGGATGGATAATCATTTAAGATTTGTACTAGCTAGTTTATTTTAAAAAAAACCAAGTGAAATAACAAAAGATTTTTTAAAGACATTAAAAGAAATAGATTTATCAGATTGCGGAATTATAAGCTTAGAAGGAATACAGTATGCTACTAATTTAAACAGTCTAAACTTAAGCAAAAATGAAATATATGATGCTAGTTTATTATCAGAACTAAACAGACTTAGAATTTTAGAACTTTCAGAAAATAAGATAGAGGATATAACTTTTTTAAGCAAACTTAAAAATATTAAAAGTGTCGGTCTTGACAGTAACAATATTTCTTTTGTAAGTGACATTAGTAATTTAAATAATTTAGTATTAATAAATTTATCTAATAATAATATCAAAGACCTATCATCTGCTAGCAAATCTCATTGTGAAAATATAAAAATCATAGCTAGTGAACAATGTGTTATTTTAGATACAATAAGTATAAATTATGGAGATGACTATTTATTTGAAACTCCAATTTATTGGAATGACGATACAAAAGTCTTGTTAGATAACATTCAAGTTAAAGGAATATACGATTACGTAAAAACTAATAAAAGACCTTCATTTTTATACTCTATTTCAAATATAACTATCAAAAATATACATTCTGAATGTATATTAAAAGCAGATTTTTACCACGAAGTTTCATTTTTAAAATCTGGTATATTAAGTGGAGTAGTAATACAACCCATAAAAATAAAGTTTATAAGTTCTCAATTTAATACTTTGAATATAAATAAAGAAAATCCCCTAGGCTCTATATACGGAAAGATACAAATAAAAAATTCTACACAAGACATATTAGAAAGTGAGCTTTATCTTAAAAATAACCTTTTAACTATAATTAATACAGATGGGGAAAAAACATCTTGCTTAACTAATAAAAAAGGTGAGTATAAATTTTCAAACTTAACAAAAGGAAGATATACTATATTATTTCCATTCTTGGCTAATTTTAAATATGTGACACCATCATTACATATTTGTAATCTAAAAGAAGGTGAAAATTTAGTTATTAACTCAACATTAATTAAAAAATAAAAAAAGCGGCATAAGCCGCTTTTCTAATTTTCAAATTTTTTAAATCCTTCCCCTAAAACTTCATGTACATTACTAACGATTATAAAAGCACCTGGATCTGATGATTTAACAAGTTTTTTTAAATAAATTTCTTGATTCTTAGAAACAACTACCAACAATACTTGTTTTTGATCATCTGTATAGCCACCTCTACCATCTAGAATAGTAAAACCTCTGCCTAGTTCATTAGTTATAACCTTTTTTAAATCATCTGCTTGATTAGAAATTATAAAAAATGCTTTAGAGTAGTCAAAACCTTCCATTATAGCATCTGCTACTTTAACAACTATATAAAGTGACATTGCTGAATAAAGTGCAATCTCTATATTCTTACTAACTATACCTGACGAAATAACTACAAAGGAATCTAGAACTATCATGAATTTAGTTGCTTTAATACCAGGAAATTTCTTACTAAGTATAAGTGCTATTAAATCAGTTCCTCCTGTAGATGCATCACATCTAAACATAATTCCGATACCTATACCTACTAAAATAGCGCCAGATATTGCAGATAATAATAAATCATTTGTCGCACTTATTGCAGATAATGGTGAAGTTACATTTAATATTACAGAAAATAATACCGTTCCAAATAAAGTTTTAATTGAATTTTTTACACCGAGAATTCTAAATGCAAAAACCACTAAAGGAACACCTATCATTAACATTATAGTTGAAACCGGTATATTAGTAACTTTATTTAGTACTACAGATAAACCACTAAGGCCACCTGGTGCTATTGTATACGGTTTCAAAAACACATTAATCCCAATACTCATCGATATACAACCAACTACTAATCCGATCATCTCTATTAAAGACGATATTTTTTCTTTTTTCATAATTCCCCTCCTAAATCACCATTAAATATACTTTGGCATAATTATACATTATAACAGTATTTTTTTACATTATAAAGGATAATAAGTAGATTTGCTTTTTTATATTTCGTATGTTAAATTTTATCAAAAAAGAATAAAGTACTTTTCATTAATTTATTAATATAATAATCATATTAATAAATTAATTTGTATATATTAAAGTATTTTTAGTATTTTTTATAATAAATGGTAAAAATAAATTGATTGTATACCTATTAAAAGTATATAATATATATATGAATTTAAGAAAAATTGAAAGGAAATGATTTTATGAAGGTTACTTTACCAGAAACAGCAGTTAACACATTAAAAGATATTTTAAAAGACAATCAAGATAGACCAAATAATATAAGAGTTTATTTTGCAGGCATTGGCTGAGGCGGTCCATCATTTGGAATTGCTTTGGATGAGCAAAAGGCTGAAGATTTAGAATATGATGTTGAAGGATTACATTTTATAATGAGCAGTGATGATTTCAATAAATATGGAGATATAGTTATTGAAGATACTGGTTATGGATTTAAAGTAGGACCTGAAAATGCACAAGATGACGGTGGTTGTGGCGGAGGATGCTCTGGCTGCGGACAATAAAATAAAGGGTATTAGCTTTTAGCTAATACCTTTATTTTTTTGCTATATTAAGGTATTATAAAGGAACAACACATTTGCATATTTAATCAAGCATAGCTTAGAGTATTCTATATGTAAAGTAGATATTAGACTTTAATTATATATAAGGAGTAAAACATGAGAAGAAGAAAAGTAAAAGGCGCAGATGAAAAATTATTAAGCTATAAGAATTACGTTCTTAGAGATGATATAAATAAGTTAAAAGGAACTTGGAATTTAAAGTTTGAAAATAGTAATCCTATACATGTAGAATTTGGAACTGGGCGTGGTAAGTTTATAACAACATTAGCAAAAGAAAATCCTAATATAAACTATATTGCTTTTGAAATAAAAGAAGAAGTTATAATAAAGGGAGTGGAAAAAGCAGTTGAAGCTAATTTAAATAATATATTATTTGCATGGGCTGATGTTAGTAATATATTAGATTATTTTGATGAGAATGAGTTAAACAGAATTTACGTTAACTTTTGTGATCCATGGCCTAAAACAAGATGGAGTAAAAGAAGATTAACTCATACTAATTTTTTAAATATGTATAAAACTTTACTAAGTGAAGATGGAGAACTTCATTTTAAAACAGATAATGAAAAACTATTCGAATTCAGTTTGAATGAAATAGCTTCTAATAATTGGATATTAAAAAATATTTGCTTAGATTTAGCTAATAGTGAATTTAAAAATGTTACAACTGAATACGAAGATAAATTTATGTCTTATGGTATGAAAATTTTCAGATGTGAAGCTAGAAAAAATAAATAAATTTAATTTTAATTTCTAATGTAATAAAAAGGTTGTGACAATTTGCAACCTTTTTATTATATTTAAAAATCAATTAAAAAATTCCGTTTTTCTGATTAGTAGCATATATTCCAAATAGGACCACAAGTGAATAGATACAGTAAAGTACAATTCTTATACTTTGCATACTTATACCTATTATTTCTATATGGCTATTAGACGGGGGGAATATAGCTAAAATTGCACCTATTCCTATAAGTACAGGGTTTATAACTATCTGTTTATCTGTTCTTAAAATCATAATTCTACCAATCCAAACGACAGATAAAATAAAAAATACTATTTTAAGAATAAACTCTAGAGTATCCAACATAATAAAAAGACTCCTTTCATTAAAATATTTTTATGTAAATTAAATTTAATTCATTGATATCAAAATATGAATATATTTAATATATGTATTTTAGTATTATAATGCTTTTTTTTATAAAAATAAATAGAAAATACTTAATACATAGTATAACGTATATTAATTACGATAAATGATTAATATATAAGTATTATGATTTTAAGGAGATATAATATGTGCATGTATACCTATAATAATAAGTTTCAAACTAATAATATTTTAAATACTGAGGAGTATGAATTAATTAATCAAATTTATAAATGTATAGAATGTGATGATACAGATAATGTTAGAAAACTCACACAAAAGTTAATTTCAATTCAATCATCCAAAGAAAATATAAATATTATAGATTCTTTTAAATAATATAGAAAAAGCTTTATAATTAAATTATAAAGCTTTTTCTATGTTATTAATCATAATTTATATATATTTAACACATGGTTTGCATATTAATTATATATATGTATTTTAGGAGTGATATTATGAATTTAAGATTTGCTAATTGGTATACTCAAGCACTAGGCGCTATTTTAGGTGGAATGGCATGTATATACTCTTATTTAAATGGTTCTATGATTATATATAGTAACATAGATACTTACTTTGATAATTTATGGTTTGGGGGTATTATATCTAGTTATTTCTTACTACCACTATGTATAATAACTTTTTTATTAGCTATTGTGAAATCATACAGTCCTGGTAAACTTTTTTTTAATGTTTCAATTGAAAATATAAATATATCAATAATTGTAATCACAGTTATAATAGGCTTCATGGGCGCTAGAATATATTTTAGTATTCCAGCTATATTTATATTATTTAATTTAATTACTTACAAAAAAACAATTAAAGATAATTTTAATGATGAAACAACTATGACATTTAACAAAACAAATGCTTTAGATATTAGTAAAAAGGAATTAAAAATCTTAACTACAAAAAAAGAAATAGCTATAGATCTTTTATTAAAGGATGCACAAACTCAATTTATAATGGAAATTACAGGACTATCACTAAAAGAACTGAACAATTTAGAAGAAGAATTAAAAAGAAATTCTAGAATTTAAGATAATCGTTGTTTATAACAAGCAAACTATATTACATAAAACAAGAACGTGTCGATATAAAATATCGACACGTTTTTGCTTATTAAAAACATTTTAATGTATTTATATATATTCTTCAAATACTTGCTGTTATTTTGTATATAAGTATTTATAATTATAGTAACAGTGTTAGTTAAAAAATATTTACAAAAATATTTTTTATGATATAATGTTAGTACCAGGTAATAATACGAGGGGGTAACATAAATGAAAATAAATGAAATAAAAGAATTATTAAAAGTTATAGATCAGACTAGCTTAGAATATGTGAAGCTAGAAAGTGGTGATTTAAAACTAGAAGTCTCAAAAACAAATAATTCTATAAAAACTTTATCTAAAAATAACGAAGAAATTAAAAATCACTCAGATGAATTTATAATAAATGAAACTTATGATTGTACATATGAAGATAAAGACGATACATTCTCTACTATCGTTGCTCCTTTAATGGGAACTTTTTACTCTTCATCAAATCCTGATGAAAATAGTTTTGTTAAAGTAGGAGATATAGTAGATAAAGGAGATACTTTATGTATTCTTGAAGCTATGAAGCTTATGAATGAAATAACAAGCGATACAGCTGGTGAAATAGTTGAAGTATTAGTTAAAAATGAAGAATTAGTGGAGTATAACCAACCTCTATTTAAAATAAAACCATTATAATCAGGAGGTATTTAAAATGATTAAGAAGATATTAATTGCAAATAGAGGAGATATAGCTGTTAGAATTATTAGAACTTGCAAAGAATTAGATATACAAACAGTAGCTATATACTCAGATGTTGATAAAGAATGCTTTCATAGGTATTTAGCAGACGAGTCTATATGCATAGGACCTAATAATATAAGTAAAAGCTACAATAATATAGATAATATAATATACCTTGCTCTTAAACTTGAATGTGATGCTATACATCCTGGATTTGGTTTTTTATCAGAAAATGCAGAATTTGCTAAAAAGTGTGAAGACAACGGAATAATATTAATAGGGCCTAAAATGGAACAAATGATATTAATGGGAGATAAATCTAAAGCTCGTGAAACTATGATAGAACTTAAGATACCAGTTGTTCCAGGTTCTAAAGGTATTTTAAAAAACAAAGAAGAAGCACTACTTTTAGCAACTGAAATCGGATATCCTGTTATTATAAAAGCCTCTAATGGTGGAGGTGGAAAGGGTATGCGAATTATAACTTGTGAAGATGAAGTTTATTCAAGTTTTGATATAGCAAGTTCAGAAGCTTTTTCAGCATTTGGAAGTAACGAATTGTATATGGAGAAATTCATAGAAAATCCTAGACACATAGAAGTTCAAGTATTTGGAGATAGTTTTGGAAATGCTATTCATTTAGGTGGAAGAGACTGCTCTATGCAACGAAGAAACCAAAAAGTATTAGAAGAATCTCTTAGTTCATATTTGAATGAAGAAGAAAAAAACTATTTATATAAAACAGCAGTCGATGTAGTAAAAGGAATAGGTTATTTAGGAGCAGGGACTATAGAATTTATAGTAGATGCTAATAAAAACATCTATTTTATAGAAATGAACACAAGAATACAAGTAGAACATCCCGTTACGGAAATGATTACAGGAATTGACCTTATTAAACTCCAAATTTCCATTGCAGATAAAAAACCGATTCCTTTTAAGCAAAAAGATATTGTATTTAGAGGTCATGCTATTGAATGTAGAATAAATGCTGAAAGTCCATATAATGATTTTAGACCTTGTCCTGGTAAGATAACTTCAATAAATATACCTGGGGGATTCGGAGTTAGATTCGATACGTTTGTATACGCAGGGTATACAATTCCACCAATTTACGATTCTATGATAGGAAAACTTATTTGTTGGGATGAAGATAGAAATCAATGTATAAAAAAAATAAACAGAGCATTAGAAGAAATTATAATAGAAGGAATTGATACAAATATTGAGTTTCAAAAATTACTTATCAATAGTGACGCATTTTTAAATGACCGTCATTACACTAAATTTATAGAAAATGAATTTATCTTAGAAGATATATAAATATCAGTTATAGTATAAAAAATTATTCGCCTAAATGTGGCTCAAAGGGAGTAAATAATTATGATAAAAAAATTTTTATCCTCAGCTGATTCATCTAGTCGTCGCTCAAAGGAAAGTAAATACATAACAGTTTCACTTAACAATAAATTTAAGGAAAACAGTGTAGACGATAGATTTTGGATTTATTGTAAGGGATGCAAAGATCATGTATTTAAAAAAGATATAGATGAGAACTTAAATGTTTGTCCAAAATGCTTAACTCATTATAAATTTAAAACAAGAGATAGAATTAATTTATTAACAGACGAAGGAAGCTTTAATGAGTTTGAATTTAATTTGGATATTCAAGACCCTTTGAATTTTCCAAAATATGTAGACAAAATAAATGCATATAAAAAAAATACCAATGAATCAGAAGCTGTTGTGTGTGGTGTTTGCACTATAAACAATATTAAAACAATTTTATGCGTAATGAATCCTGATTTTATGATGGGAAGTATGGGAAGTATTGTTGGTGATAAAATTACATATTCTATAGAATATGCAGCTGATAATAGTTTACCCTTAGTAATTTGTACTGCATCTGGTGGCGCTAGAATGCAAGAAGGTATGATATCTCTTATGCAAATGGCTAAAACATCTCAGGCATTATGTAAATTAGAAGAAAAGTCACTACCATATATATCTATACTAACAGATCCTACAACAGGCGGAGTTACTGCTAGTTTTGCTATGCTTGGAGACATTATAATATCAGAACCAAATACACTTATAGGATTTGCAGGACCTAGAGTTATAGAACAAACTATAAATCAGAAGCTTCCAGATGGGTTCCAAACTTCAGAATTTTTATTAGAACATGGATTTATAGACTTAATTGTAAATAGAGTAGATATGAAAGATACGATTTCTAATATATTGTCTTTACATTAAATAAAAAATAACTAAACTTATAAGTTAAAGATTAGATACGAATCAACGGATAAATAATAACAATTTATTCGTTGATTTTATATCTAGGTAAACCGAACTTCAAATAAAAAGTTTTATTTATCTTTAGATAAGGAGGATTTACATTGTTTACAATTGATATTCAAGAAAAAATAGAAAAATTAGAGGGCGATATAAAGAAACTTAAATCAATATCGTATTCAAATGAAATAGATTTAAGTGATAAAATTACAGATTTAGAAAACAAATTAAAAAAAATTACTAGTGAAGCTTGTATAAATTTATCTCCATATGAAAAAGTAAGTTTAAGTAGAGATATTAAAAGACCTACAACTAAAGATTATGTAAGTAAAATTTGCTCAAATTTTATAGAACTTCATGGAGATAGACTTTACAAAGATGATCCATCTATTATAGGTGGAATAGGTAATATAAATGGATTTAGCGTTACAATAATAGGGCATCAAAAAGGTAACGATGTTCACGAAAATATAAAGAGAAACTTCGGAATGCCTCATCCAGAGGGTTATAGGAAAGCTCTTAGGCTTATGAAACAGGCAGAAAAATTTAAAAGACCTATAATAACATTTATAGATACTCCAGGTGCATTTTGTGGTATAGAAGCTGAAGAGCGTGGTCAAGGAGAAGCTATTGCAAAGAATTTATTTGAAATGAGTAAATTAAAAGTTCCTATAATTTGTTTTGTAATTGGAGAAGGTGGAAGCGGAGGAGCACTAGGTATTGGAGTTGGAAATGATATCTGTATGTTAGAACACTCTGTGTATTCTGTTATATCACCAGAAGGTCTATCTAGTATACTATTTAAAGACCCATCTAAATCAAAAGAGGCTAGTGAAGTTATGAAGCTTACTAGTCAAGACTTAAAACAATTAAAAATTATAGATAAAATTATAGAAGAGCCTTTTAAAGGTGCGCAAGCAAATGTTGAAAAAGTATCAGAAGATATAAAATCATTTATCATAGAAAGATTAAGTTACTATAAAGAGCTTAGTGAAGCTGAGATAATCACTCAAAGATATAATAAATTTAGAGAAATTGGTAAATGTTTATAATTTTAATAAAACCCATTAAGTAGGGCTCATATGAGTCACACCTAATGGGTTTTATTTTTAGAAATTTTATTATATAGCATATTTTACAATATAAAAGGTTAATATAATTTTAAAAGAATTTAGGAGGTTTGGTATGCAATTAAGAAGAGCAGCAGAAATAATGAATTCAAACAAAAATAATGATACAATAGTTTATTATGAAAGAAAGCCAGTAACTTTAGTTAGTGTTGATAATAACATAGGTACAGCATGTGTTAAATCAGCAGATGGAAACAGTAGATTTGAAGTAGATTTAGAACAATTAAGTGAATTAAAGTAATAATATTAAATCATCTAAATATAAATTAATTATATTTAGATGATTTAAGTTAGAATTTTTATTTGTATTCTTTAAATTTAACTAAAATTATTAAAATATGCATGCATATTTAACTTTAAAATAATTTTTATGTATATTAACATTTTATAAAAATACTAAATATGCATGCATATTTTAATATTAACAAAAAAGCAGTAGTATAGTAATAATATATATGTACATATTTAAGCAATATCCAACTAGTCTTTAAATGTATATTTTGGGTATAGTAAGTGTTTTTTATATTATAAATTTATATCAATCTGTTTTATACTATAAAAATATACACAATCCTTATATAAACTTTACCTAGTTCTAATTACTATCTTTTAATAAAGTTTTAATTGACATTATCAAATAATACAAATTAAAACTTTATTTGACAATATCATCATTTATTTAAATTAGCTCTAAATTACATTAAGCTTCTTGTTTAATTTCAAATGTATCAAAATACACTATCACATTTATTTTATATTAATCTAAAGCTTCATTTATATTTTTAAGGAATAGTTGAAAACAAAAAAATGTTATGTTATAACTATGTAATAACTATTTAATTGGAGGTATGCTTTGATAGATAATAAAATTTTAAAAATACATAATAAATCAGATAAGCCTGATAATATTGTTACCCGTAACAATGATTTAATTGAAAGATGTATATTAATTGAAAACAAGCTTCCAAAGTTTATGAAAGATTACTTTATTTATTTAAAAGGATCTGTTGCTGTCTCTACTCGACTTGCTTATTTGGAAGATATAAAATTTTTCTGTTCGTATTTAATAGAAACTAAAGAACTTACAAACGCTTATAAAATATCAGAAATATCATTAAAAGAATTCAATGGTATTAAGGCAAGAGATGTCAATTTATTTCTAGGTGATTATTGCACAAGATATTATAAACAAAGTTCTAATACTACTTTGATATATGAAAATAATAATCGTGCTTTAGCTAGAAAAAAATCATCTCTCTCTACTCTGTTTAAATTCCTCTATAGGAACGAGCAGTTAGTCGATAATATAACAGATGGGTTTAATCCTATAAAGCTTCCTAAGCCTCAACCAGACGCTATAAAACGACTTGAGATAGATGAAGTAGCTAAAATGTTAGATTCTGTTGAAAGTGGTTATGGGCTTACTGATAAAGAAAAAGTCTATTGGAAAAAAACTAAGCTTCGTGATAAAGCTATTTTAGCTTTATTTGTAACATATGGTCTTAGACTCAACGAGCTTAGAGAACTTAATATTTCATCGTTCAATTTTTCTAGAGGCGAATTTAAGATTTATAGAAAAAGAGGTAAAGAAGTTTTGATGCCTATTAATCATACTTGTGAGTTAGTAATCAAAGATTATATTTATAACGAAAGACCTCAAAGTGAAATATTAATAGATGAATATAAGGATGCTCTCTTTTTATCTTTACAAAATAAACGTCTTAACCCTAAAGCTATAAGGCAATTGGTTAAAAAGTATACCTCTATTTCAATGGAAACGTCGAGAGATGGTGGGTACAGTCCGCATAAATTACGTGCTACAGCGGCTACATCTTTAATTCAAAATGGTTTTTCTATATATGATGTTCAAAATTTACTAGATCACGACAACGTGACAACAACTCAGCTTTATGCTGCACATAAAAAACATGTTAAACGTGATATTGTAAACAATTTTGAATGGATTGAAGATGATAGTAATTTAGATTAGACCATTTTTAAGAACAAGCGTTTGTAAAAATAGAATCATCATGCTACAATATAAATATAAAATATTATTAATAAGGTATTTATCTACTCTTATTAAACTAATTTAAGTTTAGAAAGGAGAGATTTTATGTATTTAGATTTAAGTAGTAAACAAGTAATGATATTAGAATTTATTAAAGAACAAATTGCCTTGAAAGGATATCCACCATCAGTTAGAGAAACATGTACAGCAGTAGGTTTAAAATCTACATCTACTGTTCACTCTCATTTAAACAAACTTGAAAAGCAAGGATATATAAGACGTGATGCAACTAAGCCTAGAGCAATAGAAGTTTTAGACTCAAATAAAATTGAAGATGCATTTGGACGAAAACAAGAAATACTTCAATTGCCATTAGTTGGGCAAATAACAGCTGGAGCACCGATACTTGCTAGACAAAATATTGAAGAATATATTCCTTTACCTGCTAACTTAGTTAAAGGGTCTGATAACTTCATATTAAAAGTTAAAGGTGATAGCATGATTAATGCAGGAATTTTAAATGGAGACTATGTTATTGTAGATAGAAAACCTTCTGCATCAAACTCTGAAATAGTTGTAGCTCTTATACATAAGGAATATGCTACCGTAAAAAGATTTGAACAAGATGAGGATATAGTAAGACTTAGACCAGAAAATGATTTTATGGAACCTATAGTTCTAAATGCCAAAGATGTTGAAGTTATTGGTATCGTAACAGGTGTATTTAGAGTTTTATAAATTAAATATTTAATTTAGTTAAAAAAGATATGAAATGTTTCATATCTTTTTTATTTACTTATTTTTTATGCTAATTCCAAAGCTATCTCCATCATTTTAGTAAAAGCAACTTGTCGATCATGAGCTGAACATTCCTCTCCTGTAAATGGACAATCAGATATTGTAAGTATAGCTAATGCATTAACATCTGCTCTTGCAGCGTTCATATAAAGTGCGGCAGCTTCCATTTCTACACAAAGAACACCCATTTTATTCCACTTAGATAAATTATCAAGCCCTGTATCTGAATAAAACACATCATTTGAAAGTATATTTCCTACAGTTACTTTAGTGCCTTGACTATTAGCTATGTCTATCGCTCTTTGCATTAACTCATAGCTTGCAATTGGTGCGTAAGTACCAGGTAAATTATATTGAGAAGCATAATTCGAGTCAGTACATGCTCCCATTCCAATTACGACATCATGAGGCTTTAAACTTTCATTTATAGCACCAGCAGATCCAATTCGTATTAAATTTTTAACTCCATAAAAGTGTATAAGTTCATATGAGTATATTCCTATTGAAGGTATCCCCATTCCACTTCCCTGAACAGATATTCTCTTACCTTTATAATACCCTGTATATCCAAGCATTCCCCTTACTGTATTGTATTGTATAACATCTTCTAAATATGTATCTGCTATAAACTTAGCTCTTAGTGGATCTCCTGGCAATAAAACTGTATCTGCTATCTCTCCTATTTTTGCATTATTATGCGGTGTTGGTGTATTACTCATTATGTTACCTCCTAAATATTTAACTTATAATTCATTTTTTACTCAGTTGATAGTATACTATAAATAAGGATATATTTTCTAGCCACAAAAAGGTAATATATAAATTTAAAACTAAATTATTGTATTGTTTGGAGGTGTTTTTTTATAAAAACTAATCAAGCAATAGCATTTTTAATACTAATGCCTATGCTTATTTTTACGTTTTTTATAACAATCAAATGTGAAGGCTTTGAACCAATGGAAGATGGAGAGCAAATAATTCGTGAATATTTTTATCTTAAAAACGAAAAAGAACTATCAACTTTATCAAAATTATTTGTAAGTAAAGACAATATTAGTGAATTAGAACTACAAATGAAACATCTAGAAAAAATCTCATTAATATATATAAAAGAAGAAACGAATGAAAGTATTTTGAAAGCGTATCTCAAAGATAACAAATCTATAGCAAATAGAAATCTTAAAGTATATAAAGTTAACTATGAAGTTTCATATAATAATAACGCTTCTGAAGATAAATACAAAGACGGTGTTTATGAGTCATGGTTTTTCTTGAATCGAGAAAATTCTTATTCTAAATGGTTTATAGATATATGTGACATATAAATAAAGAAGGTGGTAATTAAACCACCTTCTTTATTTATTTACATTTATCTCATATTTCATCTCTACTCTTCTTGAAGAATCTCTGTTTATGCTACCATCAGAACTTTTTATAAGTTCAGCTTCAGAACGACCTATAGCTTCTATATTTTTTAGTACTTTATCTTTATATTTATAATCTCCTATTTCATTTCCAACAATAAACTCCGCAACACTAAATGCTCTCCTTTGCGATAAGTCTAAGTTGTATAAATAACTTCCTACATCATCTGTATGTCCTTTTATTACTATTTTAGAGATATTATCACCATAATCTTTATAAATACTTTCTACATATTTAGGAATAAGTATTTTTAGCATTTCTTTAGCTTCGGGTTTTAGTATTGAACTGTCTACATCGAACATAGTTTTTTCTCCAAAAGTTACTTGGCCTGTACTTGGATCTATAGTAAATGGAAGCCCACTTTCTTTTAGCGTTTGATTAACAGATGTATCTATATTTTTAGCTAAGTCTTTTTCTACAGAACCTGTAATAGACTCAGAACTAAATAGCATAAGCATAACAACCATTAAAACTGTAGATATCATATCCGTAAAAGTAGGCCAAAAACTACTTTTTTCAAATTCTTTATTCACAGTCCTTCTATATTTATTTATCATTATTCTCATCTCCAAGCAAAGATTTTAATGATGTATTTTTAAAATTTTTTTTATGATTATTGTATTTGTTTTGTGGAAGTATCATTTCTTTAGATAATTTAGTCATTTCATTTAAATTGTTTTCATATTTTAATATTTCATCATATCTCTCCATGTCATATATTTGTTCATCTTCTCTTTTTTGATAACTATCATCTTGCATTGCAGCCATTGTAGTAGCTTCTTTATATATATCTATGTAATCAAATATTAAATTAAGTTTTTGTTCTATGTCTTGAGATGATATAGCAATAACAGAAGCTAAATGCTTTACAGTTGTATCTAAGTTAATTTGTTCATCATTTAAATTAGCTTGTGTATCTGTTATTTTATTTTCATGTTCTATTAACTTGCATAATAAATCTTTAGCACTTCTTTCATATAAACCAAAGCTAGATGATAAATTTCTTAGATAATTTTTTATTCTATATTGATTTTCAGTCGACTCAAATATAGTTTTAGAAGCTTCTTTTATATCTATTAGAATTTCTTTGTTTATATCTTCTTGATTATCATACTTATCAAATAATTTTGTGAACTTTATATTCATTATGCTAAATTGATTATCTAATTTTCTAATATTTTGAGTGAATGTATTTATTGAATCTTTAGAACCTAGAAGTAAATTTTTAAGAACTTCTATTCCACTTATAAATTCGTTATTAAATTCATGTAGATCTTTTGATATCTGATCAAATTTCTCTATCGATTCAATAGATTTACTTATTTGATTTATTGTATTTTTAACATCCTCTATCTTAGAATCTATGTCTTGTGATTTTTCATTTGTTATCTCTGCTGTAAGCAAATTTTCTAACTTTAACATTAGTTGAATTAAAGCTTGCTCACAATCATTATATCCAAGTAGTATATTTATTATTATAGAGCATACAATTCCACATATACTGGTTATAAAAGCCGTTTGCATCGAACTTATAGTAGCTGGGAGCGAATTAATTATATCACTAGTGTTAATAGTTAAAAGCATTAAAGAAAGTCCTACAAAGGTTCCTAAAACTCCTAGCAATATACATGTTGATGATGAATTTTTTATTGATTTGATTTTTTCTAGTATAGGTTTGTTTTTAAATGTAAAGCCTGTGCAAATCTCCTCTATAAAAGAAGTTATACTTATTTGAGCATAAGGATTTTTAGTTAAATATGTATTATATTTAACTTTTATGTTATTGTACAATATGGTTCTCTGATAATCTTCAGTTAAACTTATATAATCAGTATTTATTTGTTTATATAAGCTTTTATTTATTACTATATTTATTATTGAGTATATAATAGTAATTGTTAAAAACACACCTGTTATACAATTTATAAGTAAGCTATTCAATTTATCTCCTCCTCTAGCCATTATGGCAATTTGTTCGTATATTTAATTTATATGTAAGGCAGTTAGTTATAATACAAAAATAATAAAGTAGCTTGAGATTTCAAGCTACTTTATAAACTATTTTATTAGCCTACATTTAATTTTTAATTATTGGATTTATCTGTAAATTTATAATATAACTTTTATATTTAAAGCTATTGTAGGGAATATTTAATAGTATTAATAAATAATATGATATTAAAGCACAAATTGTTACTTAAAATCGCCACTTATTTACTTAATGACATATATTCGTACTATGGCGTACGTTTTATACATATTCAAAAGTCTAAACCTCGTATTTTTTTGCATTTTAACGAATTATAATAAGTTTATTTTGTATTATAATTTGTATTTATGTGAGTGTTTTTATTAATTTTAATTATATAAATAAGCGATTTAATATACTTATACATATTTCAATACATAACCTCATAAACTTAATTAAATATTTATATGAAAAATATTTAATAATAAATTTTAGTTAGTTGGTGATATATTGAAATTTTTAAGAACATATAGAAAATCAATAAAATTAGAACTATTGACAAGTATACTTCTCATAATTTCTACTATTTCTGCTCTGTTTATGTATAATAGCTCTTTAAAAGAAACTTATGTGTATCTATTCGAAAAAATTTACATTAAAGAAGGTTTTTCTCTACATATGTTTATAAATGATTTTTTAATGTCAATATTCTTTTTAGTTGCAGGGCTAGAGATAAAGCATGAAGTCCTTCATGGAAATTTATCTTCTTTTAAAAAAGCTTCTTTTCCTTTTATAGCCTCTTTAGGTGGGGTTATTATTCCAGCTTTAATATTTATATTTATTAATAAGAATACTCCTTTTTTAAACGGATTTTGTATTCCTATATCTACAGATATTGCTTTTGCAATAGGTGTATTTTTAATTTTCGCAAAAAAAATGAATCCATCACTTAAAATTTTTTTACTTTCTTTGGCAGTTATAGATGATTTAGTATCTATATTGGCAATAGGAATAGTTTATTCTCTAGATGTAAACATAATTTACTTATCAATTGCATTTTTAATTACATTGATACTTATTATAGCTAATAAAATATTCAAGATCAATAGCGTTACATACTACTTGTTAGCTGGAATTTGTTTATGGTATTTTATATATTTAAGCGGAGTTCATTGCACTATAAGTGGTATACTATTAGCTATAACTATCCCTACATCAAAATTGAATGGAGTCAGCACCCTTGAAAAGCTTCAAAAAATGTTAGTACCTTTTAACAGTATGGTCATTATCCCATTATTTGCATTTGCTAATACAGGTATATCAATTATATATAATGTAGATACAACAGGTGCAAATACTTTGATTTATGGGATTATTTTAGGACTATGTGTTGGAAAACCTTTAGGTATTATGCTCTTTAGCTTCATTGGATGTAAACTTAAAATAACTGAGAAACCAAAAAATATAAGTTGGACCGCCGTATTTTTAGTTTCTTTAATTGCAGGAATAGGATTTACTATGTCTATATTTGTATCAGAAATAGCTTTTTTAGATAATATTACATTTGTTAACATTGCTAAAATGTCTATTTTATTATCATCTTGTATCTCAATAATATCTAGCGTAATTGTGATTACTTTATTTGATACTATATTAAAATTAAAAAGACATAATAAAACTTCTATTATTAATAAATACTACATATCTTAACATTTAAGATAAAGATAATAATTAGTTTCTATTTATTATCTTTATCTATTTTATATCCTATTAAATAAGTAACTATTATGAATTGTTATTTTGTATACTTCTAAGTTATACCTTGATTAACATATATAACTATAATATACTTAAAAGTGTTCATTAAGATGTAGAAAAAGGAGACAAAAATGAGATTAAACAACTATATTAGCTCAACTGGAATATGTTCTAGAAGAGAAGCTGATAAGTTAATTCAGCAAAAAAAAGTATTGATAAATGGTAAAATGGCTCAAGTTGGTCAAACAGTAGAGCCTGGAGATATTGTTAAAGTTAATGGTAAAAAATTAATACAAAAGAAAAATGATGTATACATAGCTTTAAATAAACCTGTTGGAATTACCTGCACAACAGAGCGCCATATAAAAGGTAATATTATTGATTATATAAATTACCCTGAGCGTATATTCCCTGTTGGTAGATTAGACAAACCATCTGAAGGTTTAATTATACTTACTAATGATGGAACTATTGTAAATAAAATATTAAGATCTGAAAATAATCATGAAAAAGAATATGTTGTTACTGTTAATAAAAATGTTACTCAACAGTTTATAGATAATATGAGCAACGGTGTTAGAATATTTAACCCTGTAACTAATAAGCATGTAATTACTAATAAGTGTAGTGTTACTAAGGTTAATAATACAACATTTAAAATAATTTTATCACAAGGATTCAATAGACAAATACGTAGAATGTGTGAAGTTTTTGGGTATGAAGTTAAAAAACTTCAAAGAATTAGAATAATGGACTTAACACTTAAAGGTATTGCTCCCGGTAAATGGAGAAAGTTAACACCTAAGGAAGTAGAGAGTCTTTTAAAATAAATTATAAAATTAATATGAAGGGATAAATATATGAATAATAAAACAGCTTTAATAACAGGTTCATCTCGTGGTATTGGTCGTGCAACAGCAAAACTGCTTGCCAATAATGGCTATAATGTCTTAATAAATTATAACAAATCTGAAAAAGAGGCTATGGATCTTTATAATGAATTAAAGTCTCAAGGTTGCTCTGTAAGTATTTATAAAGCAGATGTCTCTAATGTAAATGAAGTTAATTCGATGGTTAAGTTTTGTATTGGACAATTTGGACGTATAGACGTTTTAGTTAATAATGCTGGTATTGCCAAAGATCAGCTATTTACAGATATAACAAGTGAAGATTGGAATGAAATTATGAGTGTTAATTTAAATAGTGTTTTCTATACTACTCAAATGGCTCTTAAATATATGATTCCTGAACATAGTGGCAAAATAATAAATATTTCATCTATATGGGGGCTTGTAGGTGGATCTTATGAAGTTCATTACTCAACATCAAAAGCTGCTATAATAGGTATGTCAAAAGCACTTGCTAAAGAGCTAGGACCATCTAATATTCAAGTTAACTGCATAGCTCCTGGTGCTATACAAACAGATATGCTAAGTAACGTTAGTAATGAAATATTAGAAAATCTTAAGGATGAAACTCCTCTAATGAGATTAGGAACCCCTGAAGATATTGCCAATTGTGTATTATTTTTAGCTAGCGACAATTCTAATTTTATAACAGGACAAGTAATAAGTCCAAATGGTGGATTTGTAATTATATAATATTAAAGCTCTGGATATACTAACCAGAGCTTTAATATTATATAATTAGATGTTATATACATCTGAAAATTCAACATTACATTTTTCAATTCTTAGATGTTCTTTATCTTTTTTTATATATTTAATATCCTTTTCGTCAACTAACCTAATAGGAATTTCAAATATAAATTCTGAGCCAATACCTAATTTACTTTTAGCATATATTTTACCTTGGTGCATTTCTATTAGTGATTTTACCAGTGACAAGCCAATTCCACTGCCTTCAGATCTTTTGCTATATTGTGCATCATCTTGTACATATCTCTCAAATATAGACGGTAATTTTTTTTGACTAATTCCACTTCCACTGTCTTTTATGGATACAACTATCTTAGAATCACAAGTTTTTATATAAACATTTATTTCTCCGCCTAAGTCTGTGTATTTAATTGCGTTTGAAAGTAAATTCAACACAATTCTTTCTATTTTATCTGGATCACATGCTAATATTGTTTCTTCTGAATCTGTGTCGAAAACTAATTTTATTCCTTTTTCTTCCATATAACTAGATACCGATAAAGTTATTTCTTCTATTATGTTTATAATGTCATGGTTACCAAGTTGTAATTCATAATAGCCCGTATCTATTCTAGTCATATCTATAAGGTTATTTGATAATCTAAGTAACCTATATGAATTTTGCTTTATACATTTAGTATGTCTATTTAAGTCTATTTCACTTTTTGATATTATATTATTATCTAGGATATTCCTTTCTAATAGCTGCATAGTTCCAAGGATTATATTTAGAGGCGTTTTAAATTCGTGAGATATGTTAGCAAAAAATTCATTTTTTATATTTTCTATTTGTGCAATTTCCTCTGTATTTTTAGATATGATAAATATAGATTGTTCTCCATTAAAATTTTTTCTAACTATATTACTATTTAGTGATACACAATTTTTATCCTTATTGTAAAAATTTAAATCCATATTATATTCTGTGTCTATATTTTTAATAAGATCAAAATCTTTGTTAAATAATATATTATTTATATTTATATTGTCTAGTTCATTATTTTTGTAGTTTAATTTATTCAATAGTGTTTTATTACAAAATTTGGTAACTCCATTTTCCCCAATGACTATTATATAGTCATTAATTGCATTTAAAATATCTATCATTAGTATTACTCCCCCTAATACACTTACAATAAATTCTTTTCGTATATTATATAGTATAGCATGTTATTTTATTAAAAAGGGTGTTAAATGTTATTTTTTGTTAACAACGTATCTTTTTCTGTGAATAAGTTAACCTTTTTTGTTGATAAATGTTATTATGCAGTTAATATTTTATCGATTTTTGTTAGTAATTTTATTTTTATGGATTATTTTCAAAGATTTTTTTTAGCATTTAATATAACTTTTTTATATTATTAAGACTATTTATTCATTTTATGATAATATTAATAAATGAAAATTATAGAAAGACATAGGTGATTTAATGGACTTATTACAATTTACAAATCCAAATTTATTTAAAAGTATATGTTTGGATCAAGAAACTCTAATACTAGAAAGCAAAGATTCTAAGTATACATTTCATATAAACTTTAAAGATGAAATTAAAGGAGTAGATTTTTATGAGTTAGCTATTGCAACTCAAACGTCTTCTGGCTATATAAATAAATCTGGAACTGCTAAAGTTATACAAAATTTTGTAATTGAAACGCTTAACAATCAAAATGTTCAAATTATTAAAGATGACGAGATTAAAATTAAAAGTAGCAAGCCTACTTCTAAAAAAATTATAAATAAATCTAATAGTTCTAGTAAAAAGTTTTATCAAAATATAAAACGTTAATCTAAATAGTTATAAAAAAATAACATATATATTAATATATATGTTATTTTTTTATAACTACATATTACAAAATCCAGCTTCTTTATTTGTCATTATAATATTTGAAAAACAAAGAGGACAAACTATTTCATTTTTGGTATAGTCTATATTATATATTTCACCACATACTGCACACCTAAATTTACATAATGTTTTAATAGGTTGTTGTTCAATAATCCTAATAACCCTCCCCTCAGTTAAAGCTCTACCTATTTTTTTTCTAGCATTAATTATTATACATTGAAGCTCATTTACTGATAATTTCATTTTTTTAGCACACTTTTTGTATTTTAATCCTTCCACATCTATAAAATTTATAGCTTTTATCTCTTCTAACGTCACTTCTACTTCTTCTACTATTTCACCATCTATTTGTTGTGGAATGAAACAGTTTAAATTCATGCTAACTACCCCCTTACAATAAATATATATGAAATAGTTACGATTATATTATCAGTTAAAACTATAAAGTTTTTAAACTATTCTATAAAGAATATAAGTGTTTATATGTTCTAAGGAAATCAGATGCTAATTTATCTACTTTCCCATTCCAATTTTTTCCTTCTCCCTCATCAGGGCAGTAACTTAATTGCACATCATCTACAGACACACCATTATAGTATAATCCATTTTCTGTCAAATAATTTTTTGATAAATGTTTAGCTGTTTGTAAAATAGACTCAGATTGAGTTTTAAATAATTTTCCCTTTGAATCCTTACTATAAACTTCATATCCAGTAAGGTTATTATCCTCTATAGCTCTTCTAGATGTTGCAAATCCACTTTCAAGCGCAACTATAGCTGCCATAGTAAAAGCATTAACTCCATGTTCTTTTTCTGCATCTATAAATGCTTTTGATAAGTGGGACATAGTAGATGCACCTTTATAATTTCTAAATACATTTTTTAATTCTTCTTCTGTTACACCGCTAACTAAGGTCATATCATCTCTACTATATGTTACGTTTAGTTTTCTTTGATTTTCTGATTTAATTTTTTCTATATGCTGAACTTTTAGTTTTCCAGCTTCTATCGCTTTTTTATCTTCATCATTATATACCTTTGGGATATTAATATTTTTTATCGAATGTGAATTATTAATATTTTTCATTGAGCTTAAATTTGAATTATTCAGTATGTTAATCTTTGATGATGAATCAATACCTACCATCATACATGATAAACATATTAAGCTAACTGTTATTTTACTCAATCTCATATTATTTATCTCCTTGCTTTTTTAAGTCGCTATTTTTCACCTTTTATATAGTTCAATACCCTATTTTATATCTCCTTTATACATTTTTCTGTAGATATATTTAAAAAAAGCATTTTTTTACATAATAAATCAACTTATGATTCTAAAAATCAATTAATCTCAATATATACTATCCTTTTGTTGTTTTGTTTATGTCGTATTATGTTTTTATTATTGTAAATTTTTTTTATCATTTTTAGCATTTTGGTAAAATTCATCAACATTAACTACTTTATGATTTAATCTTGAATACTCTGATGCAAAAGCCATTATATGACTTTCTATAGATTTCATAGCAGAAGTTTTAATTTCTTTATTGTTAGAAACTACCAAAGATATAAAATCTTTTATAAGAGCATAATCTCCACCTCCATGACCACTTTTGTTTATTGTTGGATGTATTACAGTGTGAAAATCATCTGAAAATTTATGCATATCTATAATATTTTTAATATGATTACCACCAATTTCTCCATGCGTAAACATAAGTTTTATAGTCCGAGTGCAATTTTCTGTAAATGCAGATAAATTAAAAGTAGCTGTGACTTTATTTTCAAATTCTAAGATGCTTACCATATGATCAACTACATTGTTATCACACTTATAAACACATCTTCCATACGGACCATCTGTTATAGATTTTTGTAGATTTTCTTTAGTTGGATTATAATGAACCGCATTTAGTGATCTGACTATTTTATTATCTTCTAAATATATCTTTATAGATGAATAAGGGCATTTTTTTTCATTTGAACAGTTTACGCATTGATACGCCATATTTTCCTTAAAATTTTCTTCTTTCATATGAGATAAATTTCCAAATGATGATATATATTTACATTTGCTATTAGTTAGCCATAATAGTATATCCAAGTCATGGCAACTTTTCGATAGTATAAGAGGACTTGTCTTGTTACTATTTCTCCAATTTCCTCTTGTGTAACTATGTGCAAAATGCCAATATCCTATATTTTCATTATGTTGAATACTTACTAATTCGCCCAATTCTTTACTATCTATTATTTCTTTTAATTTATTAAAAAATGGAGTATATCTTAATACATGACATATCATAAATACTTGATTATTATATTTTTTAGCTAGCTCACCTAATTTTATTATTTTATCTAAATTATTAGACATAGGCTTTTCTAAAAGAACATGATAACCTTTTTCTAAAGCTAATTTTGTTGGTTCAAAATGTGACTCATCATTATTAGCTATTATTAAAGCATCTGCTATTTTTTCTTTTGATAATAAATCTTCCCACGTATCAAATGTATTTTTATTACTTATATTATACATAGTTTTAAAAAGTTCTCTTTTTTCTTTAATAGGTTCTGCTATTGCTATAACTTCTCCTACATTTGGATTTTCTAATAAATATGGTGTATATGCATACATTCCCCTACATCCTGCGCCTATTACTGCTATAGTTATCCTTTTCATACTATCACCTCTTCATGTATACTCTCCTACTTTATATAAGTAGTATTTATTTTTTAAAAATATGCAAAAAATAAAGCGTATGCACAATTTAGTACTTACGCCTTATTAATTATAAATTTATATAGCATAGATATTAATGTTAATCCTATTAACATACCTATACAGTCAATTAATACATCTTGTAGCATACATGCTCTTCCAGGTACAAAGTATTGATGTATCTCATCACTTACTGCATAAAGTAAACTTATAGCAAATGCATATTTAAAAGAAACACTTATATATTCTCTATGAGAGTATATTGCAATAAATAGCAAAGAAGCTAATAACCCATAAGATATCATATGAGCTGATTTTCTTATTATAAAAGATGCACCTTTTGAATCATATAATTTATTTAGTATATTTTTCATTACTTTGTTGTCTTTTACCATAATGTTTATAGTGCTTATTACTTTATCAGATTGAGTTGTTGAAATAGTTGCCGGCTGGTTTGAAAAATAAAATATCGTACTCATCCACAACAAAACTAATATTATAGAAATTTTTTTCATGATAATCTCCTATGCCAAATTAATGTATTGACTATTATAACATAGATTATGAATATACTCATTATTAAGTTCATTTAAATATAAAAAGCCCTAATGCTAGCATTAGGGCTTTTTATATTTAAATTGTATTTATAGTTACTATTGGCTTTCTTAACATATAGTCTACATCTACTTCTATATCTAGCTTCATTTTTACTATTTGTCTAGCATGAGGTGCCGATTCTATAATCTCATCGCTTTCATTATACATTTCAATTATAGTAGCATTCATAGTATTTTTAAATGGCCCAATAACCTCTATTTGGTCTCCTACGTTCATTTTGTTTCTTTGTTCTACAATAACAAGATTCTTTTCTAAATCATGGCCTCTTACAATTCCTATAAAATCATAATTTCTAATATATGAAGCTGATTCATAATTATGTGCGTTAGAATTTGGCTTATTTAAATAAAATCCTGTATTATAATCTCTATGACTTCCTTTTTTAAGTTCATTTAGCCACATAGGATTGAACTTCCAATGTTCTGGGTTTTTATAATATTCATCTAGTGCCATTCTATATGCTCTTACAGTTGTAGCTACATAATAAGCTGTCTTCATTCGTCCTTCTATTTTTAAACTTGTTATTCCACTTTTAATTATTTGAGGTACGTATTCTATCATACACAAGTCTTTTGAATTAAAAAAGAATGATGCATCTATTCCTTCCACTACTGGTTCAAATTTTCCTCTGCTTACTTCATCAACTAAAGTATATTTCCATCTACAAGGTTGAGCACATGCACCTCTATTAGCATCTCTACCTGTTGTATAGTTACTTAT
The DNA here is from genome assembly GCA_947072565.1 of uncultured Peptostreptococcaceae bacterium. Classification (GTDB taxonomy): domain Bacteria; phylum Bacillota; class Clostridia; order Peptostreptococcales; family Peptostreptococcaceae; genus Romboutsia_D. Next base: position 9,406 of record CAMTIM010000002.1, on the reverse strand, counting down.
TACACACTTCCCAGAATATGACATACACATAGCACCGTGGACGAACGCTTCTATATCCATATCATCTGGGCAATTATCTTTTAATTCTTTAATTTCTTTAAATGACAATTCTCTAGCCATAACTACCCTTTTAGCCCCTTGGCTATACCAAAAATTAGCAGCAGATGCATTTGTTGTACTAGCTTGCGTACTTATATGTATTTCCATATTTGGCAGTGTTTCTTTAACAAAAGCAAATACACCTGGATCACTCACTATAACTGCATCTACACCTATTTCATCTAAATCTAATAAGTAATTTTTTAGTTGCTCAAATTCTTCATTTCTCGGTATTATGTTTATAGTTATAAATACTTGCTTTCCTCTTTCATGTGCAAAATTTACACCTTCTGTCATGTCTTCTTTGGTGAAGTTTTTAGCGGCAGATCTCATACCAAATATTTCTCCACCTATATAGACTGCATCTGCTCCGTAAGTAAAAGCTATCTTTAATCTTTCTAGATCGCCTGCTGGTGCTAATAATTCTACTTTATTCATATTGTCTCCTTTACTTATCTATATATAATTAAGTTCTTTTATTATTTATATTTTTAACTAAACAATTATACATAAAATCTTATATAACCTATACATTATACATTATATTATTACTTTTATAAAGTTTTATATAAACTACAAGTATTTTATTGATTCATTTCTTTTGATTTTGCTATGCATGCTTCTATTCCTTTTATAACTGAATTTCTTAAACCTTCAGCTTCTAATGTTTTTACTGCTTCTATAGTAGTACCACCAGGTGAGCAAACCATATCTTTAAGTTCTCCTGGATGTTTACCACTTTCAAGTACCATTTTAGCTGAACCCATTACAGCTTGTGATGCAAATTTATAAGCTTGATATCTTGGCATCCCTGCAGCAACTGCTCCATCTGCCATAGCTTCTATAAACATAAATACATAGGCAGGAGCTGACCCACTTACTCCTATTACGGCATCTATTAAGTATTCCTCTACTATTTCACTTTTTCCAAATGAATCAAAAATAGTTTTAATAGTATTTAATTCCTGATCTGTTATATTTTTGTTTTTGCAAATTGCACTCATTCCTTCGTTTACAAGTGCAGGTGTATTAGGCATAGTTCTTACTATCTTTTTATCCTTACCTATAACATTTTCTACTGAAGCTATAGTTTTACCTGCTGCGATTGTAACTATGATTTTTGTATTATCTATAAGATTTTTTACTGAATTAAGTACTTAATCATATGTATTAGGTTTTACTGCTACTATGATTATATCTGCTTTTTCTATTACTTCTCTTGAATCTTTAGTAGTATTTATATTAAATTCATTTTTAACATTTTGCAATGTATTATCACTTAAAGCAGATGCAATTATATTATTTGAAGATACTAATTTCGATTTTATCATTCCTCCGATAATTGCTTTTGCCATATTCCCACAACCTATAAACCCTATTGTTTTATCCATATTTTTACTCCTTATGTATTTATAAATTATTCAATATCTTAACTTTAAAATACTATATACCTATAATTTTGTCTATATGTGTTTATTAAAAAATAGATATACGCAAAACAATACTAATAAATAATCATATGAAAAATGGTTATTTATTAGTATTGTTTCTATAAGCTACTATAAATAAAGCTTGGTATCTATTGCTTTATCGTAATCAGACCAATTATTATAGTCAGTATTTTTCTTAAGTTTAGTAATTTTATTCATAATAGCATCAACAGTATCAGCATAATTTAATATAAAAGATTCTTCCATATTAGTAGCTTTTGGTGAACCATATTCAACTTTCCCATGATGTTGTATTATGCACCCTTTTATTCTTCTTATAAAGTCTTCACTAAAAGAATAATTCATATTATTTAAAGCTCTATCTATAAGCTGAATACCTATTACTATATGCCCTTCTAATTCTCCTTGTAATGTATATTTAAACGGACCGCTATAATCAAGTTCATATATTTTCCCAATATCATGTAGTTTAGCGCTTAGCACTGCTATTTCTATTCTCCTACAGTCATATCTTTCGCAAAACACTTTTGTTAGATACATTACATTAAGGGTATGTTCTGCTAAACCTCCTATATAATTATGATGCATTGCAATGCCTCCTATAGATTGTTTAAACTTTTCTAAAAAATCATTATCTTTAAAAAAATAATCATTTAACTTTTTACCTTCCTCAGATGTAATACATTGTTGAGATATAATTTCTATCTCATTCATTATATCCTCTATAGGCTTACTGGAAGTAGGAAGATAATCTTGTATATTATAATTTAACACGGTTTTAAAATTTGAAATATCTAGTATTTTACTTTTTTTACACTCAATGTTTATTACCAAACCTGTTTCTATTTTTTTATTTGTAGGTAATTTAGCTTTTATTTGTCCACTTTTATCGCTAAGTATACATAAATACTTGTCTCCATCTTTATACAAACGTTTCATTATCATAAGAGATGTTTTCAAATTTCCATTTTCTTTTATATCTTGTAGAAAGATTTTTTTATCATTCATATAATCACACTCATTTCTTTTATCTTTAATTTCCTATTTATCTTTCTTTGCCCTAACAAAATATTTTGTGTGTAAAAGTTCGTGTGCTTTATGGCTTAGAGGAAAGTCTAAGTACTTATCATATATAGCTAAAACAGCAGGATTTTCATATGATCTTCTAATTGTTAATGACTTATCTATTGAATTTAACCCCTCAGCTCTTTTTTGCAGTGTTGCCATTCTATTTTTTGCTTTAGGTTGTCCCCCTCCTCCTACACAACCACATGTACATGCCATAATCTCTATAGCATGAAAAAATTCTTCCCCACTTTTTATTTTATCAAGCATTTTTGCTGCTTCTTTTAGTCCATATGTTATGCCTATTCTAAGTTCCATATCTCCAACTTTAAGTTCACAAACTCTAAATGAGTCCCAACCTCTTAATGCTTCAAACTCTATAATATCAACTCTTTGACCTGTCATTTTTTCAACCGCTGTTCTTGTAGCCGCTTCTATGACTCCACCAGTTCTACCAAATATAACTCCTGCACCAGTATATTCACCCATTACTGCATCTATTGGTTCATCTTTTATCTCATTTAAATTTATTCCTGAGTCTTCGAATATTTTTATTAACTCTCTAGTAGTTATTACATAGTCCACATCGTAATTAAGACCTCTCGAAAATTCAGGTCTTGATGCCTCGTATTTTTTAGCAATACATGGCATAATTGCTACTGATGTAATTTGATCTCTTTCAAGTCCATGTTCTCTACCCCAAAGGTCTTTTGCTACAGTTGCAAACATCTGCATAGGTGATTTAGAAGTTGATGGCACATCTAACATATCCCCATAGTTTTGTTCTATAAATTTAACCCATGCAGGGCAACAAGAAGTAAGTATAGGCAGTTTTACATCTTTATCACCTTTAAGATATTTCTCTACTCTTTCTTGCAGTTCGGCTGCCTCTTCCATTATGGTTAAATCTGCTGCCCAAGTAGTATCAAACACATACTCTACTCCTAATTTTCTAAGGGCTGCTGCAATTTTATTTTCTAGGTTAATTCCAGGTTCAAATCCAAAGGCTTCTCCTATCGCAACCCTTACAGCTGGAGCCATTTGAGTTATCACAACTTTATTTGGAGTAGCTAAATCTCTAAGGAATCTAAATGTATTATCACCAGCAGTTATAGCATTAACTGGACATGCTGCTATACATTGCCCGCAATGTGTACATCTAGTATAATCTATTTCGTGCTGATGCTTTTGCTCTCCATTTATACAATCTACGGGACATGCTCTTTTGCAAGCTCCGCATCCTATGCATTTTGATGTTATCGTTAGTTTTACAAGGTGATTACATTGTGATGTAGAACATATATGTTCTTCTATATGTTCTTCAATTTCTCCATAAAATTTATCTATAATTTCTTCCATTATGTTATGAGTTTGATTAACTTTTTCTTTCACTGTAGCTGTAAGTCTTCTTAATAAGTAAACATCACGCATATTTGCTCTACCTTTACTTATTTTATCTAGAAGCTTACATATCCTAATTATTTCTTTTCTTGCAACTTCATATTGCTCAATTGCTCCCTCGTGCATCTTACCAATTAAATAATCTACATAAAATTTAGCGTATTGTATTATACAATCTTCTTGAGAGAGTATAATTATATTTCTACTAGTTCCTTTGTCAAACAAACTAAAATCTAACTCTTTGGATAGACTATTTTCTGTTAAAAATCCTCCAAATGGTATTCCAAGTTGAGCTGCTTTAAATCCACTGTCGTTTAATAATCCACCTGCAAGTGTTATAACATCTGCTAATGTAGCTCCATCTGGAACATCAATTATTCCAGGATTGTTTATTTTACCAGAAATTGCTATATTTCTAGTTTCTTTATCTGTTATTTTTTTTAATTCTTCTTCACTAAAAACAGAAAATACAGATCCTAGTGAGCTTTGTATTATTGCTTGTTTTTTATTTTGCATTTCGGCACTCCTTGTATAATGCTTATTATTTTTCATCTATTCTTTAATTTTTCCATATGTGCATAGTTTTATACTTTTCTTTAAATGCATAAAAGCTATAGATTAATTAACCTATAGCTTTTATGTTTATGAATTTTTTATTATGTTTTTGTATCCAGTATAAGTTGCATAAAAATATCCTATATAAATTATGATAAATATCAATGCTGTTATAAATGATGATGTTTGTATGTCTGGGTTACCATACATCTTTATAAATTCATTCACTACATCGATACCAATTATAGCATGTATGAATGCTACTCCTAATGGTAAGGTAAAGTATATTAAAGTTTGAATAAATATGGTTTTGTTTATCATTTTATCATTTGCACCAATTCTTTTTAATGATTTATATCTTTCAATGCTATCACTAGCTTCTGATAATTGCTGAAGAGATAAAATTGCCATGCTTGATATTAAAAATACAATACCTAGGTATATACCTATAAATAATACGGTAGTCGTCATGCCTTTATTCTCTGTATATACTTTATCTTTAGTTTCTACACTTATAAATCCACCTTTAGCATAATTAATCTTTCTATCTTTATAGTCTCTATCTAATTTTAAAATTTTTTCTTCAGATTTGGAAGCATTAATATTATTTTCATTAAATTTAACATTGATATATGAAGCTTCTACTTTTATATTGTTTGTTAGTTCATCGTTTACTATTACAGAAAAAATATTGTCTCCGATAAAAGATGTTCGGTATGAATTAGTTATCACTTTTTTATTTTTTATAATATATTCTTTTCCATTAAGTAATATTTTATTATTGTACTTTAATATATCATTTAATGTTTTATATACGGATGAATTATTTGATGTTATCAAAACTTCATTCGGTTGTAGGGTTATTTCATCTTCATCATTTAATTTGAGCACTTTATTATACTCTGTTTTTTTGACAATATGACTATATGAATCTTTATACTTAGATAAATCTTTATTATCTTTATTTTTTATATATTTTTCAAATGACTGGCTTATGTTTTCTTCAACATGATATTCATCATAACGAATATACTCTTCGCTATTGTCAAATTTAAAATTTATATTTTTTAGTGCTTGCTCTATGTTTTGTACCTTGTCCTTTTTAGATGTATACATTTTTAAAGTAGCATCAAATGGAGTATTTGATTTAACACTGCTTTGAAGAGTATCCTTGAAGCTAAGCCCAGTTGATAGTATTCCAATTGTTAAAAATAACATTAAGCATATTATAGTCATTGATAAAAAATTGGTATTAACTTTACTATTTATTTGTCTTAATATGAATATATTAAGATCTTTAAAATAAACTTTTTTATTTATTTGGATAGTATTTAAACCAAAACCTCCTAAACTGAAAAATAATAAAAAAGTTCCTATAACACCTAATATTATAGAACTTACAAACCTAACATCTTGTACCTTTAACCCAACTTTTTTTACCAATACATACGCAATACCTATAAACATAATTGATATTATGAATGTACCTACATAGATTACAGGCTTTTTATATTTTATATTTTCATTTGTTCTTGATGAAGTTAACAAATCTATTATGTTATATCTTGATATTACAAATGTATTAAGAATTATTGCTAATATAAATATTATTCCAAAATAAAATAGAGTTTTTGCTATTGCACTAAATGAAACTATAAATTCGTATTCACTCATAGGTACATCAAATAAATTCGAAGTAAATACAGATAATCCTTGTGACAATATAATACCAAATATAAGTCCACTTATTAGTGAGATGAATCCAACCAAGAGAGTTTCAAATATTAATATTTTAGAAATCTTTTGTTTTGCCATTCCTAAACTCATATATATGCCCAGTTCTTTTTTACGTTTTTTTATCAAAAAATTATTTGCATAAACTATAAGACAACCTAATGTAACACTTACAAATATTGATACTCCAGATATCATTTTAAGTAGCATGTCTAAAGAATCTGATTCACTTTTACTTAACTCAAGAATAGCTCTTTGAGACTCTATTGAATTAAAACTATAAAAAATGCAAACTGCTAAAGTTAGAGTTAGAAAATATATACTATAATCTTTAAAGCTCTTTTTTACATTGTTTAATGCTATCTTACAATACATTGTTGTCATCTCCCCCAAGTAATGCAACAACATCCATTATTCTGTTAAAAAATTCTTTTCTAGTGTCATTACCTCTTATTAGTTCATTAAACACTTTACCGTCTTTTATAAATAGTATTCGATGTGCATAACTTGCTGTAAATGCATCATGAGTTACCATTAGTATTGTTGTTTTTAATTGGTTATTTAAAAATTCAAATCTATCAAGCAACAGTCTTGATGATTTTGAGTCAAGTGCTCCAGTTGGTTCATCCGCGAGTATTAACGATGGATTTGTTACTATAGCTCTGGATGAAGCTACCCTCTGCTTTTGTCCTCCTGATATTTGGTATGGATATTTGCTAAGTACATCTTCTACCCCTAATTTCTTAGCTACATCTTTTACTTTACTGTCTATATTCAAACTGTTTTCACCCTGTATTGTTAATGCTAGTGCTATGTTTTCATATGCAGTTAAAGTGTCTAGTAAATTAAAGTCCTGAAATATAAACCCCAATTCGTTCATTCTAAATTTATCTAATGCTTTTGACTTTAGTTTTGTTATATCTTGTTCATTTATTATTATCTTTCCGGTTGATATATTATCTATTGTTGATATGCAATTAAGCAGTGTTGTTTTTCCACTGCCTGACGGACCCATTATCCCAACAAATTCACCTTCTTCAACACTAAAACTTATATTATCTATCGCTTTTGTTATATTTTCTTTATTTCCATAATATTTTTCTATATTTTCTATTTTTAAAATATTTCCCATATGTTCCTCCTTGTTATCATTAGTTATATGATAAGCTAATGATACATCTTTTTATAAATAAAAGCCTTACACAAGTGCATATTTAGTGTTACACTTTTGTAAGATTCAATTAATAGGCTATTGTAATAAAACCAGAGTTTCCCTTAAGAGATAACCCTGGTTTTATTATATATTTTTAAAAACATTCTTTCCAATTGGAAATGTAATTAAAATTTCTGTTCCTTTATTTTCTTTTGATATTAAGTCTATTCCTAGTCCTAATTTATTACAAAGTTTTTTGCATAAATATAATCCTATACCTGTAGACTTGCCAAACCTTCTCCCATTTTCTCCAGTAAACCCTTTCTCAAATACTCGCCCTATATCTTTTTCGCTTATTCCAACTCCATTATCCTTTATAGTTAGAACTTTGTTATTTTCATTTTCTTTTGAATATATAATTAATTTCGGATTTTTTTTATCACAATACTTAATAGAATTTGATATTATCTGGTTTAACATAAATTCTAGCCATTTAGGGTCAGTATACACATTTCCACTAATGTTTTGTATATCTATTGATATTCTTTTGTTTATTAAATCATTGGCATTTTTCTTTATACTGTTTTTGACTATATCATCTAATCTAAAATCCTTTACGATATAATCTTTGCTAACATCATTACTTTTTGAGTAATATAAGACTTGATCTATGTAATCCTCTATTTTCTTTATTTCATTTTTCATAGTTATATAATTATCGTTTTCTTCACTATTTTCGATAATTAACATGGTTGATGCTATAGGCGTCTTTATTTCATGAACCCATGTTTCTATATATTCTCGATATTCAATTTGTGAATTTTTATAATAGTTAATATGTTCTCTCATATTACTATTAGTTTCTTTTAATAAATCATATATTATTTTTTCTTCAATAAAGTTTGGTTCTTTTATAACTTCAGATAGTAAATATTTTTTATCTAAGTTCTCACAGATGCTGTTTAACTCATTGAAATATTTTTTAAATTTCATATATTCTAAACCCATATAAGTTAAAGTTGGAACAAACCATAATATAAAAATAATTAATATAAACTCTAAACTTATATTAAGTGCAATTATAATACTTATCATTATAAGAAATGTTATTACGTTAATGATTAAAAATAAGCTTCTATCTTTTAAATACTCTATTATTTTCATTTTAGTATATACCCTAATCCTCTTCTAGTTTCAATATAGTCATTTAAACCTATTTCCTCTAACTTTTTTCTTAGTCTATTTACATTTACTGATAATGTATTGTCATCCACAAAAACATCAGAGTTCCACATATAGTTCATCATTTTATTTCTAGATATTATTGTTTCTTTATTTTTCATAAGGTATGCTAGTATTTTAAGTTCATTTTTACTGATTTCTAAGGTATTTCCAAATGCTTCGATACTACCTTTAGATAAGTTTAGCTTTAAATCTTTATATGTAAGTATATCCATATTATCTATATCACTATATGTTCTTTTTAATACAGAACTTATTCTAGCTAGAAGTATTTGAGTATTATATGGCTTAGTTACAAAATCATCTGCTCCTAAATTTATACTCATAAGTTCATCCATATCGCTATCTCTACTTGTTACTATTATTATAGGAATATTTAATGTCTTTCTTAGTTCTCTACATATGTAAAACCCATCAAATACTGGTAAGTTTATATCTAGTAATATTAAGTGTGGATTTTCTGATTTAACATAATCCAATATATTTTCAAATTCCTCTGGTGCTGTGACTTCATATCCATATTTAGTTAACAAAGAATCTAGCTCATCTCTTATTACCTTAGAATCTTCTATTATCATTAATTTTTTCATTACTTTCTCCTTTTGTTCTTGATTTACTACTTCTAAAAATAAATTGGATATAACACATATCTAATATAATTATTATGTATTATTATTATCAATTATCAAGTCATATAATGCTATAA
>CAMTIM010000001.1 GCA_947072565.1 uncultured Peptostreptococcaceae bacterium | reverse complement strand
GTTTAACATCTGTATTTCTATTATTATTAAAATTCTCTATCTTAAGAGTAAGCCCATTACTAGATGTGCCATTTCCTTGTATATACTCTTTATTTTCCTTAGCTGTTAGCACTCTTTCTCCTTTGTGTAATGTTGCACTGTACCCATCATAAGGAACATAATTAAGTCCATTATAATGTGGGCTTGGGTGGTCTTTAGCTACATAGCCATTTATATTTAAGCTTTTTGCTTTATTATCTGCCTCATCATTTTGACCAAATAACCACTTAAAAAATCCAGATAAACCAATTTTTAATTTATCATAGCTACTTTGTATTCTTCCTGTTTGTAAATCTACTTCATTGCCTATTCCTGGAGTTGCATTACTTATTTCATCTTTTACACCCTGACAAGCCTCATTGGCTGCTTTTACTTGGTCATCTTTTGCCCCTTGAGCAGAAGTAACCATATCTTTATATTCCTGTTCTGTAATAAGACCAGCTTCTTTTAATCTTGCTGCCTGTTTTATTATTTCCTCATATTTTTCATTAGCTGCTTTAATTTCTCCATCTCTTGCTTCATTAGCTTTTTGTATCATTTCACTAGCCATTTCAGCAGTTAATCTTCCTTGATATTCCTTCATTCTTTCTCTTATAACAGCTGCTTCTTGTTCAGTCTCACTAAGAGTTGTTATTGCATTATCTCTCATTTGTTGTTGAATTGTATTTATTTCATTCATTTCCTCTTCATTAAGAGCTCTGTTAGCGTCCTTAGCTCCAGCATAAATTTCTTGTATTCTAGCCATAGATTGATCTATATTCTGTTCTCTTTCTTGGTGTTTAGTTGTTATATTATTTAATATCTCTGTCTCTTTCTCTTCTGTTAGGACACTATTTTCTGCAAAGAAATTAGCTGTGCTATTATACATATCATCATAATTTTTTTGTTGACTATTTTTTATTGTTTCGCCCATATTTTGAAATTTAGTTATAGTATCATTAGCTATTTCTCCAGTAATAACAGCATGATTAATTTTTTGATTATATAATGTTTGCGTAGTTTGATTATCCATATCCATATATGCTTGAACAGCTGTTTTAGTCGCTTCACTTATTTTTACTACACTATTACTGGTATTAGATGCCATACCTGCATAGCCCATAGTTACTTGACCTGATGCTGTAGTTACTTTATTTGCAAATAAGTCTACAGTTGGAATAACTTCCTTACTTAATTCTTTATGAATTTCATATCCTGCTATTGCTACGGCCCCTACCGCTAATGCTGCTGGAGCACATGCTACCGCTACACTTCCTAAACTTGTAGCAAGTCCACCAAGTGCCGTTGCTCCTCCAGCTGTTGCAGCTGCTGTTGCTACTCCTTCGGTTGCTACACTTGCCACAGTTGCACCAGTTTTAAATAATCCTAAAGCTGTAGATACTCCACTTACTGTAGTTTTTAATGTAGAGAATGTGGAAATACCATTACCTATAATTTTTAATGCTGGACCTACAATAATTGCAAGTGCCCCCCACTTAACTAAGTTTTCTTGCTGCTCAGTTGTTAAACTACCAAACTTATCTGCTAAAACGCCTATTAAGTCGGCACCCTTATTAACCATCGGTATTAAGCTTTCTCCAAGTTGTATACCAGCATTTTTCAATCTATTTAATGATCCTTTTAATTGCTCTGCTGGAGTTGCATCTATCTTATTAAACGCACTTTGAGTTGCTCCAGCACTACTTCCCATAGCCTGTAATATTTCATTATATTCTTTTCCCTCTCCACTAGCTAAAACCATAGCGGCAGAACCAGCTTCTACAGATCCAAACATATCCTTAAGAGTTATATTATTTTTCTTAGCATATTCATTTAGCATACTAAAAATTTCAGTAGTACTTTTTCCTTCTTTTTTTAGATCAGCAAATCCTTTATGAGTTAACTCTCTAAGTGCTTTATCTGTTATAGAGCCACTCTTAGTTATTTCACTAAGCATAGATTTAACATATGTTCCAGCTTCACTTGTAGCGATACCATTCTTAGTCATTAATGCATAAGCTGTGCTTAATTCCTCAATACTATAATTAGCAGCACTAGCAACTGGAATAACAGCACCCATACTAGATGCTAATTCATCAACTGTAGTCTTACCAAGATTCTGCGTAGTAATAAGCAAGTCAGATATTTTAGTTGCATCTTCTGTTTTTAACTTATAACCATTTATAGCTGTAGTCATTACATCTACAGCTTTAGCACCACTCGTAAATCCACCTTTAGCAAGCTTCATAGCATTTGTAGTAAATTCAACTGCTTTAGTCTGATCAACACTTGCAGAAATAGAACTGTATACAGCTTCACTAAATTCATCTACAGATATTTTACTATCGCTACTAGCTTGTAGAATATCCTTCTTGTAATCATCAAAATTAACTACATTTGAATCTAAAACGGTAGATACTTTAGCAAAATTACTTTCAAAATCCATAGCCATTTTACCTGTAGCTATTCCTACACCTGCTAATGGCAATGTAACACCTTTGGTTAATTTACCACCAACATTAGACATTCCCTCGCCTATGCCTTGCAATTTATTATTTACCTGTGTAGTTATCTTATCAGCTTCCTGCACTGCTTCTTTAGATGCACTATACATACCACTTTTAAATTCTGTAGCATTAACTACTAACTTAGTTTGCAATGGTGCCAACTCAATTCCTGTTGCCATAATATCACCTCCTTGCTGTAAACTCTCTTATTGCTTTTGTATCTGCCTTAGTTTGTTGTAATCTCCATAAAGTTTTTAAAAACTCTTTGCCTTCTTCTGTCCTATTAAAGCTGTAGACCCAACTTTCTTTTCTGTACAACAAAAACAGGCTTAATGAAAGTTCCTGAACCTCTTTAAAACTTAAGCCTGTATAAATACCTATTCTTTTTATCTCGCTTGTGCATAGATGAAATGCCCTTTCCCAATCCTCACAAGGAAAGTACTTATTAAAAAGTGCTTCCCTTATTCTTGGATCATCTGGAAGGGGCATTTTTAGTTTGGGTCAGTAAGAGCTTTTCTAGTTAACATACCAACTTCTTGATATATTCTAATAACAGCTGCTTGAGGTAATTTCTCTATATCAGAAACATTAAATTTTATGTTTTCTTTATTTCTATTTAATTGCTCTAATACTAATTTTCTTTGTTCTTTTATAGCTTCTTTATTATCTGTAATAACTTCATAATTTACCATTTTTTCATACAGACCATTAGAAGCCTCCTTGACACTTACTGTTCTATTACCTATTTTAAATTCTACTACTCTATTTTCATAATCATTTAAATTTATCATCTATGCTTCCCCCTTTATTTCAGTAGCTTCTTCATCTGTCAATTCTTCTTCAAAGCTTGCTAAAAAATTCTTAATATATTCTATAGCTGTTATCTCAGAATCTACTGTTAACTCTTTATCATTAAACTCTAAACTAAATCCATTACCACCTTGACCAATCATAGTGAACCTTATTTTCTTACCATTTTCTTTTTCATGAACAAATCTTAGAAGAACTGTTTTTAAAGAACCTCCACCACCAAATGTTAATGTCCTAGTTTTCTTAGTCTTATCTTCTTTAAATTTAGCTGTAGAAAGTAAAGCCAGATTCTTTAAAGCCCATGTTAATATTCCTGTTTTAGCTGTTAATTCTTCTTTAGTTATAAAGCTTTTAACTGTTTTTCCATAAGAATTCACCACGTCATACTTTTCTGGCTTATAATCAATACTAAATCCACCACTACAATGTCCTACATTATGTTCATCTTTTTCTATCTCGTCATGTTCTGGTATTGTTGTTCCTGAGAATTCATACATAAATAATTCTCCAGCACCTAATACTATCTCATTATTATCTTTAGACATTATTTACACCTCCATTTAATAATAAAAATGCAGGATACTTCCCACATTTGAATACTGTCATTATAAAGAGAACCCCCACCAGCTAAACCACTTCTTAAAATAATATCGTGGTCCACTAATGAAGGTTCTCTATCTTCCATATCTAATTTTTTTAATACCTTTTCTCTTATTTCTAAAGCATTATCAAAATCAGAATCAATTATTTTAACTTCACATTGACTTTGCTTAACTACCCCACCATTAGTAGGCGTTAATGTATATGTTATAAAAGGCCCTTCACCTACTCCAAATACTGGAGTAACTTCTAGGCCTGTTACCTTATCTAATATATTTTTAATTGCTATTTCTAACATCTAATCACCTGCCAATATCTTAGCTATTTTATCTTTATTACTATCTCTTGCCTTCTGTAAGAATGGCTGTGGCTTTTGTCCTCTAGTAATATGCCATCCTTTATATTTACCCGCCTTAGCTTCATACTTCCATGGTGTTTTACGACCATTTCCATCTTTAGCATATATCCCTGTTCCTTGATGTACATACGGTGCATATTCAGAACTATTAGAAATAATTCCTGTTATTTCAGAATCACTAATTTGAATATCATGCTGCATACTCGCTCTTAAAATTCCTTGATCTACTGGACATCCTTTCTTTGCTTCACCTTCTATAAGTAAACACGCTATCTCCATATTTTTAGCAACTTTTCCTACAATGCCAATTGTAGCATTCTCCATGCTCCTTATAAATTCGCTATTATCAGACATTTGTATCAACTACTTTCAATAGTAAGTTATTAAGTCTCCCTTGAGGATTAGCACTAGTTACGTTATATACAAGATTATCTTTAACTAATCTATTTACACCTTCTTTTATATCTTTGTAGTAAGTAAGCCCTGTATGGCTGCTCTCATTATATTTAGTGCTATTTGTATTCAACATATCATTAGTCTTAAAAATAGCAACATTAATAATTTTTACATTTACCCATTGTTCTTTTGGCGCTCCAGTAGGAGATTTAACTTTTTCTTTCTTTTGTAGCATTATAGGTTTCATATTTGAATTAATACTCATAACATCACCTTGGTAACTTTCTATACCTTTTTAATTTTCTTAATATATCTTTAGGAATATCTTCAGTGTAAGATTGACTTACACCACTATAACTTTCACTAGATATACCTTCACTTCCAAGCTTATTGGCTTTAATAATAGATATATCCTTAACAATACTAATGCATCCTAAAGGAAGTTCTTCTCCTTCTTTAATATTAATATAATCAGATACTTCAATTACAGCATCTTGTACTATATCGGCTAATAAAAATTCATCAATATTAGATATTCCTGGTCTTAATTTTATAGCTTCTATTATCTTTTCAACCATTTAATCACACCCTAAAAATAATAGAGGTAAAAAAACCTCTATTAAATTATTCTGTTACTGTTTTAGTATTAACGGTATTAGTTACATTAACATTAATAGGATCAATGTCTGTATCTGTACCAACTTCATAATTTAATACTGCAATTGCTTCTTCTCTTAATACTTTAGAACCATACATACATAATCCTCTAATACCATCAGCAAATGCATTTTGAAGCCTCATCGCTTCCATTTCATCAAGTTGTTTTGCACAACCTGCAGCACTTAAATGATGTGCTACAATTTGACCAGTTGGTAACTCTTCAGAACTCATTACTTGCATCCCATTAATTTTTTGCCCTTCAACAAAACCATTTGATAGTACATTAGGATTAGATGTAAATCTTTTATCTTTTGATAATAGTCCTAATACTTCTGCATCTACTGTAACAAATTTATTTATCTTAGGTACCTTATTTTTAGCTAACTTAGTACCTAAATCAACTATATAATCATAAACATTAGCTTTTGTTAATTTGATTTTTGATGACTTAGATCCTATAACATTCGATGCTTTTGCTCCAGCTGTTAAAGTAATAAAGAAATCTTTATCATATGTTTCTGCTAATACAGCTGAATGTTCTGCTGTGGTAGCTACCATAACATCTGCCTTAGTTTGAACTTTATCGCAGTCATCTAGTTTAATTGCAAAATATTTTTTCTTATCAAATGTCATATCTACATCTGTTGTATCTATATCATCCCAGTTTACAACTCCCTCATAATCTTTTAAATTACCTGCATTTACTTTATTAAATTTTACTGTTTTACCTTTAATATCTGTTGGTTTTGTACTCATAGCCTCTGCTATTGATACTGAATGGAAGTTTGCTATTAAAGCACCTTCCCATAATGTTGGTTTAAATTCATCTACTGACATTTAACATTCCTTCTTTCTTCTATTTATTTTCATTCATGGCAGTAAATTGTGCTGCCACTTCTTCTGCTGTCATATTATCTGCATTGTTTACTAAAGCTTCAAAAGTATTATTTGATAATGAACTTTCTGTATTTACTGGTGGTTTACCACTTAACTTTTCTTCAAATAGGTCTTTATAACTCTCTTTTAATCCCTTAAGCTGTTCATCTAAACCACTAACCTTGCCATCTTCACTAATAACAAGCTTTTCTCTATCAATTTTAGTTGCTAATAAATCAGTATGTTTTGCCTTTGATTTAGTTAAAGCTTTTTCAATAGCTCCATCTAAAGTAATATTTCTTATTTTAGCTTCACTATCTTTTTTAAGAGTTTCAATAGTAACTTCATGGTCCTTAATTGTTTTTTGTAAAGTTTCATTATCACCATTGTTTTTCTTTAGATCTTTAATAGTAGTATTTGCTGTTTTGAGTTGTCCTTCAACATCCTCCTTTTGTTCTTTTAA